>MESD01000102.1:35476-53762 GCA_001770815.1 Burkholderiales bacterium RIFCSPHIGHO2_12_FULL_69_20
CCAGGCCGTCAGCAGCTTGGCCACCCGGGTGCGCGCCACCAGCGCACGCGCCAGTGGCTCATTGAGCGGCGGCAGGCCGATGGCGCGGTCGGCCAGCACCTCCACCGCGGTGCCGCCCTGGCCGAACAGGATCACCGGGCCGAACACCGGGTCGATGCTGGCGCCGACGATCAGCTCGCGCGCCTGCGAGCGCCGCACCATCGATTGCACGCTCAGGCCCGCCAGCGTGGCGTCGGGCCGGCGCTGCGTCACCCGCGCCAGCATCGCCTGCACCGCGGCGCGCAGCCCGGCGGCGTCATCGATGTCGAGCACCACGCCGCCCACATCGGACTTGTGGCTGATGTCGGGCGAGACAATCTTCAGCGCCACCGGCCAGCCGATGGCCTCGGCCGCCGCCACCGCGGCATCGGCCTCCACCGCCACCAGGCGCGTGGCCACCACCGGGATGCCGTAGGCCGCCAACACCGCCTTGGCCTCGGGCTCGGACAGCATCGTGCGGCCCTCGGCCAACACGCGGCGCACCAGCGCGGCCACCTCGGCGCGCGCCGGTGCACGCTGGGGCGTGCGCGGGTCAGCCACCAGTGCGGCCGGGGTCTCCAGCAGCTGGGCCTGGTTGCGGCGATAGGCCACCAGCATCGCGAAGGCATGCACCGCCTCTTCGGGCGTGGGATAGCAGGCGATGCCGGCGTCGTTGAACTGCTGGCGCGCCAACGCCACCGCCGGCCCGCCCAGCCAGCAGCCCAGCAGGTGCGGCCGCTGGCCCGGCTGCGGCTGCACCAGCGGCACCAGCGCGCGGGCGATGTCGGCGCTGGGCACGATGGCGGTGGGCGCATGCACGAACAGCACCGCCTCGGCCGCGGGGTCGCCTGCCAGCGCCTGCAGCGTCTGCACATAACGCGCAACCGGCGCGTCGCCGATGATGTCCAGCGGATTGCCGTGCGACCAGTTGGCCGGCAGCACCGCGTCCAGCCTGGCCAGCGTGGCCGGGGCCAGCTCGGCCAGTTCGATGCCCACATGGGCGGCGGCATCGGCGGCCATCACGCCGGCGCCACCGCCGTTGGTCAGCACCAGCAGGCGCTCGGCGCGGTTGTCGCGCCAGCGCGCCAGCGTCTCGGCGGCGAGAAACAAATCCTGCAACGTGTCCACCCGCAACATGCCGGCGCGGCGGATGGCCGCATCCACCACCCAGTCGGCACCGGCCAGCGCGCCGGTGTGCGAGGCCGCCGCGCGCTGGCCCTGCTGCGAGCGGCCCGACTTGACCACGATCACCGGCTTGTTGCGCGCCGCCGCACGCGCGGCCGACATGAACTTGCGCGCCGAGGTGACCGACTCGATGTAGAGCAGGATCGCCCGGGTGTGTGGATCGCTGGCCAGCCAGTCGAGCATGTCGCCGAAGTCGATGTCGGCATGCTCGCCCAGCGACACCACCTGCGAAAAGCCGATGCCGCGGCCCTTCGCCCAATCCAGCATCGCGGTGACCAGCGCGCCCGATTGCGAGACGAAGGCCAGCTCGCCGGGTGCCACGTCGGTGTGGGCGAAGCTGGCGTTCATGCCGCTGGTCGGCACCAGCAGGCCGATGCCGTTGGGCCCCAGGATGCGCAGCAGGTGCGGCCGAGCGGCATCGAGCATGGCCTGGCGCTGCGCCGCGTCCAGCCCGGCGGTCAGCACCACCGCGGCGCGGGTGCCCAGCGCGCCCAGCTCGGCGATCAGGCCGCTCACGCTGGCCGGTGGGGTGCAGATCACCGCCAGCTCGGGCACCTGCGGCAGATCGGCCACGCGGGCACAGGCGTGCACCCCATCCAGCACCACCGCGCGCTGGTTGACGGCCAGCAGCGGCCCGGCAAATCCGCCCTGGTGCAGGTTGTGCCAGACCGTGGCGCCCACGCTGCCGGGGCGGTCGGACGCGCCGATCACGGCGATCGAGGCGGGCGTGAAGAGGGAGTCGAGGTTGCGGATGCTCATGGGACGGCACTGTGCCTGCAACGCGTGGCCACGGCATGACGAATCTCAAGCGGCGCTGCAAACCCGGCACTCCGCCGCCACGGGCGGGAGCTTGATCGCACGCAAGCATCGGTGGCCATGCGTCTGCGACATTGACCACCTGGGCAGCCCTGCAAGGAGGCGCGATGACGGCAGGCAAGGCGGACACGCGAGTCTCACCATGGCCCGGCGCGATGCACGCGCCGCGCCCGCCATGACCGGCCCGCGCGCCGGCGCATCGGCCCCACGCGGCGCCGATGCGCCGGTGTTCGATGCCACGCGCCTGGCCCAGGCCACCCTGGAGGTGCTGGCCGCCAACGGCGACGATGCGCCCGCTTTGGCGCGCCGCCAGGCCGCGCGCCTGGCGCGCCTGGTGGACGTGGCGCGCGCCGGATCACCGCTGTACCGCCAGCGCCTGAAGGGCGTCACGCCCGGCCGCACACCGCTGGCCCATTGGCCGATCGTGCGCAAGGCCGAGCTGATGCAGCGCTTCGACGACTGGGTCACCGACCCCGCGCTGCAATTGAATGCGCTGCGTGAATTCATCGCCGACCCCGCGCGTGCGGGCCAGGCCTTTGCCGGCCGCTGGCAGGTGTGGGAAAGCTCGGGCAGCAGCGGCGAGCCCGCCATCTTCGTGCAGGACGCGCAGGCGATGGCGGTGTACGACGCGCTGGAATCGCTGCGCCGGTGTTTGCCGCATCCGCTGCAGCGCTGGCTCGACCCGCTGGGCCTGGGCGAGCGCTATGCCTTCGTCGGTGCCACCGACGGGCACTTTGCCACCTACGTGTCGACGCTGCGGCTGCAGCGGCTCAACCCCTGGATGGCCGCCCGGCTGCGTTGCTTCTCGATCCTGCAACCCACCGCCGACCTGCTGGCCCAGCTACAGGACTTTGCGCCCACGCTGATCGCCACCTACCCCAGTGCCGCGGCCCTGCTGGCCGACGAGGCGCAGTCGGGCCGGCTGGCGATCCACCCGCGCGAGGTGTGGACCGGCGGCGAGACGCTGAGCGCCGCGGTGCGCCAGCATGTGCAGCAGGTGTTCGGCTGCGCGCTGTGCAACAGCTACGGCGCGTCCGAGTTCCTCGCCATCGGCTGGCAATGCAGCCATGGCCGGCTGCATGCCAACACCGACTGGGTGCTGCTCGAGCCGGTGGACGCGCAGGGCCACCCGGTGCCAGCCGGCGTGTTGTCGCACACCACGCTGCTGACGCACCTGGCGCAGTTTGCGCAGCCGCTGATCCGCTACGACCTGGGCGACCGGCTGACGCTGATGGCCGAGCCCTGCGACTGCGGCTCGCCGCTGCCGGTGATCGAGGTGCTGGGCCGCTGCGACGACGCGCTGCAGCTGGCCGCGCCGCGCGGCCGGTCGGTCACGCTGCTGCCGATGGCGTTGACCACGGTGCTGGAGGACGAGGCCCGGCTGTTCGACTTCCAGCTGCAGCAGCGCGACCGTCACACGCTGGTGCTGCGCCTGCCGCTGCCCGCCGCGCAGGCCGCTGCGGCGCTGGCGCGCGGCTGCGCGGCGCTGCGCGCCTTCTGCGACCGGCAGGGCCTGCCCGGCATCCAGATCGTGGGCGAGGCCGGGCCGGCGCTGCAACACGGGCGCAGTGGCAAGACCTGCCGGGTGCTGGGCCTGCCGGCGGCGCGCTGACGGCGGCGCCGACGCGGCCGCCCGGTGGCGGGCCGGCGCGGCGGGTCAATCGCCGCGCGGGGGCGTAGCGCCCGGGGGATCGACCGACGCATCGACCGACGCGTCGCCCGGCGCATCGATCGGCAGGTCGGGCGCCGGCCCGGCCTGCGACGGCAGGCCCAGGTGCAGCGCCGCCTGGGCCAGCAGGTGCGCCGACACCGGCGCGGTGATGAACAGGAACAGCGTGATCAGCAGCGGCTGCAGCCCCCACTCGCCGCGCGCCCAGGCCAGCACCATGGCCGCCAGCAGCACACCGCCCACCCCCAGGGTGGAGGCCTTGGTGGGCGCGTGCAGGCGCATGTAGAAGTCACCAAAACGCAGCAGCCCGATCGCGCCCACCAGCGTGAACAGCCCGCCGGTGACCAGCAGCAGCGCCACCAGCCCTTGCAACCACAGCGGCAGTTGGGTCATGGCTGCCCCTGTTCGTGGCCCTGCTCGATGACGTCGCCACGGGCGACGAACCGCGCCAGCGCCACCGTGGCCACGAAGCCCAGCAGCGCGATGATCAGCACCGCCTCGAACAGCAACGCCGTCTGCCAGCGCAGACCCAGCAGGCCCACCAGCGCCACCGCGTTGATGGTGAGCGTGTCCAGCGCCAGGATGCGGTCGGCCACGCTGGGCCCGCGCCACAGGCGCAAGGCACACAGCAGCGCGGCCAGGGCCACCGCGACGGTGGCGACATGCAGGGCCCACTCGATGATCATTCGAACAGCTCCCGGATCGGTTGCTCGTAGCGCTGGCGGACCTCGGCCACCACCGCGGCGGGGTCATCGCCGTCCAGCACGTGGATCAGCAGCAACCAGCGGTCTTCGTCGATCACGCACGACACCGTGCCGGGCGTCATCGTGACCACCGACGCCAGCAGGTGGACGGCCCCCGGATGGCGCAGCGCCAGCGGCAGCCGCACCCACGCCGGCCGCGGCTGCGCACCGGGCGACAAGACCAGGCGCGCCACGGCGAGGTTGCCGCGCAGGATGTCCCACAGCACCACGATGGCCAGGCGCGCCGCCACGCCGAGGCGCCCGGCACGGGGCGGCGCCCGACGGGCCGGGCCCAGCCAGCCGTACAGCAGCCGCGGCAGGCCCAGGCCCAGCACCGCCGCGGTGATCAGCTGCGGCAGCGCCACGCTCTGTTGCAGCAGCAGCCACACCAGGGCCAGCAGCAGCGACAACCACGGGTGCGCCAGCCAGCCGGGCGGCTGGCGTGGATCGGGATCGGTTGGCCTGCTCATCGGGGTGCCGCAGCCGGTGGGATCCGGCCGGTGTAGGGGCGGGTGCTGCGCGCCGCCGCGCCGCCCACCTCGGGCAGCACCGCGGCGGCGTAGGCGGCGCGGTCGCCCAGCTGCAGCGCGGCGGCTTGTGCATAACGCAGCAGCGGCGCGGCCCAGACGCTCATCGCCACGCTGGCGGCGATCAGCAGCCCGGTGGCGGCCAGCCCGCGCGGCGGCGCCAGGACACCGGGTGTGCCGGGCGTGCCGGATGCGCCAGGTACGCCGGATGCAGCGGGCTCGGCATGCGCCTGCCAGAACACGATGCTGCCGGCCCGCGCCAGGCCGATCAGCGTGAGCAGGCCACCGCCCAGCAGCACCGCCCACAGCGCCGCGCCGCCGGGCGCACTGGCCGAGGCCTGCAGCAGCATCAGCTTGCCGATGAAGCCCGGCAGCGGCGGCAGCCCCGCCACCGAGGCCGCCGCCAGCAGCAGCAGGATGCCCAGCAGCGCCGGCTGGGCCACCGGCGCTGCCGGCACCAGGCGGCCACCGGCCGCACCGCGCTGCGCGCCCAGCAACTCGGCCAGCAGGAACAGCGCGGCGACGATCAACGTGCTGTGCGCCAGGTAGTAGATGGCCGCCGCCCAGCCCGCCGTGCTGTAGAGGCCGACGGCCGCCAGCACCGTGCCGACCGAGGCCACCGTGAGCCAGGCCACCAGCCCCGCCAGCGTGCCCGCGGCCAGCGCGCCGATCACGCCGATCACCCCGGTGGCCAGCGCCAGCGGCAGCAGCAGCGGCTGGGCCACCAGCGCGGCGCTGTCGGCAGCGGCCGCACCCGCGTCGCCGAACACCACGCCATGCACCCGCAGGATGGCGTAGACGCCGACCTTGGTCATGATCGCAAACAGCGCGGCCACCGGCGCGCTGGCCGCCGCATAGGTGGCTGGCAACCAGATCGACAGCGGTGCCAGCGCCGCCTTGAAGCCGAACACCACCAGCAGCAACAGCGCCGCCGTGCGCAGCAGCACCGCGTCGGGGCCCTGCACCTGCGGCACGCGCAGCGCCAGATCGGCCAGGTTGAGCGTGCCGGTGAGCCCATACACCAGCGCCAGACCGATCAGGAACAGCGCCGATGCCGCCAGATTGAGCACCACGTAATGCAGCCCCACGCGCAGCCGCGGGCCACCGCGGCCGTGCAGCATCAGCACGTAGCTGGCGATCAGCAGCACCTCGAAGAAGACGAACAGGTTGAACAGGTCGCCGGTGACGAAGGCGCCGTTCAGCCCCATCAGCTGAAACTGCAGCAGCGCATGGAAGTGCCGGCCGCGTGCGTCCCAGCCGCCGCTGGCGTAGAGCAGCACCGGCAGTGCGATGGCCGAGGTCAGCGCCAGCATCAGCGCCGCCAGGCGATCGACCACCAGCACGATGCCGAACGGCGCCGGCCAGCCGCCCAGCCGGTAGACCGTCAGCGCCCCGCTGTCGGCCTGCTTCATCAGCAGCAGCGCCAGCAGGCCGCCCAGCAGCGCCGAGCCCAGCGCAAGGCGCCGGCCCCAGGCCAGGCGGCGGGCATCCGGGGTGCTGCCGCTGCCATCACCCAGCAGCAGCAGCACGATGGCGGTGGCCGCCGGCAGCAGCACCGGCAGCACCGGGCCGTGGGTCTGCAGCCAGCTCACCGCGGCACCTCCGCACGCACATCCGCAACCGCATCTGCACCGGCATCGTCGGGCAGCGGCGTGCCGGGCTCGTGGCCGTCGACATGGTCGCTGCCGTTGTCGTGGCGGCTGCGCAGCGCCAGCTCGATGACGAAGCCGGTGGTGGCAAAGCCGATGACGATGGCCGTCAGCACCAACGCCTGCGGCAGCGGATCTGCCACCGCCCCGCCCTGCCCCAGGATGGCCGGTGCGTTGCGCCACAGCCGGCCCATCGCGAAGATGAACACGTTGACCGCATAGCCCAGCACCGTGAGGCCCAGCACCACGCTGAAGCTGCGGCCGCGCAGCAGCAACCACAGGCCGCAGGTGGTGACCGCGCCGATGCCGGTGGCCAGCAGGAACTCCATCGAGGGCATCACGCGCCCTCCCCGCGCGCCGGCGCGGCGCCGCCGCCACGGCTGGCGGCGCCCAGCACCGACAGCGTCAGCAGCGTGGCGCCCACCACGGTGATGTAGACGCCCAGGTCGAACAGCGCGGCGCTGGCCAGCGGCAGCTCGCCCAGCAGCGGCAGCACCGGGTGGCCGAAGGCGCTGGTCAGGAAGGGCTGGCCGAAGGCAAAAGCGCCCAGCCCGGTGAGGCCGGCGATGCCCAGGCCGACGCCGATCCAGCGGACGAAGCGCTGCCCGCCAGCGGCCCGCAGCAGCGCTTCGGCCCGCGCCTGCCCCAGCGCCATCGACTGCAGCACCAGCGCCACCGCCGTCACCAATCCGGCGATGAAGCCGCCGCCCGGCAGGTTGTGGCCGCGCCAGAACAGGTAGGCGCTGAGCACCAGCGCCAGCGGCAGCACCAGGCGCGCGGCGTGGCGCAGCATCAGCGGCGGCCGGGCAAAGCGCCAGGGCCGGCCCTGTGCATCGGCCACCGGCCGGCGCACCCGCCAGCCGTCGAGCAGCGCAAACACGCCCAGCGCGGCGATGCCCAGCACGGCGATCTCGCCGAAGGTGTCGTAGCCGCGGAAGTCGACCAGGATCACGTTGACCACATTGCTGCCGCCGCCCTGGGGCAACGACCGATCGAGGAAGAACCACGAGATCGAATCATGGTCGCGCGTCAGCACCAGCCAGCTCAGCCAGGCCATGCCGGCACCGCCGGCCAGCGCCAGCGCGCCGTCGCGCCAGCACCGTGCCGCACTCGATTCACGCGGGCTGGTGGGGGGCAGCAGCGCCAGGCCCATCAGCAGCAGCACGGTGGACACCACCTCGACCGACAACTGTGTCAGCGCCAGATCGGGCGCCGACAGCGCGGCGAAGGTCAGCGCGGTGATCAGCCCGATCACGCCCACCAGCACCACCGCCTGCAGGCGATCACGATGGCCGCGCACCAGGGCCACGCACACCGCCAGCAGCCCGGCCCAGACCAGCACCGACAGCGCATCGGCCGGCAGCAGCGTGCGGGTGCCGGCCGAGGGCGCGCCCGTACCCGCCCCCACACCCGCACCCACACCCGCCGCGATGAACGGCCAGGCCGCGGCGGCCACCGCCACGCTCAACAAAACCGCCACGTGGCGCTGCAGCGAGCCGGTGTCCAGCCCGCCGATGAGCCCGCGTGCGCCGCGCAGCAGGCCATCGAGCAAGCGCGTGTACAGCAGCCGGCCGGTGAGGCCGCGCGGGTGGTGCAGGTGCAGGTTGTAGCGCCGCTGCAGCGCCATGTAGAAGGCCACGCCGCCGGCCAGAGCCACCGCGCTCATCAACAGCGGCAGGTTCAGCCCGTGCCACAGCGCCAGGTGGTAGGCCGGTGGTGCATGGCCCAGCATGGTGGTGGCGGCCAGCTGCACCATCGGCCCGTAGGTGATGCCGGGCGCCACGCCCACCGCCAGGCACAGCACCACCAGCAGGATCACCGGCGCCTTCATGAACAGCGGCGGCTCGTGCGGATGCGGGTTGGGCAGACCCTTGGGCTGGCCGTTGAAGAACACGTCGTGGATGAAGCGCAGCGAATAGGCCACCGAGCAGATGCCACCGAAGGTGGCCAGCACGGGCACCATCAGCCCGAAGAGGAAGTGGCTGCGCCCGGCCACCGCCTCGGCGAAGAACATCTCCTTGGACAGAAAGCCGTTGGCCAGCGGCACCCCCGCCATGGCCGCGGCAGCCACCATCGCCAGCGTGGCGGTCCAGGGCATCAGCTTCATCAGGCCGGCCAGCTTGCGCATGTCGCGCGTGCCGGTCTCGTGGTCGATGATGCCGGCGGTCATGAACAGCGCGGCCTTGAAGGTGGCGTGGTTCAGCACATGGAACACCGCCGCCACCTCGGCCAGCGGCGTGTCCAGGCCGATCAGGAAGACGATCAGGCCGAGGTGGCTGATGGTGGAGTAAGCCAGCAGGCCCTTCAGGTCGTGGCGGAACACCGCCACGTAGGCCGCGTAGGCCATGGTGAACAGGCCCACCGGCGCGACGATCCACTCGAACAGCGCCGTGCCGCCCAGCACCGGGTACAGCCGCATCAGCAAAAAGATGCCGGCCTTGACCATGGTGGCCGAATGCAGGTAGGCCGAGACCGGCGTGGGCGCGGCCATGGCATCGGGCAGCCAGAAATGGAACGGCCACTGCGCGCTCTTGGTGAAGCAGCCCACCAGGATCAGCACCAGTGCCAGCGGATACAGCGCATGGGCGCGCACCGCCTCGCCGCGGCCCAGCAGTTGGCTCAGCTCGTAGGTGCCGGCGATCTGCCCCAGCAGCACGATGCCCGCCAGCATCACCAGCCCGCCGCCGCCGGTGACCGTCAGCGCCATGCGCGCGCCGGTGCGCGCCTCGGCGCCGCCCTTGGGGCTGGCGCCCCAGTAGCCCACCAGCAGGAAGGACGAGACGCTGGTCAGCTCCCAGAACACCACCAGCAGCAACAGGTTGTCGGCCAGCACGATGCCCAGCATCGCCGACATGAACAGCATCAGCAGCGCGTAGAACTTGCCCGCCGGGTCGTCGTCATGCAGGTAGTAAGCGGCATACAGGATCACCAGCAGGCCCACCACCGTGATCAGCAGCGCGAACATCAGCGCCAGGCCGTCGAGCCGCCAGCCGAGGTTCAAGCCGATGCCCGGCAGCCATTCGGCCTGCCACAGCAGCGTCTGCCCGGCAAACACCGCCGGCGCCTGCTGCAGCAGCAGGGCCAGCGCCGCGGCGGCCACGCCCGCGGCCCACCAGGCGGTGAGGCGGCGCCGGCCCGGCGACGGATGGCGCCCTGCCCAGGCGCAGCCCAGCGTGCCGGCCAGCAGCGGCAACAACACGACGGTGGCGAGGGGATTCATGGGCGGTGCAGGCAGGTCGGACGAAGCATCGGGTCGGCGGCGGATTCTAGGGAGCGACGGCGTGCGCACCGCCGATGGGCCCACAAACCCCCATGCCCGGCACGTCAGCCTGCCAGCAGGTGCGGTGGCTACACTGGCAGGCTCAGTCCAGCCACCCCCCGTCTCAGAGTGAGATTGCCATGACCACCACCATCCGCCAGGCCGACCTGATCGACAGCGTGGCCGCCGCGCTGCAGTACATCAGCTACTACCACCCGGCCGATTTCATCGCCCACCTGGCCCGCGCCTACGAGCGTGAGCAGAGCCCGGCGGCCAAGGACGCGATCGCGCAGATCCTGACCAACTCGAAGATGTGCGCCGAGGGCCACCGCCCGATCTGCCAGGACACCGGCATCATCAACGTCTTCCTGAAGATCGGCATGGACGTGCGCTGGGAAGGCTTCAGCGGCTCGATCAGCGATGCGGTCAACGAAGGCGTGCGCCGCGCTTACCTGTTCCCCGACAACCTGCTGCGTGCCAGCGTGCTGGACGACCCGATCTTTGCGCGCAAGAACACCCAGGACAACACGCCGGCGGTGATCCACATGGAGGTGGTGCCCGGCGACAAGCTGGACGTGACCGTGGCGGCCAAGGGCGGCGGCAGCGAGAACAAGAGCAAGATGCAGATGCTCAACCCCAGCGACGACATCGTCGACTGGGTGCTCAAGGCGGTGCCGACGATGGGCGCCGGCTGGTGCCCGCCGGGCATGCTGGGCATCGGCGTGGGCGGCACGGCCGAGAAGGCGGTGCTGCTGGCCAAGGAAGCGTTGATGGACGACATCGACATGTACGAGCTGCTGCAGCGCGGCCCGGCCAACAAGCTGGAAGAACTGCGCATCGAGCTGTACGAAAAGGTCAACGCGCTGGGCATCGGCGCGCAGGGCCTGGGCGGGCTGACCACGGTGCTGGACGTGAAGATCAAGACCTACCCGACCCACGCCGCGGGCAAGCCGATCGCGATGATCCCCAACTGCGCGGCGACGCGGCATGCGCACTTCCAGCTCGATGGCTCAGGCCCGGTCTACCTCGATCCGCCGAGCCTCGACCTGTGGCCCGACGTGACCTGGGCGCCCGACTACAACAAGAGCCAGCGCATCGACCTGAACACGCTGACCCGCGCCGAGGTGGCCCGCTGGAAGCCCGGCCAGACCCTGCTGCTCAACGGCAAGATGCTGACCGGCCGCGACGCCGCGCACAAGCGCATCCAGGACATGCTGGCTGCGGGCGAGAAGCTGCCGGTGGACTTCACCAACCGCGTCATCTACTACGTCGGCCCGGTCGACCCGGTGCGCGACGAGGTGGTGGGCCCGGCCGGCCCCACCACCGCCACGCGCATGGACAAGTTCACCGAGATGATGCTGGCCCAGACCGGGCTGATCTCGATGATCGGCAAGTCCGAGCGCGGCCCGGTGGCCATCGAGGCGATCAAGAAGCACCAGAGCGCCTACCTGATGGCCGTGGGCGGCGCGGCCTACCTGGTGGCCAAGGCCATCAAGGGCGCCAAGGTGCTGGGCTTTGCCGACCTGGGCATGGAAGCGATCTACGAATTCGACGTCAAGGACATGCCGGTGACGGTGGCGGTGGACAGCCAGGGCACCAGCGTGCACACCACCGGCCCGAAGGAGTGGCAGGCGAAGATCGGCAAGATCCCGGTGACGGTGGCCTGATCAGGCGCCGGTGGCCCGTGGCGGCGTAGCCGCCACTTCCACGACTGCCGGCGCAGCCGGCAGGCCATGCACCACCCGCTGCGGGAACGGGATCTCCACCCCCTGCGCATTGAGCAGGCGCAGGATCGCCAGGTTGACATCGCCCACCGCGTTGACCTGGCCGTTGTCCGGGTCGTCGATCCAGAAGGCGATCGTCAGCTCCAGCCCGCTGTCGGCAAACGCCGACAGCCGAACGCCCGGCGCCGGATCGTCCAGCACCCGCGGCACTGCCGCCACGGCCGCCACCAACTGCGGGATCAGCGCATCAACATCGGTGCCATAGCCCACCTGCACCACGGTGGTCAGCACCAGCTTGCTGTCGGCATAGGTGAGGTTTTCCACCCGCTGGGTGATCAGCAACTCGTTGGGCACCAGCGACTCGCGGCCGCTAGGCGCCCGGATCAGCGTGTAGCGGGTAGTGATGTCGCTGATGCGGCCTTCGAAGTTGTCGACCCGCACCTGATCGCCGATGCGCAGGCTGCGCTCGGCCAGGATCACGAAGCCCGAGACGTAGTTGGCTGCCAGCCGCTGCAGGCCCAGGCCGATGCCCACGCCCACCGCGCCGCCCATCACGCCCAGCGCGCCCAGGGGAATGCCCGCGGCCGACAGCGCCACCAGCAGGCCCACCAGCAGCAGCACCGCACGGGTGGCGTTGGCGGCAATCTTGCGCACGCTGAGGTGCACGGTGCTGGCGCGCAGCAGCCGCGCTTCGATGGTGGCCGACAGCCACAGCATCAGCAGCAGCACCGCCACCGCGCTGAGCGCCCCTTCGAACAGGCTGCGCAACGACACCGGCGCGCCGCCGATCTTCCAGCTCACCGCGTCCATCTCGGCCAGCACCAGCGGCAGCAGCCCGGTGATCCACAGCACGGCGACGATCCACACGCCCCAGCTCAGCGTGCGCTCCAGCGCACGCACCAGGGCCGAGTTGGGAAACGCCGCATGCAGCACCCGCACCGACACGCGGATCAGCGCCAGACTGGCCAGCACCGGCACCGCGAGGTGGAACACCGCCACCGGCATGTGGCCCAACAGCGGGCCCCGCAGCAGCAGCCGCGCCACCACGGCCAGCGCCAGCGCCAGCACCGGGAACAGCGCGCCGTCGAAGCCACGCTGGCCGAACCAGATGCCATCGCCCACGGCCGGTGTGCCGTCCTCGCCCACGGCGGCCACGTCGCGTGGCCTCAGCCAGGTGCACAGCAGCCACGACAGCGCCAGGCAGCCCAGCAGCAGGCCCAGCTCCACCAACGCGGTGGGCCGCGCCAGGGCGGCCAGCAGCTCAGGCAACGAGTCGATGCCGTTCATCGTCCCGTGCCAGCCTCAGAAGCTGTGAATGAATCTGGCGTGGCGGAGCAGACCGGCCAGGCGATCCCAATCTAGGCGCAAAGCGCAGCCATAGCTCGGGCTATGGCGAGCATTTGCAACGACGAGTGGGGCCGTCTGGCAGGGATGAGCGGGCATGTCGGGTTCGTTCACAGCTTCTCAGACGTCGGCCAGCACGCGCAGGTGCGCGACGACGCTGCGCGCCAACGCGCTCAGCGCATAGCCGCCTTCGAGGCAGGACACGATGCGCCCACCGCAATGGCGGTCGGCCAGGTCCTTCAGGCGCCGGGTGATCCACTCGTAGTCGGCCTCCACCAGCCCGAGCTGGCCGAGATCATCTTCGCGGTGGGCGTCGAAGCCGGCGCTGATGAACAGCATCTGCGGGCGAAACTCTTCGAGCCGCGGCATCCACATCACGTCGATGATCTCGCGCACCTCCATGCCCCGGGTGTAGGGCGGGATCGGCACGTTGACCATGTTGGTGCCCATCGGCACCGCGCCGCTGTTGGGGTAGAGCGGGTGCTGGAAGAAGCTGGCCATCAGCACCCGGTCGTCGCCGGCGATGATGTCCTCGGTGCCGTTGCCGTGGTGCACGTCGAAGTCGATGATCGCCACGCGCTCGAGGCCCAGCACGTCGAGCGCATGGCGCGCGGCAATGGCCACGTTGTTGAAGAAGCAGAAGCCCATGGTCTCGTTGCGCGTGGCGTGGTGGCCGGGCGGGCGCACCGCGCAGAAGGCGTTCTCGACCTCACCGCGGAACACCGCCTCGGTGGCCGCCACCGCGGCCCCGGCCGAGCGCAGCGCGGCACGCCAGGTGCCGGCGCACACCACCGTGTCGGGGTCGAGGTGGCGTGATTCGCCGGTGGCCTGCACCTGCTCCATGAACTCACGCAGCTGGGTCACGTAATTCACCGTGTGCGCACGCTCGATCTGCGCCAGCGTGGCCAGCGGCGCCTCGCGGTGATCGAGGGCAATCGACAGGCCCGAGGCCAGCAGCTGATCGGCGATGGCATCCAGCCGCTGAGGGCATTCAGGATGGCCTGCACCCATGTCGTGCATACGGCACTCGGCGTGGCTGAAGAAGGCAGTCGACATCGTTGTCTCGAATCGTTTTCCGGTATGGTGCCGCGCATGGCTGATACCAACCTTGCGCGGCGCTTGTCTCAGCTCACGAGCCAGATTAGCACGATCATCGTGGGCAAGAAGCCGCAGATCGAGGACTGCATTGCCTGCCTGCTGGCGGGTGGTCACCTGCTGATCGAAGACCTGCCCGGCGTGGGCAAGACCACCCTCGCGCATGCCTTGGCGGTGTCTTTGGGGCTGCGGTTTTCGCGGGTTCAGTTCACCGCCGATCTGATGCCCTCGGATCTCATCGGGGTCAGTGTCTTCGAGCGCAGCAAAGAGGCCTTTGCCTTCCATCAAGGCCCTGTCTTTACGCAGGTGCTGCTGGCCGACGAGATCAACCGCGCCGGCCCCAAGACGCAGAGCGCATTGCTCGAGGCGATGGAAGAGCACCAGGTCACCGTCGAGAACGAGACCCGCCCGCTGCCCAAGCCCTTCTTCGTGATCGCCACGCAAAACCCCAGCGACCAACTGGGCACCTACCCGCTGCCCGAGAGCCAGCTCGACCGCTTCCTGATGTGCATCACGCTGGGCTACCCCGACCGCGCCAGCGAGCGTGCGTTGCTGGCCGGTGTGGACCGCCGCCATCTGGTCGAAGGCCTGGGCGCGGTGATGACCCCGGCCGAGCTGCTGCTGGCGCAGAACGCGGTGCAGCAGGTGCATGCCTCCGAGGCGCTGCTGGACTATCTGCAGGCACTGATCGCCGCCACCCGCTCGGGCCAGTGGTTCATCGAGGGCCTGAGCCCACGTGCGGGCATCTCCATCCTGCGTGCCGCGCGTGCGCGCGCCCTGCTGGCGCAACGCGACTACGTGGCGCCCGACGACCTGCAGGCCATCCTGCCGCAGACCGCCGCGCACCGGCTGGTGCCGGTGACCAGCGCCGGCCGCGGCCGGGTGGAACAAGTTCGCGCGATGGTGGAGGCCGTGGGCCTGCCTTAGCCCTGCTGATGATCAAGCGCCGCCTTCGCGCCTGGTTCGAGAACCGGCTGCCGCGCAGCGACAGCCAGACGCTGACCCAGCGCAACCTCTACATCCTGCCTACGCTGGCCGGCTGGAGCTTTGGCTTCACGCTGCTGGTGATGCTGCTGGCGTCGATCAACTACCAGCTCAACCTGGGCTATGCGCTGACCTTTCTGCTGGGCGGCGCGGCGCTGGTGTCGATGCACCAGACCCATGGCAACCTGCGCCGGCTGGTGCTGCGGGTGAAAGCCCCGGCGCCGGTGTTTGCCGGCGAGGCGGCCACGCTGGAGGTGGTGGTCGATAACCCCGGCACTGAGCGTCACGGCGTGGGCCTGGGCCTGTACGACGCACACCGGCAGGGCATGGCGTTTTGCGACGTGCCGGCGCAGGGCAGCACGCTGCTGAAGCTGCGCTTCACGCCCACCCGGCGCGGGCGGCATGGGCTGCCCACGCTGCTGGTGGAAACGCATTTCCCGCTGGGGCTGTTTCGCGCCTGGACGGTGTGGCGCCCGGCAGCGTTGGCGCTGGTCTACCCGGCGCCCGAGCTGCCGGCCCAGCCGCTGCCCGCCGGCCAGCCCAGCGGCGGCGGTGAACTGCAGGCGCGCAGCGGCAGCGGTGGTGAATTCGAAGGCGTGCGCGCCTACCGCCGCGGCGATCCGCTGCGCCAGATCGTCTGGAAGAAGGTGGCCCGCACCGGCGAACTGGTCAGCCGCGACACCAGCGCCAGCGCCGCACAGACCCTGGTGCTGGACTATGCGGCCGCGGGCGCCGATGGCGTCGAGCCCCGGCTGTCGCGGCTGGCCGCCTGGGTGCTGGCCGCCGAGCACGCCGGTCAGGGCTACGGCCTGAAGCTGCCGGGGCGTGAGCTGCCATCGGCCAGCGGCGAGGCGCAGCGGCGCGACGCGCTCGAGGCGCTGGCGCTGTGGCATCCCGATGGCGCTGCCACCACCACTCGCGGCACCGGCCGATCCCGATGAGCAGCGCGGCGCCGGTCGTCACCAGCCCAGCCAACCCGCTGCGCACGCGGCTGGGCGCCTGGCGCCAATGGCCGCGCGACATGCGCGACACGCTGTTCCAGTTGGTGGTCATCGGCTGGACGGTGATGCCGCACCTGAGCCACCTGCCACTGTGGTGCGGCGCCCTCACCGCGCTGGTGCTGGCCTGGCGCGTGCAGCTGGCGCTGAGCAGCGGCCCGCTGCCCGGCCGCTGGAAGGTGATGGCGGTGCTGGCGGTGGCGGTGGGGCTCACCCTGTGGACCGAACGCACGCTGCTGGGCAAGGAGGCCGGTGTCACCCTGCTGGTGGTGCTGATGGCGCTGAAGACGCTGGAGCTGCGGGCCCGGCGCGATGCGATGGTGGTGTTCTTCCTCGGCTTCTTCCTGGTGCTGACGCACTGCCTGTACTCGCAGTCGCTGCTCACCGCGCTGGCGATGCTGGTCTCCACCTGGGGCCTGCTCACCGCGCTGGTGCTGGCCAACATGCCAGTGGGCAAGCCGCCGCTGTGGCGCGCCGCCCGGGTGGCCGCGCGCTCGGCGCTGCTGGGGCTGCCGCTGATGGCCGCGCTGTTCATGCTGTTCCCACGCTTCGGGCCGCTGTGGGGCCTGCCGCAGGACAGCGGCGGGCGCACGGGGCTGTCGGGCACGCTGCGCCTGGGCGGCATGGCCGACCTGGCCAACGACGAGAGCATCGCCTTCCGGGTGCGCTTCGACGGCCTCGAGCCGCCACCCGAGGCGCTGTACTTCCGCGGGCCGGTGCTGTCGCGCTTCGACGGCATCGAATGGCGGCCGTCGATCTTCGCCAACCAGCGTTACCCGCAGCGCCCGCCTGACCTGCGCACCGCCGGCGCGCCGGTGCACTACGAGATGATGATCGAGCCGATCCGCCTGGCGCTGCTGCCGCTGCTGGAGGCCACGCCGGCCGATACCGCCAGTGCACCTCAGCTGCCCGACTGGATGCCCTGGCTGGGCAACGATCTGCAATGGCACACCGACCGGCTGGTGGGCGAGCGCCTGCGCCTGCGCGCCGTGGGCTACACCCGCTTCTCGCACGGCCAGCAGATCGAGCCGCACGAGCTGGATTTGATGCGCCGGCTGCCGGCGGGCAGCAACCCGCGCACGGTGGCCTGGGCCCAGCAGATGCGCGCGCAACTGGGCCCGGTGGATGCCCGAACGCTGGCCGCCACGCTGCACGCCCACATCCGCCAGGCCGACTACGTCTATACGCTGCAGCCCGGCGCCTACGGCAGCGATGCGGTCGACGAGTTCTGGCTCGACCGGCGCCAGGGCTTCTGCGAGCACTTCGCCACCGCCTTCGTGGTGGTGATGCGCGCGGCGGGCGTGCCCGCGCGGGTGGTCACCGGCTACCAGGGCGCCGAGCCGCCCGATGCCGATGGCTTTCGCGTGGTGCGGCAAAGCCATGCCCACGCCTGGGCCGAGTACTGGATCGAGGGCGAGGGCTGGCAGCGCGCCGACCCCACCGCGGCCGTGGCCCCCGAGCGGGTGCGCGCCAGCCGGCCGCTGCAACCGCGGCCCGGGCTGGTGGCCGGCGCCTTCAACACCATGAGCCCGGCGCTGGCCAGCCAGATCCGCCGCGCCTGGGAGCTGCTGGACAGCCGCTGGAACCAATGGGTGATGGGCTACTCGCGCACCCGGCAGTTCGACCTGCTCAAGCGCCTGGGTGTGCACCAGCCCGACTGGGCCGACCTGGCGCGGGCGCTGGTGCTGCTGCTGGCGGTGGCGGCCAGTGCGGGCGCGATCTGGGCCTGGGTCGACCGCCATCGGCAAGATCCCTGGCAGCGGCTGCAGGGCCGATTGCACCGACGTCTGCAAGCGGCTGGGGTGGACGCCCAACCACACCATCCGCCGCGCACGCTGGCCACGATGGTGCGCCAGCGCCATGGCCAAGCCGGCGAGCCACTGGCCCAGGCGCTGGAGACGCTGGACCGCCAGCGCTACGCCCCCGGCGGCCAACGCCTGCCCGATCGGCACTGGTGGGCCCAGGCCTCGCGCCTGGCTGCCGGGCTGGCGCCACCGACGGGCCTTCGCTGAAGCCGACGCTTTGATCCGGGCGCCGCGTGACGCGTTCCTTTTCGTGTTTACCCTGATTTGCAATCGATTGCATTACAGGGATCATCCGTCCGGATCGCCAGGTTCCGCTGGCACCGCACCCTCCGTGAGCCCCTTCCCGCATGAACTACGCCGACCACCAACGCCAAGTCAAGAAGCACCCGATCGGACTCGGCGTGGTGGTGGTTGGCCATGTGATCCTGGGCTATGCCCTGGTCAACGGGCTGGGTCACAAGATCGTCGAG
>MESD01000103.1 GCA_001770815.1 Burkholderiales bacterium RIFCSPHIGHO2_12_FULL_69_20
TTCACCCTGCAGGCGCAAGAGGGGCGGCTGTTCGCGCCGCTGGCCTACACCAAGACCTACGCCATGGCGGCCGCCGCCGGTCTGGCGGTGACCCTGATCCCGGTGCTGATGGGCTACCTGGTGCGCGGGCGCATTCCCGAAGAGACCGCCAACCCGCTCAACCGTGGCCTGATCGCGCTGTACCGGCCGGTGCTTGACGCCGTTCTCAAGGGGCCGAAGGTGACCTTGCTGGTGGCCGCCGTGCTGCTGGGTGTGAGTGTCTGGCCGCTGCAGCACATCGGCGCCGAGTTCATGCCGCCGATGGACGAGGGCGACCTGCTGTACATGCCGACCGCGCTGCCCGGCCTGTCTGCTGCCAAAGCCACTGAGTTGCTGCAGCAGACCGACCGCCTGATCAAGACCGTGCCCGAGGTGCACAGCGTGTACGGCAAGGCGGGCCGCGCCGACAGCGCCACCGACCCGGCACCGCTGGAGATGTTCGAGACCACGATCCAGTTCAAGCCGCGCGAGCAATGGCGCGCGGGCATGACGCCGGAGCGCCTGGTGGACGAACTGGACCGCACCGTGCGCGTGCCCGGTCTGGCCAACATATGGGTGCCACCGATCCGCAACCGCATCGACATGCTCGCCACCGGCATCAAGAGCCCGGTGGGTGTGAAGGTGGCCGGCGCCGACCTGGCCACCATCAACCGCCTCACGCAGCAGATTGAAACGGTGGTCAAGGGCGTGCCCGGTGTCACCAGCGCGCTGGCCGAGCGCCTGAGCGGCGGGCGCTACATCGACGTCGACATCCGCCGCGACGAGGCGGCCCGCTACGGCCTGAACATCGCCGACGTGCAGGACGTGATCTCGGGCGCAGTGGGTGGCATGAACATAGGTGAAACCGTGGAGGGGCTGCAGCGGTATCCGATCAACCTGCGCTACCCGCGAGATGCGCGCGACTCGCTCGCCGCCCTGCGCGAGCTGCCCATCGTCACACCGCGCGGCCAGCGTCTCGTGCTCGCCGACGTGGCGCGCCTGCGCGTCACTGACGGCCCGCCCATGCTGCGCAGCGAAAACGCGCGCCTGGCCGGGTTCGTCTATGTGGACATCCGCGACCGCGACCTGCGTGGTGCCGTGCTGGACATGCAGCGGGCGGTGGCCCAGCAGGTGGCGCTGCCGGCTGGCTATTCGGTGTCGTGGTCGGGCCAGTTCGAGTTCCTGGAGCGCGCCAGCGCCCAGCTCAAGCTGGTGGTGCCGTTCACGCTGCTGGTGATCTTCCTGCTGCTGTACCTGACCTTTCGCCGCCTCGACGAGGCCCTGCTCATCATGGCCACACTGCCCTTCGCGCTCATCGGTGGCATCTGGCTGCTCTGGGCCCTGGGGCACAACCTGTCGGTGGCCAGCGTGGTGGGCTTCATCGCGCTGGCCGGTGTGGCGGCCGAGTTCGGCGTGATCATGCTGCTGTACCTGAAGCAGGCCTGGGCCGCGCGGCTGGAGCAGGGGCTGGACACCGACACCGACCTTCTCGACGCGATCCGCGAGGGCGCGGTCCTGCGCGTGCGCCCCAAGGCGATGACGGTGGCGGTGATCGTGGCCGGCCTGTTGCCGCTGTTCTGGGGCGCGGGGGCGGGCAGCGAGGTGATGCAGCGTATCGCTGCGCCGATGGTGGGCGGCATGTTGAGCGCCCCGCTGTTGTCCATGCTGGTGGTGCCGGTGGTCTATCGGCTGATGCGCAAGCCAAGAGGGGCGGTGGCCGCGAAGACGGATCGATCCATCCACTGAAGCCCCCTCTGGACCTCAGCCTCTCCTGTGCCATGCCCGCAGCAGCAGCGCATTGCTCACCACACTCACGCTGCTCAGCGCCATGGCCGCGCCGGCCACCACTGGGTTGAGCAGACCGGCCGCCGCCAGCGGGATGCCAATCACGTTGTAGGCAAAGGCCCAGAACAGGTTCTGGCGGATCTTGCGGTAGGTGCGGCGCGAGATGTCGATCGCGTCGGCCACCAGAGCCGGGTCGCCGCGCATGAGCGTGATGCCGGCGGCGTGCATGGCCACGTCGGTGCCGGTGGACATGGCGATGCCCACGTCGGCCGACGCCAGGGCCGGCGCGTCGTTGATGCCATCGCCCACCATGGCCACCGAGTGGCCACCGTCTTTCAGGCGGTTCACGATGGACGCCTTGTCAGCGGGCAACACCTCGGCCTCGATGTGGTCGATGCCGAGCACACTGCCCACCACCAGGGCGCTGCCCAGGTTGTCGCCGGTGACCATCACCGTGCGAATACCCAGGGCCTGCAGACTCCGGATGGCGGTGATGGCGCTGGCCTTGGGTGCATCGCCGAAAGCCAGCATGCCCACCAGAGCCGGCGACGCCGTCACATCGGCCAGCCACGACACCGTGCGCCCGTCGTCCTGGAGCTTGCGCGCGGACTCGGCCAGGACCGATGTGTCCACGCCCAGTTCCTGCATGTAACGCGGGCTGCCCAGCCGCAAGGCACGGCCCTGCACTTCGGCCGACATGCCGCGTCCAGGCACAGCGCTCACCTTGGCGGCCGAGAGCAGATCCAGGCCAGCCTGTTCGGCGGCAATCATCACGGCGCGCGCCAGCGGGTGTTCACTGCCGGCCTGGATGGCGGCACTCCACGAGAGCAGCTTGTCTTCATGGCCCGGTGCGGCAAGTGCGGTCACCAGCGTGGGCTTGCCCTCGGTGAGGGTGCCCGTCTTGTCGAACGCGACGGTGTCGATGCGGTGCGCCACTTCCAGCGCTTCGGCGTCCTTGATCAGAATGCCCTGGCGCGCGGCCACACCGGTGCCGGCCATGATGGCCGTGGGTGTGGCCAGGCCCAGGGCACAAGGACAGGCGATCACCAGTACCGCCACCGCATTCAGGATGGCCTGCTCCCAGTTCCCGGTCGCCAGACCCCAGCCGAGCAGGGTGAGCGCGGCGATCACCAGCACCACCGGCACGAAGACGGCGCTCACGCGGTCCACGATGCGCTGAATCGGCGCCTTCTTGGCCTGGGCCGACTCCACCATGCGCACGATGCGCGAGAGCGTGGACTCGGCACCCACGGCGGTGGTCTCCACCAGCAACAGGCCCTCGGCATTGACGGCGCCGCCGGTGACCTTGTCGCCCGCGTGCTTGGCCACCGGCAGGCTCTCTCCCGTGATCAGGGATTCGTCCACCTGGCTGGAGCCGGTGGTGATGACACCGTCCACCGGGATGCGTTCACCCGGGCGGATCACCACGGTGTCACCGACCTTCACGAGCGCCATCGGTACGTCCACGTCGCCGTGGGGCATGCGCACGCGCGCCACCTCAGGCTTGAGGGCGTTGAGCGCCGCAATGGCGGCGGTGGTCTGGCGCTTGGCGCGCGACTCCAGCCATTTGCCCAGCAGCACCAGTGTGACGATCACCGCCGAGGCCTCGAAGTACAGGTGCGGCGTACCGTGTTCCGCGTGTTTGAACAGCAGGTAGACGCTCAGACCATAACCGGCGCTGGTGCCCAGGGCCACCAGCAGGTCCATGTTGCCGGCGCCGGCGCGCACCGCCTTCCAGCCCGCGCGGTAGAAGCGCGCACCCAGCCAGAACTGCACCGGGGTGGCCAGCGCGAGCTGCAGCCAGCCGTTGATCGTCCATTCGAAGCCAAAAACCATGGCGAGCATGGGCAGAACCAGGGGCAGCGACAGCGCGGCGGCCAGCGCCACGGGCCACCAGGGCTCGCCCTTGCTTTTGGACGGCACGGCACGGCCGTCCTCGGTCGACTCTGTGCCAACGCTGTAGCCGGCCTTCTGAACCGCGGCCACCAGACTGGCCGCGAGGGTAGACGGGGTGGCGTTCACCGTGGCCCGTTCGGTGGCCAGGTTGACGCTGACGGCCTGCACGCCGGCAACGGCCTTCAAGGCTTTTTCGACGCGGCCGACGCACGAGGCGCAGGTCATGCCTTCGATGGGGAACTGATGTTCGATGAGGGACGCTGTGGCGGTGCTCATGGGAGGCTCCTGTGATTGAGGGTGGAGCGGATGTTTGGCCTTGACACGGTGTCAAGCGCAACGGCCAATGCGGCTTGACCTTGCCCCCGTGGCAATGCCCAGAGTGCGGGTTCCTTCAACCCTTTCCGGAGTCATCCATGCACGAATTCCACCTCCCCGACATGACCTGTGGTCATTGCGCCTCCAAGGTCAATGTGACCCTCAAGCTGGTCGATCCAGCCTGCGAGATCCAGCTCGATCTGCCGCGGCAGTTTGTCAGCGTGAAGAGCGGTGAAGATCGCGAGGCCCTGGCCGAAGCGCTCACCGAAGCCGGTTACCCGCCGCGCTGACCCGCGATGCTCAAGGCCCTCCGGGTGAGGGTCTTGACCTTCCCACCATGACAAGCTACATCCTTCGATCCACGCAGTCACCCAGTCCACGGAGCACACCATGACCACCTTCATGAACATCGGCGAAGCGGCTGCGGCCGCCGGCGTCTCTGCCAAGATGATTCGTCACTATGAGCAGATCGGTTTGCTGCCAGAGGCCGAACGCAGCGAATCGGGTTACCGTCTCTACGGCGACCGTGAAGTCTCGGTGTTGAGATTCGTCCGCCAGTCGCGCCACCTCGGGTTTTCGGTGGCCCAGATCGCCGAGCTCATCGGACTGTGGAGCGATTCACAGCGCACCAGCCGCGAAGTCAAGGCCGTGGCCCAGCGCCACCTGGCCGACCTCGAAGAAAAGCGACGCGAAATCGATCAGATGATGGACGGCCTGTCGGTGCTGGTGACGGCCTGCCACGGCGACGACCAGCCCCATTGCGCCATCCTGGAAAAACTCTCACTGGGCAGCACGGCCCGGCACCAACCCCGGCACAAGCCCCAGCTCAAGAAACCCCTTGCCAAGACCGGGGAGCCTGTCGCTGGCTCGTCCAGCCATATTGACCTCATGGCCTGGATGCGCGGCGTTCGCGTTCACCACGGCACACACTGAAGCAGGCTATCCGGGCACGGCAGTAGCGCGGCTCTTTTTGGGCCGCGTGGGAGCGCTGTCAAGAAGCGTTTTCATGGAAGAGTCCCGCGAAGGGCACCACTTGGCCGAGCGGACTGGTCCAGACCTGCTCCACAAGCAGTTGTGGAAAGCGGCCGCTCCCCGCTCCGCTGCAGAGGAGGCCGCTGAATGATTGCGTCAGATCTCCGTTTGCTCGGAGATTTCGAGGGCGTCATCGACCTCGATGCCCAGATATCTCACTGTCGATTCGAGCTTGGAGTGACCGAGCAACAACTGCACGGCTCGGAGGTTCTTGGTGCGTCGATAGATCAGCGTAGCCTTGGTCCTTCGCATCGAATGCGTTCCATAGTCGGCACGATCCAGTCCCAGTTCATCGACCCAGTGCCCAAGAATTCGGGCGTATTGCCGGGTCCCCAAATGGGGCGATTCGTGGAGCCGGCTGGGGAAGAGGAAGTCATCTGATTTCAGTGCAGCCTGTTTGATCCACGACTGCAGTGCGTCTCGGGTTGCAGCCGTGATCTCGAACTGAACTGGTCGCTTGGTCTTGCGCTGCATGATGATGGCGCGCGTGGCCATCTGGTCGCCATGGCACACGTCGCGGACCTTGAGGGCTACGAGGTCGCATCCGCGCAGCTTGCTGTCGATACCGAGGTTGAAGAGCGCCAGCTCTCGGACCCGACCCTCCATCTGAAGGCGGACGCGCAACGCCCAGATGTCTTTCAGCTTGAAGGGTGCCTTCTGTCCAACGATCTTTCCCTTGTTCCATGGCTCGTAGTGCACTGCATTGCAGGTGGTTTCCATGATGGTCTCCCATCGAGTTGAGGGCCACATAGCATGCGCCTGCAAGGTACCGGGTCGTGGCTTGGATCAGAAGTCCGGACGGTGCGGGCGTCTGGCCCGTAGGGCTGGTTTTGAGCGCCTCGGCCTACTTGCGTTGTCGGCCACCACGTGCCGCTCGCTAAAGTCAGCTTAAGGGATGGCCGATGACTCGAATCACAGGCTGACACCCCGTCTTTATTTCGCACCTGCAATTGGCCCCATCACGGGCGACTACGGCATCGCTCGTGGTTGCGGGCTTATTGCTTGGTCATCGGCCGATACGGGCGCGAGTCTGAACGCAGCGCGCTGGACATGAGCGAACGATGAGCGTATACCTTAAATAGGCGCTAGCTTGGCCGCGGCGCTATCGGTGAAACAGTGTTTGTTTTCCGAAACGCTAAAGGAGCCTTCGATGCCCACCATCGTCGCCCACCACAAGGTCAAGGATCAGAAGCACTGGCTGGCCTCGCCCAAGCGCAAGGAGTTCTT
>MESD01000104.1:0-10645 GCA_001770815.1 Burkholderiales bacterium RIFCSPHIGHO2_12_FULL_69_20
TGACCGTCGCAACGTCCGCAACGCGCCGTCAGCCGCCGTCCATGGCAACCGCGAAGGCCTCGCCCCGATCTACTCCGCGCGCATCCGGTGCAGCACCAGCAGGCCGAACCCGGCCGCGCCGACCAGCAAGGCGACAACGAAGGCCGGCGATGCGGTGTTGCCGAGCACCTGCGCGGCGTCGCGCAGCAGCAGGGCGGGCAGATCGGGCAGGGCGGCGGTCACGCCCTCGGGGCTGTCGAAGTGCATGCCCTTGAAGGAGTGGGTGGCCAGCAGCGCGTTCAAGGCCTCCGTGGCCATGCGGTCGAGCACGGGCTTGACCACCGCCAGCGGCAACTGCCGATCCAGCCACTCCACGCCCACGACCAGGGTGGCCACCACCACCGGCACCGCCCAGCGCTTGAGCCAGGCCGACGCGGCCATGGTCAGCAGCAGCAGCGGCGACAGCCAGGCCACCGCCAGCAGCAGCCCCAGCAGCATGCGCGCGGTCATCACCAGCACCACCGGCAACAGCATCCACCACGGCTGCGTCAGCCAGGCGCCCAGGCCCAGATGGCTGCTGATGGCCACCAGCGCCACCAACTGCGCGCCCAGCACCCCGGCCATCAGCGCCAGCCCGGGCAGCACCAGCAGGTGCATCAGCACCGTGGCGCCCACGCTCTGCACATGGCTGGTGGGCAGCGAACGCCAGAACTCGATCGACCGGTCCTGCACGTCGCGTCGGGCCAGCCCGGGCAGTTGCGCCAACACCGCCAGGCAGGCCAGCACGAAGGTCAACAAGCCAGTGGCGAAAGTCCAGCCCACCGTCTGCAGGGCCACCGGCAACTGGTACAGCTCGCTGACCACGGTCGCGTCGCCATCGATCTTGACCTTCAGGCCTCGGACGTCGAACAGGCTGAGCACCAGCATCAGCACCGTGGGCACGGCCATCACCACCAGCCAGCCGATGCGGTGCTGCATCCATTCGCGCTTCATCAGGGTGAAGAATCGGTCCATGGTGGTGCTCCTCACAGGCCTTGGGTGCGGTTGATCTCGGGCTGGCGCGTCAGCGCCACGAACAGGTCGACCAGGCTGGGCCGCAGCCGCTGGCCCAGCGCGGCCACCTCGGGCGGTGGGGTGCCGTCAAACAGCGCGGCGCTGCCGCCCTGCACCCGGTAACGCAGCAGCGGATGCGCCGCGGCCATCGCGTCGGCGGCGGCGGCATCGTGGCCCAGCGCGGTGAAGCGCTGCTCGATGTCGGCCAGCGGGATGGCCAGCACCAGCTTGCCTTCGTTGAGCATCAACACGTCCGACAACAACGCCTCGACCTCTTCCACCTGGTGGGTCGAGATCAGCACGCTGCGCTCGCCGTCGCACCACTCGTCGATCAGCATCTCGTAGAAGGCCTTGCGCGACAGCACGTCCAGCCCCAGCGTCGGCTCGTCCAGGACCAGCAGCTTCGCGTCGATGGCCGCCACCAGCGCCAGGTGCAGCTGCACCACCATGCCCTTGGACAGGTTCTTCACCTTGTCGCCCACGGCCACGCTGGTGCGCCGCAACAGCGTGCGCGCTCGCTCGGCCGAGAACTTGGGGTGCAGCCCGCTCATCAGCTCGATCAGCTGCGCAGCCGTGGCCCAGCCCGGCAGGATCGCCACGTCGGGGATGTAGGCCAGCGATTCGAGCAGCTGCACGCGCTGGCGGCGCGGATTCAGCCCCAGCACGTTCAGCCTGCCCTCGGCCTCGATCAGGCCCACCAGCGCCTTCATCAGCGTGGTCTTGCCCGCGCCGTTGTGGCCCAGCAGGCCCACCACGCGGCCCTTGGGCACGCTGAAGCTCACGTCGTCCAGCGCCGTTTTGCGGCCGTAACGCACACGCAGGCCTTGTGCCTGGATCAAGGGGTCCATCTCATTGCTCCCACTTCAAGTCGTTGGCGGTGACGCCCAGCCGGCGCAGGCGATCACGCAGCGCCGGCCATTCGTTGTGCAGAAACCGCTCGCGCGCGGCCTGGCGCAAGCGATCCCGGGCGCCGGGGCGCACGTAGATGCCCAGCCCGCGCCGGGTCTCGAGCAGGCCGTCTTCATCCAGCGCCTGCAGCGCCCGGCTGACCGTCAGCGGGTTCAGCAGGTAACGGCTGGCCAGGGCGCGCACCGAGGGCATCGGCTCGCCTTCGGTCAGTTCGCCGTCCAGCAGCCGGGCGGCCAGGCGGTCGGCCAGTTGCTGGTAGATGGGCAGTTGGTGATCCCAGGTCTGCATGCGCTGATCCGGTGTGTTGCTGATGTAGCACACCATATCGCCACGGGGTGCGGTGCCCCAAGCGACTTGCGACGATCTGCGCCAAGGTGCGACGGGCTGCAGCGGCGGGCCGGTCGCCAGCCTTCGTATGATCCCCGCCATGAACATCATCATCCTCGGCGCGGGTCGGGTGGGCGAGAGTGTGGCCGAGAGCCTGGTGTCGGAGAAGAACGACATCACCGTCATCGACACCAACCCGCAACGCCTGCGTGAGTTGCAGGAGCGGCTGGACCTGCGCGGCGTGGCCGGCAACGGCATCCAGCCCTCGGTGCTGGAGGCCGCCGGCGCGCGCGACGCCGACATGCTGATCGCCTGCGCCTCGGCCGACGAGACCAACCTGGTGGCCTGCAAGGTGGCGCACGACATCTTCAGCATCCCCACGCGCATCGCCCGGGTGCGCTCGCCCGAGTTCTCGCGGGGCAGCAAGCTGATGGGCACCGAGGGCTTTGCAGTCGACGAGATCATCTGCCCCGAGGAGTCGGTCACCCGCACCATCGGCAAGCTGATCGAATACCCCGAGGCGCTGCAGGTGCTGGAGTTTGCCGGCGGTGCGGTCAGCCTGATCGCGGTGCGTGCGGTCACCGGCGGGCCGATGGTGCGCCACATCATCTCCGAGCTGCCGCAGCTGGTGCCGCAGGTCGAGATGCGCTTCGTGGCCATTTACCGCAAGGACGACAACGGCGCCGACCAGCGCGTGGTCTGCGACGGCACCACCCGCATCGAGCCGGGCGACGAGGTCTTCGTGCTGGCCGCCACGCGTGACATCCGCCGCGTGCTCGAGTGCCTGCGCAAGCGCGACGAGCCGGTGCGCCGGGTGATGATTGCCGGCGGTGGCCGCGTCGGCCTGCGCCTGGCCCGCATGATCCAGAACGATTGCCGGCTCAAGCTGATCGAGCCCAGCCTCGCGCGCTGCGAGTACCTGACCACCCAGCTAGACAGCCATGTGCTGGTGCTGCAGGGCGATTCGACCGACGAGGACCTGCTCGAGCGCGAGCAGGTGCAGGACGTCGACCTGTTCATCGCGCTGACCAACGACGACGAGGACAACATCATGTCCTGCCTGCTGGCCAAGCGCATGGGCGCCAAGCGGGTGCTGGCGCTGATCAACCGCCGCGCCTACGCCGACCTGGTGCAGGGCACGCAGATCGACATCGCGCTGAGCCCGTCGCAGACGGTGATCGGCGAGTTGCTGGCCTATGTGCGCCGCGGCGACGTCGAGGCCGTCTACAGCCTGCGCCGCGGTGCGGCCGAAGCGCTGGAGGCAGTGGCCCGCGGCGACCGCAAGACCTCACGCGTGGTGGGCCGGCGCATCGACGAGATCACCCTGCCGCGCGGTGCGCAGATCGGCGCCATCGTGCGCGGCGGCGAGGCCAGCGAAGGCGACGACGAAGTCCCCACCCCGCGCCAGGTGATCATTCCGCACCACGACACGGTGATCGAGCGCGACGACCACGTCATCGTCTTCGTGCCGCGCAAGCGCCAGGTGCGCGAGGTGGAAAAGCTGTTCCAGGTCGGCGCCACCTTCCTCTTCTAGGCCATCCATGCGAAGCATTGCCGCGGTGGTGCCCGTGCTGGGCATCGTGTTGATCTTCTTCTGCCTGTCGATGCTGGTGCCGATGGGTTTCTCGTGGGTGATGGCCGA
Source organism: Burkholderiales bacterium RIFCSPHIGHO2_12_FULL_69_20 (assembly GCA_001770815.1). Classification (GTDB taxonomy): domain Bacteria; phylum Pseudomonadota; class Gammaproteobacteria; order Burkholderiales; family Burkholderiaceae_C; genus Pseudaquabacterium. The sequence goes on from MESD01000104.1 coordinate 3,911, forward strand.
TGGCGCGCTGGGTGACCACGCGCTGGCCATGTTGATCACCTTCCTGAGCGGGCTGGCACTTCGACTGGCCAGCCGCCGCCGCCAACGCGAGCTGCAACCGCGCGACGGCTTCGTGCTGGTGGCGATGGTGTGGACGGTGCTGCCGGCCTTCGGCACCTTGCCGCTGCTGCTGCACATCGACGGCCTGAGCTTCACCGACGCCTATTTCGAGGCCGTCTCGGGCCTGACCACCACGGGCGCCACGGTGCTCACCGGGTTGGAGCGCCTACCGGTGTCGATCAACGTGTGGCGCTGCTTCATGGTGCTGATGGGCGGCATGGGCATCATCGTGCTGGCGGTGGCCATCCTGCCGTTGCTGGGCGTGGGTGGCGCGCAGCTGTTCAAGGCCGAGACCGCCGGCCCGATGAAGGACGAGAAGCTCACCCCGCGCATGGCCGAGACGGCACGCGGCCTGTGGGCGGTGTACTTCAGCTTTGCCACGGCCTGCTTCTTTGCCTATCGCTGGGCCGGCATGGGCTGGGCCGATGCCTTCATGCACATGTGCACCACCATGGGCCTGGGCGGCTTTGCCGCCTACGACGCCAGCTTCGCCGCCTTCAACTCACCGGCGATCGAAGCGGTGGCCGTGGTCTTCATGCTGCTGGCGGGGGTGAACTTCGCGCTGTACTTCGTGGCCTTCAAGCGCCGCAGCCTGCGCGGCCTGTGGCGCGACATCGAGGTGCGTGCCTATGTACTGGTGATGGTGAGCGCGGTGCTGCTGATCGCCACCTTCCTGACCGCGCACCAGGTCTACCCCAGCTTCGGCGAATCGTTCCGCCATGCGGCCTTCAACGTGGTGTCGGTGGCCACCACCACCGGCTTTGCCACGGTCGACTATGCGCTGTGGCCGGCCTTCGCCCCGGTGTTGATGCTGCTGCTCTGCGGCTTTGCCACCTGCGCCGGATCGACCGGCGGGGGCATCAAGCTGATCCGCTCGCTGCTGCTGATCAAGCAGGCGCAGCGCGAACTGGTGCGCATCGTGCACCCCCGTGCGGTGGTGCCGGTCACGCTGGGCGGCCAGGTGGTGCCGCAGCAGGTGCTGATCTCGGTGATCGCCTACATGCTGGCCTATGGCGCGGTGACGTTGGGGGCCTCGCTGCTGCTGCTGTTCAGCGGGCTCGATCTGATCACCGCAACCACCGCCGTGATCGCCTGCATCAACAACACCGGCCCAGGCCTGGGTGGCGTGGGGCCGTCAGGCAACTACCAGGGATTGAACGACTTCCAGACCTGGGTCTGCATCGCCACCATGCTGCTGGGCCGGCTGGAACTGCTGAGCCTGCTGGTGCTGTTCACCCCCCAGTTTTGGCGGAACTAGACCCACCCCCGAAGCGCCTTCGGCGCTCCCCCTCAAGGGGGCGGCCCCAGCGGGCCGGCAGAGCCGGTCCCGCGGCGCCTGTTTGGTTACGGGTCAGCGCTTTGCAGGTTCCGCCGGCCTACATCGACGTTTCGAGCATTGCCCGGTAGTCGTCGCGCGTGGCGATGCGCGGGTTGGTCTTGTGGCAGTGGTCGGCCATCGCGCCGTCGATCACCCGTTCGAACAGGTCGGGGGTCACGCCCATCGCGGCCAGACCACTGGGCAGGCCCAGCCGGGCGTTCAGGTCGCGGATGGCCTGGGCCAGTTCGGTGCCTTTGGCGTCGCAGCCGCCGATGCCGATGGCATGCGCCAAACGCTGCAGGCGGCGCTCCTTCTGCATGGCCTCGGCCGGTGCATTGAACAACACCACCGCCGGCAGGAACATCGCGTTGAGCGTGCCGTGGTGCAGCCGCGGATTCACACCGCCCAGACTGTGCGACAGCGAATGCACGCAACCCAGCCCCTTCTGGAAGGCCATCGCGCCCTGCATGCTGGCGCTCATCATGTGCCAGCGCGCCTCGCGGTCCTGGCCGTCGCGGGTGGCGCGCTCGATGTGCGCCCAGCCGCGCTCCAGCCCGTCGAGCGCGATGCCGTCGGCCGGCGGGTTGATCGCCGGCGCCATGAAGGTCTCCAGGCAATGCGCGATGGCGTCCATGCCGGTGGCCGCCGTCAAGCCGGGCGGCAGCGCCAGCGTCAGCTCGGGGTCGAGGATGGCGGTCTTGGGCATCAGGTGCCAGCTGTGGAAACCCAGCTTGCGGCCGTCGTCGACGATGACGATGGCGCCGCGTGCCACCTCGCTGCCGGTGCCCGCGGTGGTGGGCACGGCGATCAGCGGCGGCACGGCGTCGGTGATCTTCAGGCTGCCGCCCTCGATGGTGGCGTAGGTCTTCAGCGCACCCGGGTGCACCGCCAGGATCGCCAGGCCCTTGGCCAGGTCGATGCTGGAGCCGCCGCCCACGGCGATCAGGCCGTCGCAGCCGGCCGAGCGATAGACCGCCAGCGCGGCGCGCACGCCCGCCTCGGTGGGGTTGCTGGGCGTCTGGTCGAACACCGCATGCGGCAGCGCGCCCAGCGCGGCCAGGGCCTGGTCGAGCACGCCGGCGGCGCGCACGCCGGGGTCGGTGACCACCAGCGGCTTCTTCATGCCCACACGCTGGCATTCTTCGGGCAGGCACTTCACGGCGCCGTGGTCGAGCTCGATCTGGGTGAGGTAGAGGATGCGGGCCATGGGGGCTGTCCTTGGGTCAGTGAGGGCTGTGCGGATGAATCCCGGCAGTATGCTTGCGCGCCTCGAAACCGCATGTTTGCCAGGTGACAACCCAACTGCTGAGCCCGGCGATGGCCGGCCTGCTCGATCGCATCCGCCGCGCGCAGCGGGTGCCCTTCCACGCGATGGCGCCCACCGAGGCCCGCGCCGCCTACAACAAGGCGGCCGAGGTGCTGGAGCCACCGCGCACGCCTCTGGCCTGGGTGCAGGACGTGACGGTGCCTGCCGCCGACGGCACGCCCTTGCCCGCCCGCCTGTATGCCAACAGCCACGCCCGCTTGCCAGTGCTGCTGTACCTGCACGGCGGCGGCTTCGTCATCGGCGGGCTGGAGACGCACGACAGCCTGTGCCGCCAATTGGCGCAACGCGCGGGCGGCGCGGTGCTGGCGCTGGACTACCGGCTGGCGCCCGAGCACCGCTTTCCCACCGCGGTGGACGACGCCTGGGCAGCGCTGCGCTGGCTGGCCGGCGCGGGCGCCGATCATCTCGGGCTCGATGGCGCCCGCCTGGCCGTGGGCGGCGACAGCGCCGGCGGCACGCTGGCGGCCACCTGCGCGATCCATGCGCGTGACATCGGCCTGCCGCTGGCGCTGCAGCTGCTGATCACGCCGGGCACCACCGCGCACATGGACACCGGCTCGCACCGGCTGTTTGCCAACGGCTTTCTGCTGGACGCTGCCAACGTGGCCTGGTTCTTCGACCACTACATCGACTACCACCACCGCCACGACTGGCGCTTTGCCCCGCTGGAGGCCGACAACCTGGACGGTGTGGCACCCGCCTGCATGATCCTGGCCGAATGCGATCCGCTGGTCGACGAAGGCCTGGCCTATGGCGACCGGCTGCGCCTGGCCGGTGTCCCGGTGGCGCTGGAGCTGTACCGCGGCCTGACGCATGATTTCATCAAGATGGGCCGCGCGTTGAAGGAAGCGGCCCAGGCCCAGTCGGCCGCTGCCGATGCCCTGAAAGACGCCTGGAGACTGTGACCCGATGAGCACAAGAAGTGAATTCCGTTTCTTCGAGCGCCTGCGCGTGCGCTGGGCCGAGGTCGACCTGCAGAAGATCGTCTTCAATGGCCATTACCTGATGTACTTCGACACCGCGGTGGCCGGCTGGTGGCGCGCGCTGGCCCTGCCTTACCACCCGACGATGGCTGCGCTGGACGGTGATTTCTTCGTGCGCAAGGCCTCGCTCGAGTACAACGCCTCGGCGCGCTACGACGACCTGATCGACGTGGGCGTGCGCACCGCGCGCATCGGCAATTCATCCAAGGTGCTCGATTGCGCGGTGTTCCGCGGCGACGAGCTGCTGGTGCGCGGTGAACTGGTCTACGTCTTCGCCAACCCGGCCACGCAGACCAGCCAGCCGATTCCGCAGGAGCTGCGCGACGTGCTGCACGCCTTCGAGACCGGCCAGCCCATGGTCGACGTGCGGCTGGGCGCCTGGGACGTGCTGGGCCGCGAGGCCGGCGCGATCCGCAAGCAGGTGTTCGTCGACGAGCAGAAGATCCCGGCCGAGCTGGAATGGGACGCTGCGGATGCCGTGTGCCTGCATGCCGTGGCCTACAACCGGCTGGGCCTGCCGCTGGCCACCGGGCGGCTGCTCGAGCACGAGCCGGGTGTCTCGAAGATCGGCCGCATGGCGGTGCTGGCGGCGATGCGCGGCAGCCGGGTGGGCCGCGCGGTGCTGGATGCGCTGATGCAGGCCGCGCGTGAGCGTGGCGACCGGCAGGTGCTGCTGCATGCGCAGTCGTCGGCCGCGGCCTTCTACCGGCGTGCGGGCTTCGAGATGCAGGGGCCTGCGTTCGAGGAAGCCGGCATCCCGCACCAGGCGATGGTCAAGGCGCTGTAGCGCCCAGCGCCATCAACCGGCGCCAACAACCGGCGCCAACAACCGGCGCCAACAACCGGTTCAGGCGCGTGTGCCCTTGGTGCGCGCCAGAAAGGCCTGGGTCGTGGCCTGGTCCATCATCTGCCGGCCCCAGCGCGCCAGCACCTTGGCGATGCGCTCCGGCGCCACGCCCAGCTGGGCCATCGCCACGCCGCCGTTGACCGACTCGCGGTAGTCGCTGATCAGCCCGTCGCGCAGCTCGAAGCGGCTCATGCCGTCGATGACGACGGCCTTGCCGGCAAACTCGGGCACCTGCGAGGTGAAGCTCGACAGCGACCAGGCGTAACCCAGGTCGCCGTTGCACACCGCATCGAACATCTCCCAGCGGTAGTCGGGCCCGGCGTCACGGTGGAACAGGTCGCGCAGCATGTGCGCGATGTCGGCGCGGCCGCGGTGGTCGCCGTAGATGTAGTCGTGGTACACGCCATCGGGGGTGAAACAGGCCGCCAGCGCGTCGCCATCGCCGGCCTCGGCGGCGGCGGTGAAGCGCTGCAGCAAGGCCTTGAACTCGTCGTTGCTCATAACGGGTGGAAGCTTTCGGTGTGGCGGGGTTGGGGCAGGGCGCTGGCGGCCTGCTCGATGGTGGCCTGCATCGCGGGCGTGATGTTGCCGCCGTAGGTTTCCATCAAGGTCACCTCGCCGTCGCGCAGTTCGGGCCGGCGCAGCAGTTCGGCTTGCAGGCCGGGATGGGCGGCGGTCAGCGTGGCCTGCATCGTGCGGACGGCTTTCACGGTTGCGGCCAGTGCCGGCTCGGGCACGCGGTAGTAGACATAGAGCCGGCGGTGCATCCGTGCGCCGCGGCTCAGCCCTGGTCGACGGGGATGGCGTAGGGCAGGGCGGCGCGTCTCAGCACCGGGCCATCGGCTGCGCCGGCATGCAGGCTGCCTGATTCCAGCGCGCTGAGCTTGATCTCCACCAGCGCGCTGGCGCCGCCGCCCGGCCGCGGCGCGGCCAGCGCCACCAGCCCGGCGGGCTGGCCGGGGTCGTCGCTGTGGAACACCTCCTGCCCGACGGCCAGCGGCGCGTCGCTGTCGAACAGCATCGTGCGGCGCTTGATCGTGCCGCGGTACTGGCTGCGCGCCACCACCTCCTGGCCGGGGTAGCAGCCCTTCTGGAAGTTGACGCCGCCCACCACCTCGAAGTTGACCATCTGCGGCAGGAACTGCTCGACGGTGGCGGCGCTGATGCGCGCCAGGCCACTCTGCACTTCCAGCCATTGCCAGTCGCCGGGCGCCAGCGCCGGCAGGGCGGGCGCGGCGGCATCGGCCGGCTGGGCCAGCAGCCAGCGCGGCTGGCCTTGAGCGTCGGGCAGGCGGATGGCGACGCCGGCCCCGGCCGCCGCGGTGGCCCAGGGTTGGCTGGGTGCGCTGTCGCCCAGCCAGGCCTGCGCCTCGGCCCCCACCAGACCGTACAGCGGCCAATCGGCGGAGGCGTCGCTCAGCTTGCACTTGGCGCGCAGCACGAACATCGACAAGCGTTTGAGCGTGGGCGCCAGCAGGTCGGCGCTGCAGGCCAGCAGCAGGGTGTCGGCATCGGCGCGCCAGACGACAAAGCTGGCCTGCAGCCGGCCCTTGGCCGAGCAGAAGCCAGCCAGCCGCGCCGTGCCTTCGCGCAGCGAACTCATGTCCTGCGTGAGCTGGCCATGCAGGAAGCTGGCGGCGTCGGCGCCCTGGGCGCGGATCACGCCCCAGTCGGTCAGGCGCAGGGCGCCAGAAAGCGGAGTCGGGGTGGTCATGCCGCCGATTATCATCACGCCCCCAAACCACCGCTGGCAGGCCGAGCCTTGACCCGCTTGCTGCCGCAGCCCGGCCCGTGGCCCCTGGCATGAAACCCTGGCGCCTCCTCTTTCTGCTGATCCTGCTGGTGCTGCTGGCCGCCGGCGGCACCGCTGCCGCCGTGCGCTGGTGGCTGAACCAGCCGCTGGCGCTGGCCACGCCCACGGTCGAGCTGTCGATCGAGCCCGGCGCCTCTCCGCGTGAGGTGGCCGCCGCGTGGGTGAGCGCCGGCGTCCAGACCGATGCAAGCTGGCTGTACCACTGGTTCCGCTTCAGCGGCGACGCCCGCCGCATCCGCGCCGGCAGCTATGAGCTGGAGCCTGGCATCACCCCGCGCACGCTGCTGGCCAAGATGGTGCAGGGCGACGAGGCCTTCGAGCGGGTGCGGCTGGTCGAGGGCTGGACCT
>MESD01000104.1:10657-15312 GCA_001770815.1 Burkholderiales bacterium RIFCSPHIGHO2_12_FULL_69_20
GCGCCGCGCTGGCCGCCGCGCCGCACCTCAAGCCCGCCGCCGCGGCGCTGGGCGAGGCCGACCTGATGGCCGCCATCGGCCAGCCCGGCGTGCCGGCCGAAGGGCGCTTCTTCCCTGACACCTACCTCTACAGCCGCGGCGTCAGCGACCTGACGGTGCTGCGCCGCGCCGCGCGCATGCAGCGCCAGCGGCTGGCTGCGGTGTGGGCCGAGCGCGCCGCCGACCTGCCGATCCAGACGCCCGAGCAGGCCCTGGTGCTGGCGTCGATCATCGAGAAAGAAACCGGCCGCGCCGCCGACCGCGGCCTGGTGGCCGGCGTGTTTGTCAACCGGCTGCGCATCGGCATGCCGCTGCAGACCGACCCGACGGTGATCTACGGGCTGGGCGAGGCCTTCGACGGCAACCTGCGCAAGCGCGACCTGCTCGCCGACACACCTTTCAACACCTACACCCGCCGCGGCCTCCCGCCCACGCCGATCGCCATGCCGGGACTGGCCTCGTTGCGCGCCGCGGTGCAGCCCGCGCCCACCGACGCGCTGTACTTCGTGGCCCGCGGTGACGGCAGCAGCGTCTTCAGCAAAGACCTGGCCGCGCACAATCGGGCGGTGAACCAGTTCCAGCGCGGCATGGCCGCATCCTCCCCCAGCCCGAACTCCGCCCCTGCCCGCCGATGACCGCCACCGGCCGCTTCATCACCTTCGAAGGCATCGACGGCGCCGGCAAGTCCTCGCACATCGATGCGCTGGCCGAGGCGCTGCGCGCGCGCGGCCGCGAGGTGCTGCTGACGCGCGAGCCGGGGGGCACACCGCTGGCCGAAAGCCTGCGCGAGTTGTTCCTGCAGCGTGAGATGGACCCGCTGACCGAGGCGCTGCTGGTCTTTGCCGGCCGCCGCGACCATTTGCGGGTGGTGATCCGCCCGGCGCTGGCCCGAGGCGCGGTGGTGCTGTGTGATCGCTTCACCGACGCCACCTTCGCCTACCAGGGCGGCGGCCGTGGCTTCGACCGCGCGCTGCTGGCGCAGCTGGAAGCCTGGGTGCAGGGCAATGGGACGGGCGAGCAGGGCGGGGCACTGCTGCAGCCCGATCTCACGCTGTGGTTCGATCTGCCCGCCGCCACCGCCGCGGCCCGCCGCGCCGCCGCCCGCACCGCGGACCGGCTGGAGCGCGAAGACCTGGCCTTCTTCGACCGCGTGCGCGCCGGTTACGCCCAGCGCGCCGCGGCCGACCCGGCGCGCTTCGCCCTCATCGACGCCAACCAACCGCGCGAGGCCGTGTGGGCCCAGGTGCAGCAGGCCGTGCTGGCCCGGCAGGAGGGGTGATGGCCAAGGAAGCGACTCAGACCGTGCAGATCGGCGTGGCCGCCGACGGCCGCCTGCCACTGCCCTGGCTGGGCGAAACACTGGCGGCTTCGGCCGCGCTGGCCGGCGCGCATGCGCTGCTGATCCACGGCCCGGCGGGTGCCGGCCACCTTGAATTCAGCCTGCTGCTGGCCCAGGCCACGCTGTGCGAGGCGCCTGGCGCGGCGCGCAGCGGCCAGCCTTGCGGGCGCTGCGCCAGTTGCCACCTGGTGGCCACCCGCGTGCATCCCGATCTGCTGCTGGTGCTGCCCGATGCGCTGCGAGTGCAACTGGGCTGGGTCGACGACGAGGACAGCAAGCTCACCAAGGCCGATGCCAAGCCCAGCCGCGACATCCGCGTCGAGCAAGTGCGCCAGGCCATCGCCTGGTCGCAGCAGACCAGCGGGCGAGGGCGCGGCAAGGTGATGGTGCTGCACCCGGCCGACGCACTCAACGGCCCCGCGGCCAACGCGCTGCTGAAGACGCTGGAAGAGCCGCCCGGCGCGATGCGCCTGCTGCTGACCAGCGCCGACCCCGAGCGCTTGCTGCCCACCGTGCGCAGCCGCTGCCAGCGCCTGCCGCTGGGGTTGCCGCCGCCCGCCCAGGCCGAGGCCTGGCTGCGCGAGCAAGGCCTGGCCGAACCCGCCGCGCTGCTGGCGCTGGCCGGCGGCAGCCCGCTGGAAGCACTGGCCTGGGCGCGCGAAGGCATGGGCCCGGCGCTGCTGGCCGAGTTGCCGCGCCGGGTGGCAGCGGGTGATGCATCGCCACTGGCCGGCCGTGGCATCCCGCGGGTGGTCGAGCTGCTGCTGAAGCTGGCCCACGATGCCCAGGTACTGGCCGCCGGCGGCGCACCGCGCTTCTTTGCGGCCCAACATCTGCCCGCCGGTGCCGATCCCGCCGCGCTGCGTGTCTGGCAGCAGGCCCTGCTGCGCGCCGCCCGGCACGACGAGCATCCGTGGAACGCCGGGCTGTTGATCGAATCGCTCGTGACACAAGCCACTGCCGTGTGGCCGAGGCCGGCGGCAGGCGTGCCCTTGCGCGGCGGTGCTTCGCTAAACTCACGCGCATGAGCGAACCCAGCAGCCCCAGCACCGGCCCGATGAGCGTCCCGCCCGCGGGCGGCAACCGGCCCAGCGTGATCCAGCTGGTGTTCCGAGAGAAGGGCGCGCTGTACGCCGCCTACATGCCACTGCTCAGTGATGGCGGTCTGTTCGTGCCCACACAGCGTGGTTACAAGCTGGGCGAAGACATCTACCTGCTGCTGTCGCTGCCCGAAGATCCGCAGCGCTATCCGGTGGCCGGCAAGGTCGCCTGGATCACGCCGGCCAACGCCTCAGGCGGCCGCACGCAGGGCGTGGGCGTGCGCTTTCCGGCCGACGAGAAGACGCGGCACCTCAAGCTCAAGATCGAAGAGATCCTGGGCACCCAAATCTCGTCGTCGCGGCCCACCCAGACGGTTTGAGCCGCGCGCGGCGGCCCTGCTCAATGCCCTCACGGCGCCAGCCAGGCGCCATGCGCCGCGTTGGCGCTGCGTCCTGATCTCCTGTCCATTCCTCCCCCATGTTCGTCGACTCCCACTGCCACCTGAGCTTTCCCGAATTGCACGGCCGCATCGATGCGATCCGCGCCGACATGGCCGCCGCCCAGGTCGACCGTGCCCTGGTGATCTGCACCACGCTGGAGGAATTTGACACCGTGCATGCGCTGGCGCTGGCGCATCCCAACTTCTGGTGCACCGCCGGCGTGCACCCCGACAACGAGGGTGTGGACGAGCCCGACGTACCGCGCCTGCAGGCGCTGGCTGGCCAGCCCAAGGTGGTGGCGATTGGCGAAACCGGGCTGGACTACTACCGCCTGAACGGCCGCAGCGTGGCCGACATGGCCTGGCAGCGCGAGCGCTTCGCGGTGCACATCGCCGTGGCCCGCGCGGTGGCCAAGCCGCTGGTGATCCACACCCGCAGCGCGTCGGACGACACGCTGTCGATGCTGTCGGCGGCCCAGCAGGCGGCGGGCGGCGCGCTCACCGGCGTGTTTCACTGCTTCACCGAAACCGCCGAGGTGGCCCGCGCCGCGCTGGACCTGGGCTTCATGATCTCGTTCTCGGGCATCCTGACCTTCAAGACCGCCCAGGCCCTGCGCGACGTGGCCGCCTTCGTGCCGCTGGAGCGTTGCCTGATCGAGACAGACAGCCCCTACCTGGCTCCGGTGCCCTACCGTGGCAAGACCAATTCGCCGGCCTATGTGCCGCACGTGGCGGCCGAACTGGCGCGCATCAAGGGCCTGGCGGTCGAGCAGGTTGCCGAGGCCACCAGCCGCAACTTCGAGCAGCTGTTCGGGTTGCCGCAGCCTGACCTGGAGCCTTGAAAATGCTGAGAAATCACTTTCGATTCATCGCCTATCTAATTCTGGTAATTGGAGTTTCTTCCTCAAGAGCGGGCGCCCACGAGGACTTCTTCAAGGCTGTCGTGAATGACGATGCGTCGACGGTGATGACCTTGATGGTGCGTGGCTTCGATCCGAACGCGCTCGACGAGAAGGGTCAGAATCCGCTGTACCTCAGCCAGCGTGAAGCAGCCTTCAAGGTCGCTGAAACCTTGATGAGCCATCCGCAACTGCGGATCGACCGGCCCAACGCGGCGGGCGAAACCCCGCTGATGATGGCCGCGTTGCGAGGCCATCTGCCGTGGATGGTCCGGCTGCTGGACAAGGGCGCGCGCATTGAGGGCGCAGTGGGGGGGCAAGGCGGCGAGGGCAGTGATCCCCGGGGCTGGACGCCGCTGCACTACGCCGCCTCCGCGCCCGACGCCAAGGCCGTGGAATTGCTGCTGGCCCGGGGCGCGCGCGCCGACGCACGATCACCCAACGGCACCACGCCGCTGATGATGGCGGCGCAGTACGGGCCCGAAGCCGCGGTCGACTTGCTGCTGAAGCGGGGCGCCGATGCGCGATTGCGCAACGATCTGGATCTGGGCGCGGCCGATTTTGCGGGCCGTGCCAAACGTGAATCACTGGCAGCGCGGCTGGCCGCAGCCGCACGCTGATCTGCCGTGTTTTGCACGCGGCCAGGCCGCGGTGGATGACGCGCTTGTCAGCCAAACGCTGACAGTGCGCATGTCGCTGGGCCGACTTCAGCCGCGCCAGGGCGCGTCCTACATTGGCTTCACGGGCAAATTGCCCGCGCCGATCTCACCAGGACACGCCACCATGCAATCCTTGCCCAGCAACGTCAACCCGTTTGCGCTGATGCTCGATCCCCAGGCGGTGTTCGCCAAGATCGAATGCTCCGAGCGCCTGGAGCGGCTGCATCGCCGCGTCTGCC
>MESD01000104.1:15320-42077 GCA_001770815.1 Burkholderiales bacterium RIFCSPHIGHO2_12_FULL_69_20
GGCCGTTGACGAGTCCCACGGCCATGCCTTCGGCGAGCGCGACGGATCGCGGCAGGCGGACTGAATGCCAGCGATGCGCTTGCGCTGGGCCTGGCTGCCCGCAGCGGCATGCGCCTGGCTGGCGGGCTGCGCCACGTTGCTGGAGGTGCGCCCGCTGGCGACCGGCCACGTCGACGTGTCGGCCTATGAATTGATCGGCGCCGATCTGGTTGACTTGCGCCGCGAAGCGCAGCGTTTGTGCCCGCAAGGCGGCGAGATCGTGCGGCAAGCCGCCCAGGGTCAATCGCCGGAGAAGATCGACGGCCGCATGCGGGGCTGGATGAACGGCGCATCCGCGTGGATCGATCCGCCCCAGCGATCGGCGCAGATGACAGTGGTTTGCCGAGAAGCGGCTGGCCAGAACCAGTTGCAGGCGGCGGCCACCGCGGTGGCCGCCGCATCGACAGCGCCGGCGTCCGACGCCACTGCTGGCGTGCCGGTGGGGCCGTTGAACATCGAGTGGTAGCGAGATCTGGCGGATTGCCTGTCTTTGGGCCCAGGCGCATCTATAAGCGCGACGATGTATATTATGTTAACTATTTGAACTGTGGCATAATGCATTCACCTGGGCCGGATCTTGCATTCAGCCGCAGTGATGCGCAGATCCCTGCGCAGCCACTTCAACGCCCGCCCCACACACCCATGGCCAAAGCCGATACCAAGACCTCCATCGATTCCGACGGGCTGCGTTATCGCAGCAAGACCCCTGGTTCACCGTTCACCGCGGCAGGCGCCTTTGGCGCTGCCACCATGTCGTGTTTCCTGTGCGGCAAGCATCGGCCACGCAGCCAGTTGAAGTCGCGACGGCTGCTGGGCAAGGCGCAGTTCGTCTGCTCGCCCAGCTGCAAGGAAGCCGACGCTGAAGGCGGCAGCAAGCCTTGATGTGACGCCGGCCGCTTGCGGCTGGCGCTGGACCCCGGCACCGAAAGCCCTGCCAGCACCCGTTGCTGGCAGGGCTTTCGCGCTTGTGCTGCCGCGGCGAAATGTTGCACTATAGTGCGCGTCTTGATGTCCCCCGCCGATTGATGCACGGGCGGGCTGACCGGCCGATTCAGCAAGGACCACGAATGACCCACCTGCGCTTGTTCGACGATGACAGTGCCCTGGCGCCGCCGCGCGCCGAACGCATGGTTTTGGACGGCGGCAGCTTTGTGCTGCGCCACCCCGAGCCGCTGCAGCCTTACGCACGGTGTGTGGGCGCGTGGCTGGAACATTGGGCCGCCACCACGCCCGATGCGTTGTTCCTGGCCGAGCGCGACGCCACCCAAGTTTGGCGTGAACTGAACTATCGGCAAGTGCGTGAACTGGTCGGCCGCCTCGGGCAGGCGCTGCTCGATCTGGGTCTTCCGACCGAAAAACCGGTCGTCGTGCTCAGCGACAACGCGGTCGACCATGCCTTGCTGCTGCTGGCCAGCATGCATGTGGGCCGGCCGGTGTGCACCATCTCCAGCGCCTATTGCCGGTTGACCAAGGACCACAGCAAGGTGCATGGCATGCTCGATGCACTGGACCCGGCGCTGGTCTACGCGTCTGATCCGACGGTCTACGGCGCGGCGCTGGCCAGTTGGTCGGGTCGCGCGGCGCCGGTGCTGTTCAGCAGCCGTGCTGCGGAGTTTCCAGGCGCGCTGTCGCTGCCTGACTTGCTGCAGACCGCCGAAACGCCCGCGGTGCTGGCGGCCTATCACGCAGTCCGCCCGGACGATCCTGCCAAGTTCCTGCTGACCAGTGGATCAACCGGCCTGCCCAAGGCCGTGATCAACAGCCACCGCATGCTCACCGCCAATCAGCAGCAGATCGCGCAGGTGTGGCCGTTCCTGAACCGCCATCGATTGACGCTGCTCGACTGGTTGCCATGGAGCCACACCTTCGGCGGCAACCACAACTTCAACATGGTGCTGGCCCACGGCGGCGCGCTCTACATCGATGAAGGGCGCCCGGCCCCTGGCATGATCGACAAGACGGTGCGCAATCTGCGTGACGTGAAGCCGAACTTTCACTTCAACGTGCCACGCGGCTTCGACATGCTGCTGCCCTACCTCGAGCAGGACGACAGCTTCGCCAATGATTTTTTCCAGAACCTCGAAGCGCTGTTCTACGCGGGCGCCGCGCTGCCGCAAAGCCTGTGGCAGCGGCTCGAAGGCGTGGCCCGCCGCACGCGCGGCCCGAACGGACGGCCCGTGTGGTTCACCTCGGCCTGGAGCGCCACCGAGACCGCGCCGGCACTGACCTCGCTGTACTGGCCGATCGAGCAGGCTGGCTGCATCGGCGGGCCGCTGCCGGGCGTGGAGATCAAGTTCGTGCCCAATGGCGGCAAGCTGGAGATGCGGGTGCGCGGGCCCAACGTCTTTGCGGGTTATCGCAACGCCCCCGTGCTCAGCGCCAAGGCCTTCGATGCGGACGGCTTCTACCTGATCGGCGATGCCGGCCGGCTGGTCGACGAGACCGATCCGTCGCAAGGTGTGGCCTTCGACGGCCGCGTGGCCGAGGATTTCAAGCTGATGAGTGGCACCTGGGTGTCGGTGGGCACGTTGCGCACCCGGGCCGTGAGCGCGCTGAACCCGTTGGCCGCCGACGTGGTGGTGACCGGCCACGACCGCGAGGAGGTGGGCCTGCTGGTGTTTGCCAGCCCGGCAGTGCGCGAGTTGTCGCCCGATGCGCTGGCCGAGCGCCTGCGTGAGGCCCTGCTGGCGATGCGCCAGGACGGCGGCGGCTCATCACAGGCACCCACGCGGGCGCGTTTGCTCGACGAGCCGCCCAGCGTAGATGCGGGCGAGATCACCGACAAGGGCTACATCAACCAGCGCGCGGTGCTGGCGCGCCGTGCCAGCGAGGTGATCGCGCTCTACAGCAATGTGCCCGACCCGCAAACAGTGCGTCTTTGACGCGCGGCTATCGGGGCAGGGCACGGCGCCCTGCCCTGCGATGCCTGTCGGCCTTCAGGCCGTCGGCTCCAGCAACATCAGGCCCGACGCCGTGTTCGAGATCGGGATGTGGTAGTTGCGGTGCAAGGCCTGCACCTGGGCACCCAAGGTGCCGCGGGCGGCCAGCCACATCAGCAACTCCACACCCTGTGTGCCGGCCAGCTCCACCAGCTGGTGGGTGCTGTGCTGGGTGGCCCAGGTCGGGTCGGTGAGCAGACTGTCCATGAAGCTCAGGTCGAAGTCCTTGTTGATGAAGCCGGCGCGCTCACCGTCGAGTTGGTGGCTCAAGCCGCCGGTGCCCAGCACCACCACGCGCTCGTTGCCCGGCCAGCTGGCCACGGCACGGGCCAGCGCCTGGCCCAGCTTGTAGCAGCGCGCGGCGCTGGGCAGCGGCGCCTGCACGGTGTTGATGCACACCGGAACGATGCGCACCGGCCATTGCTGGTCGGGCCACAGCAGTGCCATCGGCAAGGTGACGGCATGGTCGACCTTCATCTCCTGGCAGGTGGTGAGGTCGAACTCCTCGCCCACCAGCGACTCGATCAGGTGCCACGACAGCGCCGCGTCGCCCCGAAAGGCCGGCACCGTCGGGATGCCCCAGCCCTCGTCGGCATTGCGGTACTCGGGCGCCGCGCCAATGGCGAAGGTGGGCATCTTGTCGAGGAAGAAGTTCAGCCCATGGTCGTTGTAGAGCACGATGACGACATCGGGCTTGGCCTCGGCCAGCCACTTTCTGACCGGCACGAAACCGTCAAAGAACGGCTTCCAGTACGGGTCTTGCTGCAGGTTCTTGGCGATGGCGCGGCCGATGGCCGGCACATGCGAGGTGGTGATGCCACCGATGATCTTGGCCATGATCAGACGCTCCGCGGTTGATGATTGGCCGCCACCAGCTTGGCCTGGAACTGTGCTTTGCTCAGCCCGGTCTGCTGGGCCCCGATGTCCTGCATGTCCAGCCCGAAGATGCCGGCGAACTTGGCCAGGTAGTAGGCGTTGCCGCCGGCGGCGATGAGCTGCAGCACGTTGCGCGCGCGAATCGCCTCGCGCTGCTGCGGGTTCAACCCATAGCGCGCACAGTACGCGTCCTCGTCGGCCACGAAGGCTTCGCGGTTGGCGGCGTCGTTGAACGAGAAGCACATCTTGTTCAGCGCGTAGCCCTTGATGGCCTGCTCGCCATCAAAGATCACGGTGCCCGGAATGGGTGGGTGCTTGGACAGCTGATTTGGCAGCTGATTTGGCGGCTGATTTGGCGGCTGATTTGGCGGCTGATTTGGCGGGGGATTCGTCATCACGCGGTCTCCATCGATTTGTTTCAGATCAAGCGCACTTCGCTTGGTCGAGACCTGCAGTATTCGATGGGACATCATTCAGAAAAAGCCCAGTTCACTCATTGAACCCATGAGTCAATTCGATCATTCCGACCTCGACGGCCACCTGCTGCAGTTGCTGCTGGCGGTGCACGAAGAGCAATCGATCACCCGCGCCGCCCAGCGTCTGGGCGTCACGCAATCGGCGGTGAGCCATCTGCTGGACAAGCTGCGCACCATCGTCGGCGATCCGCTCTTCGTGCGCAGTGGTCGCGGCATCGTGGCCACGGCGCGCGCCGACGTGCTGGCCCAGCGCGCCCGGTTGTTGCTGGAAGACCTGCGCGGCTTCGTCACCACCGGTGGCTTCGACCCGGCCAGCTTCGACGGACTCATCACGCTGGCGGCCAACGACCTGCAACGTGATCTGCTGCTGCCCGCGCTGCTGCAACGCCTGCGCTTACAGGCGCCGCGCTTGCGGCTGCGGGTGATCCCGTCCAACGTGCCGGTGCCCGAACTGCTGCGTGACGGCCACTGCCAGGCGGTGATCTCGCCACGCCCACCCGACGCGGGTGATCTGCTGCAGAAGCGGTTGTTCGAGGACCACTACGCCGTCTTCTACGATGCCGACCGGCGCACGGCGCCGGCCACGCTGGCCGACTATCTGGCGGCCGAGCATGTCACCGTGGTCTACCAGCCGCGCCGCTCGCTCGACCTCGATCAGTGGCTGGTCGACCGCGGGGTGTCACGCCGATTCGTCGTCAGCGTGCCGGGCTTTGCCGCCGTGCCGGCCTTTGTGCATGGCACGCCCTGGCTGGCCACCGCGCCCAGCCTGCTGGCGGGCACGGTGATGCGCGGCCTGGCCTCGGTGGCGCCGCCCCTGCCCTGCCCCACGATGCCGATGTACCTGATCTGGCATGTGCGGCACCAGACCGATCCGCTGCACCAGTGGCTGCGGCAGGCGATCGAGCAGACGGCGGGCGACTGCGTGGGAGGAAGGGTGTGATCCGGACGTGATACGGGCGTGATACAGGCGTCTTGCCGGCCGGTGATGGCCGGGACCTCATCAACACCTTCTGTCAGGCGCCGGGAAAGTCTTCGGTGTCGATCTCGGCCTGGTTGCTGGCGTTGTAGCGTGGCCCGGAGATGGCGCCGGGGGCAAACAGCGCATCCAGCCGCGCCATCACCTCGGGTGACAGGTGCACGGCCGCTGCACCCAGGTCTTCTTCCAGGTGGGCCAGGCTGGTGGTGCCCGGGATCGGCACGATGTGGTCGCCCTTGGCCAGCAGCCAGGCCAGCGCCAGTTGGGCCAGGCTGCAGCCCACGCCGCTGGCGATGGCGGCGTAATCGTCGAGCAGCGCCAGGTTGGCGGCGTAGTGGTCGGGCGCGAAGCGCGGCATGGCGCGGCGGATGTCCTTGGCATCAAAGCCGCTGACGTCGCGCAGCGTGCCGGTGAGGTAGGCGCGTGCCACCGGGCTGAAGGCCACATAGGCCGCGCCGATCTCGCGGCAGGCCGCCAGCACCGCGATTTCGGCATTGCGGCTCCACAGCGAGTATTCCGACTGCACCGCGGCGATCGGGTGCACCACATGCGCGCGGCGCAACGTGCTGGCTGAGACTTCGCTCAAGCCCAGCGCCCGCACCTTGCCCTCGGCCACCAGCCGGGCCATCTCGCCCACCGATTCTTCGATCGGCACCGCCTTGTGCCAGCGGTGCAGGTAGTACAGGTCGATGACCTCGGTGCCCAGGCGCTTCAGGCTGTCTTCGCAGTTGCGACGGATGGCCGCCGGGCTGCCGTCGATCACCCGCTTGATGCCATCGTCGAACCGGACGCCGGCCATGCCGCCCTTGCTGCACAGCATGATCTTGTCGCGGTGCGGCTTGAGCACCCGGCCGACCAGTGACTCGTTGGCACCAAAGCCATACAGCGCCGCGGTGTCGAACAAGGTGACGCCCCGGTCCAGTGCCGACAGCAGCAGGCGCTCGGCCTGCTCGACCGGCGGCGGCTGGCCATAGGCGTGGCTCAGGTTCATGCAGCCCAGGCCGATGGGTGACACCGCCGTCGCGGCAATCATGCGGTGCGCGGTCATTGGGTGAGCCTCATCACGAACAAGGTGATCGACGGAAACGCCACCAGCACGCCCACACGGACCAGGTCGCTGACGACGAAGGGCAGCACGCCGATGAAGGTGTCGCGCATCTTGATGTCGCGCGCCATCGACTGGATGATGAACAGGTTCATGCCCACCGGTGGGGTGATCAATCCGACTTCGACGACGATCAGCACCAGGATGCCGAACCAGATCGCGGTCTCCTCGGGGCTGAGGCCGAACTCGAGCCCGGAGATCATTGGGAAGAAGATCGGGATCGTCAGCAGGATCATCGACAACGAATCCATCACGCAACCGAAGACCAGATAGAACACCAGGATGGCCCACAACACGGCATAGGGCGACAAGCCCAGCGTGCCAACCCAGCCGGCCAGCTCCTGCGGCAGTTGCGACAGCGCGAGGAAGGTGTTGTAGGCCGCCGCACCCAACACGATCATGAACACCATGGCGGTGCCGCTGGCGGTGGCCTCGAAGGCGCCACGCAGCTTGTGGCCCTGCAGGCCACCCCGCCGCCAGGCCAGCAGGCCGGTGCCCACCGCCCCGACGGCGGCGCCCTCGGTGGGGGTGAAGATGCCGGCGTAGATGCCGCCCACCACCGCGATGAAGATCAGCATCACCGGCCACACGGCCAGCAGCGCCTGCCAACGCTCGGGCCAGGGCATCGGGTCGACCTGCCCCGCCACGCCGGGCTTGACCCGCACGACGGTGGCGATGACCGCCATGTAGCCGACCGCCGCGAGCAGCCCCGGCACGAAGGCCGACGCAAACAGCGTGGCGATGTTCTGTTCGGCCAGGATGGCGTAGATCACCAGCACGATCGACGGCGGGATCAAGATGCCCAGCGTGCCACCGGCGGCCAGGATGCCGGCGGCAAAGCCGCCCTGGTAGCCGGCGCGACGCAACTCGGGCAGCGCCACCTGGGCCATCGTGGCCGCGGTGGCCAGCGACGAGCCGCAGATCGAGCCAAAGCCCGCGCAGGCACCCACGGCAGCCATGCCGACACCGCCTCGGCGGTGCCCGATGAAGGCTTCAGCGGCCTTGAACAAGGCCTGTGACATGCCCCCCAGGCCGGCAAACTGGCCCATCAACAGGAACAGCGGCACGATCGACAGTGAATTGCTGGAGAACGTGCCATAGGCCAGGGTCTTCATCTGGTTGAGCAGCGGCGAGATGCTGCCGTAGACCATCCACGACCCGCCCAAGCCCAGCAACAGCATTGCCAGGCCGATGGGCATGCGCAGCAGGATCAGCAGCAGCAGCAGCGGAAACGACCAGGCTGCCAGAGAGAGCGGGTCCATCAGTGCCCTCCTCCGATGGCGCCCAGATCGTCACCGGGCCGGGCCAGGCCCAGGTCTTCGAGCAGCCGCCAGGCGTAGACCAGGCAACCGAAGGCCGCCGGCACCAGCGAGGCCGCATAGCCCCACCAGACCGGAAACTGCAGGATGAAGGTGACCTCACCGTTGCCGTGGTAGTCGTCCATCGAGACCGCCATGCGCCAGGTCAGCAGCGACCAGACCCCCAGCATCAGCAGGTCCGACACCGTCGACAACAGCCGCTGCAGCGCCGGTGGGTAGTGCGACCAGAGCAGGTCGACCACGGCGTGGCCGTGCCGCAGATGGGCCCAGGGCAGGAAGCAGAACACCGCCAGCGCGGTGCCCGCTTCCACCAGTTCAAAGTCACCAGGCACCGGCCCCAGTCCGGTGAACGACAGCGCACGGCCCACGATGCTGGTCACGCTCATCAGCGCGATGACGGTGAGCACGGCCCCGCCAACCCAGGTCAGCATTCGGCTGAGCCGGTAGATCAAGATGTTCATGATGGTGAGGGCTGGACGGGACAGCCACAGGTTGTCCCGTCATCTGGCGCGGCGCGCGCCTCGCTGACTACTTGGCGTGCTTGGCGATCAGGCGCTCGGCCTCGGCCGCCAGCTTCGGGCCATCCAGGCCCTTGGCGGCCACTTCCTTGTACCAGACTGCCCGCACGCCGGCGGCGGCGCGTTGCCAGCGCGCGGTCTCGGCGGCATCGAGCGTGATGATGTTGTTGCCGGCCTTCTGCGCCAGCGCCAGGCCGGCCTTGTCACCGTCGTCCATCGCGCGGCCGAACATCGCCGCCGCGGTCATGCCGCTGTTGGCGTCGATCACCTTCTTCAGATCGGCCGGCAGCTTGTCGTAGCTGGCCTTGTTCATCGCCACCGCAAAGGTCTGCGTGTAGAGGCCCTTGTCACCGCTGAAGCCGGTGTGGTTCTTGACGATCTGCTGCACCTTCACCGCCGGCACCACCTCCCAGGGGATGGTGGTGGCCGAGATCACGCCCTTGGACAGCGCCTCGCCAACGGCCGGCACCGGCATGCCCACCGGCGTGGCGCCCAGCTGCTCGAGCATGATGTTGATCACCCGAGAGCCGCCGCGCACCTTCATGCCCTTCAAGTCCTCGAGCTTGGTGATGGCGCTCTTGCTGTGGAACATGCCGGGGCCGTGGGTGTGCACCGCGATCAGCTTGACGTCCTTGAACTCGTCCATCGCCTGGGTCTGCACGAACTCCTGGAAGGCCTTGGACGATGCCTCGGCAGAGCCGGTGGTGAACGGCAGTTCAAAGGCTTCGGTCTTGGGAAACCGGCCCGGCGTATAGCCCAGCACCGTCCAGGTCAGGTCGACCACACCGTCCTTGGCCTGGTCGAACAACTCGGGCGGCTTGCCACCGAGCTGCATGCTGGGGAACAACTGCACCTTGATGCGGCCGCCGCTGGCTTTCTCGACGGCTTCAGCCCAAGGCTTGATGGCCTTGGCCGGAATCGTGGCCTGCGGCGGCAGCATCTGGTGGAAGCGCAGCGTCACCGTCTGCGCCCAGGCGCCTGAGGCCAGGGCGGTCAAGGCGGCGCCGACAAGCGCGCCCATCAAGGTTTTGCGGGTCATCTTCATGTTCTGTCTCCTGGGGCGTTGGTAAGGGACTACGGGATGCGGTTGATCGGGGGAGGTTAGCGCTGTTCGGTAGTGGGCTGACAGCGGATTTACGCGGCCAGCTGCTGCTCCAGCTGGTGCAGCACCTGGTAGCAAGGCAGCACCTGCGCCACACTCGAATTGGGCTCGCGCCCTGCGCGGATGGCGGCAAAGAACTCGCGGTCCTGCAACTCGATGCCGTTCATCGACACATCGACCTGCGACACGTCGATCTTCTGATCCTTGCCGTCGAACAGATCGTCGTAGCGTGCCAGGTAGGTGCCGGTGTCGCCGATGTAGCGGAAGAAGGTGCCCAGCGGGCCGTCGTTGTTGAAGCTCAGGCTCAGCGTGCAGATTGCGCCGTTGGCGGCCTTCAGCTGGATGCTCATGTCCATCGCGATGCCCAGCACCGGGTGGATCGGACCCTGGATCGCGTTGGCCTTGACGATGGGCGAGCCGGCCTGGTAGGCGAACAGGTCGACGGTGTGCGCGGCGTGGTGCCACAGCAGGTGGTCGGTCCAGCTGCGGGCCTGGCCCAGCGCGTTCATGTTGCTGCGGCGGAAGAAGTAGGTCTGCACGTCCATCTGCTGGAGGTTGAAACCGCCGGCCCTGATCTTCTGGTTCAGCCACTGGTGGCTGGGGTTGAAGCGCCGGGTGTGCCCGGCCATCGCCACCAGGCCGGTGGCCTTCTGCAGCGCCACCACCTCTTGTGCGCCGGCCAGCGTGTCGGCCAGCGGGATCTCGCACTGCACATGCTTGCCGGCCTTCAGGCAGGCGATGGTCTGCGCCGCGTGCATCTGCGTGGGCGTGCACAGGATCACCGCGTCGACCTTCGGCAGCGCCAGGCTGTCGGCCAGATCCGTCGTCACATGGGCGATGCCGTACTTGGCCGCGGTGTCGCGGGTCTTCTCGATCTCTCGGCTGACCAACGACACCACCTCGACACCATCGATGTTCTTGATGCCGTCCAGGTGCTTGATGCCGAAAGCGCCAGCGCCGGCCAGCGCCACTTTGATCGTCTTGCTCATAGGTTGTTCTCCAGGATCAAGTGGCCGACCGCGGTGTTGCTGGCGGGCACATGGTAGAAGCGGTGCTTGACGGTGGGCGGCTTGCCACCGGCCACGTCGGCCATCGCGCCCCGGGCGATCAGCCACATCACCAGCTCGATGCCTTCGCTGCCGGCCTCGCGCACGTAGTCGATGTGCGGCACGGCAGCCTGCCCTGCCGGGTCGGCGATCAGCCGGTCGAGGAAGTTGTTGTCGAAGGGCCGGTTGATCAACCCGGCACGCTGGCCCTGCAACTGATGGCTCATGCCGCCGGTGCCCCAGATGTGCACGTTCAGGTCCTGATCGAAGCTCTCCACCGCGCGGCGGATGGCCTGGCCCAGCATGAAGCAGCGCTTGCCGCTGGGCACCGGGTACTGCACCACGTTGACGGCAAACGGGATCACCGGGCAGGGCCAGGCCTCCGGCTGGCCACACATCAGGCTCAGCGGCACGGTCAGGCCATGGTCCACGTCCATCTTGTTGACGATGGTGAGGTCGAAGTCGTCCTGGATCACGCTCTGAGCGATGTGCGCGGCCAGCTCGGGGTGGCCGATCACCTTGGGCACCGGGCGCGGGCCCCAGCCCTCGTCGGCGGGCTGGAACTCGGCCGCCGTGCCGATGGCGAAGGTGGGGATCATCTCCAGGCTGAAGGCCGTGGCGTGGTCGTTGAAGACCAGGAAGATGACGTCGGGCTTGTTGTCCTTCATCCACTGCTTGGAGAACTGATAGCCCTTGAAGACGGGCTGCCAATACGGCTCGTTGCTCTTGCCCAGATCGAGCGCGGCGCCGATGGCCGGCACGTGCGAGGTGTAGACGCTGGCAGTGATCTTGGCCATTATTTCTTCTCTCCGATGTACCGATTGCCGTCGGGCGAGCGGCCACCGGCCAGCATCATCGCCGCGTACTCGTCCTGGGTCATGCCGGTCATGCTGGCGGCCATGTACTGAAAGCTCTTGCCGTCGGTGGCGCCGATCTTGGCCAGGAAATAGATGTTGCCGCCGGCGGCGATGCAGCGGTTCAGGTCGCGCGTCAGCACGCCCTGCTTCTGCTCCTCGGTCATCGGCCACTCGTCGAGGTAGGCCCGCTCGCCGGCCTTGAAGCGCTCGCGGTTGGCGGCCTTCATCAGGCTCATGCAGAACTGGTTCAGGTGGTAGCCCTTGCGCGACTGCTCGGCGTCGAAGATGGTCGTGCCGGGCACGTCCTGGTAGGGTTTGTCGAGTGCCATCAGTGGTTCTCCTCGGGCCAGTAAAGGCGCATCGGGTTGTCGACCAGCAGCTTGCGCTGCAGATCGGGCGTGACCGCGATGTGCGGGATGAAATCAACCAGCAGGCCGTCGTCGGGCATGTGGTCCTTCAGGTTGGGGTGCGGCCAGTCGGTGCCCCACAGCACACGGTCGGGGAACTGCTCGACGATGCGGCGGGCGAACGGGATCACGTCGCGGTAGGCGCCATCGGCCAAACCCGGCTCGCCATCCAGCGCCTTTGGGCCGGTGATGCTCAAGCGCTCCGGGCAGCTGACCTTGCTCCACACATTGGCGTGCTCGCGCATGAACTTCTGAAACAAGGCGAACTGCGGGCCGTCCACCGGCAGGCTCACATCGGGCCGGCCCATGTGGTCGACCACCACCGGGGTGGCGCATTGGTCATGGACTGCGGTGAAAAAGTCCCACAGCTCGGGCAGATCCACCGCCTCGAAGTAGATCACCACGTGCCAGCCCAACTCGCTGACGCGCCCGGCGATCTCCAGCAACTCGTCCTTGGGCGTGAAGTCGACCAGGCGCTTGACGAAGTTGAAGCGCACGCCGCGCACGCCGGCCGCGTGCAGCGCCTGCAGCTCGGCATCGCTGATGCTGCGCTTGACGGTGGCCACGCCGCGCGCCTTGCCGCCGCTGTGCATCAGCGCGTCGACCATCGCCCGGTTGTCGGCGCCGTGGCAAGTGGCCTGCACCACCACGTTGCGGGCAAAGCCCAGGTGGTCGCGCAGCGCGTACAGCTGCTGCTTTGAAGCGTCGCAGGGCGTGTACTTGCGCTCGGGTGCGTAGGGGAATTCACCGCCCGGGCCGAACACATGGCAATGCGCATCGACCGCGCCGGCCGGCAGCTGGAAGCGCGGCTTGGCCGGGCCGTCGTGCCAGTCCATCCAGCCTGAGGTCTTGGTGAAGTCACCGGTGGTGGGTTTGTTCATCACTCAATCCTTGGGTTTGGCGTGGGCCGGAATGGGGTCGGCCCCCGCAGCCTTCAGGATGCGGTCGGCTTCCACCCGCCAGTCGGCACGGCGTGCGAAGTCGGGCGTGCCCCTCTCGCCGAACACGCCGGCATCGGCCAGGTCGGCCACGAAGGCCTGGCGCTCGGCGGTGCCGCTGGCACTCCAGGGTGTCAGGCCGGCGTCGCGCACAGTCTCGGCGACCTCGCGCACTTCTTCGCTGCGGCGCCGGCCATGTTCGATCACGCGCTGGAAGAAATACGCGGCCTGCTTTTCCCAATCGATGCCGGGAAAGGTTTCGTAGAGCGAGGCGACCACCGCATCCTCGACGCCGTAGTGGCGAGCCGCCGTGAAGCTCTCGATGACCATCGCCTCCAGGCCCTTGATCATCACGCTGCGGCACATCTTGGTGGCGCTGGCCACGCCCAGCTGGTCGCTCGCCACCTTGGCGGCAAAGCCCAGCGCGTTGAGCAGCGGCGTCAGTTCGCCCGCCCAGGCGCCGCCCAGCAGCAGCGGCACCTTGATGCGATAGGGCGGAATCGAGGTCATCACCGCGCCCTCGACATAGCGCCCGCCGGCCCCGTCGATCAGCGCGGCCGCGCGCTGCTTGGCACCCGGCGAGGCTGAGTTGAAGTCGAGGAAGAAGACACCGGGCCGGATCGCCGGTGCGCATGCCCGTGCCACCGCCTCGGTCTGGCTGGCGGTGACGGCGCTGACGATGAAATCGGCGCAAGTGGCCAGTTCGGCATGGCTGCTGGTGAGTTGCACGCCGTGTGATGCGGCGTGCGTGCGCAGCGCGGCAGCCTGGCCACCGGCCAGCTTCAGGTCGCAGGCGCTGACGGTCACACCCTGGGCGCGCAGGTCTTCGGCCAGGATGCGGCCGACCTCGCCGTAGCCGACGAGGCCGACATGCCACTGCTGGGGGGCTACGCTCATGGCCATCAGTCGATGTACTTCAGGCCGGCCTTCTCGAGCGGCTCGCGCATCTTGTACATGTCCAGGCCCAGCACGCCGGCCGCCAGCTTGGCGCGCTTCTCGGTCTCGTTGGCCTCGCGCGCCTCGGCCGCGTCGGCCACCTGCTGGGCCATCGCGGCGGGCACCACCACCACGCCGTCGGCATCGGCGATCACCACGTCGCCCGGGTGCACCACCGCGCCGGCGCACACCACCGTCACGTTCACCGAGCCCAGCGTGGCCTTGATCGTGCCCTTGGCATTGACCGCGCGGCTGAACACCGGAAAGTCCATCTCGGTCAGGTCCTTCACGTCACGCACGCCGCCGTCGATGATCAGTCCCAGCGCGCCACGGGCGCGGAAGGATGTCGCCAGCAGGTCGCCGAAGAAGCCGTCCTCGTTGTCGGTGGTGCAGGCCGCCACCACCACGTCGCCGGTTTGCAGCTGCTCGGCCGCCACATGCATCATCCAGTTGTCGCCGGGCTGCAGCAGCACGGTGACGGCGGTGCCGCAGACATGCGCGCCGGTGTAGATCGGCCGCATGTAGTTCTTCATCAGGCCCACGCGGCCCATGGCCTCGTGGATGGTGGCCACGCCGAAGCGCGACAACTTCTCGACCGCAGCGCGGTCGGCGCGCACGATGTGGCGTTTGACGACGCCGAGTTGGTAGTAGCTCATGGGTGTTCTCCGTGGCGATCGGGGGTCAGAGGCCCTTGGCCTTCAGGTGGGCATCGAGCCGGCCGAACACGCGGCGGGCGTTGCCCTCGTACACCTGCTGCTTTTGCGCCGGGGTCAGCAGCGTGCTGGCCTCGATGTAGCGCTTGGTGTCGTCGTAGTAGAAGCCGGTCTCGGGGTCGATGCCACGCACCGCGCCGATCATCTCGCTGGCAAACAGGATGTTGTCGACCGGGATCACCTTGGTCAGCAGGTCGATGCCGGGCTGGTGGTAGACGCAGGTGTCGAAGAAGATGTTCTTCAGCAGGTGCTCGGTCAGCAGCGGTTTCTTCAGCTCTTGCGCCAGACCGCGGAAGCGCCCCCAGTGGTAAGGCACCGCGCCGCCACCGTGCGGGATCAGGAACTTCAGCGTCGGAAAGTCCTTGAACAGATCGCTGGTCAGGCACTGCATGAAGGCCGTGGTGTCGGCGTTGAGGTAATGCGCGCCGGTGGTGTGGAAGCAGGCGTTGCAGCTGGTCGACACATGGATCATCGCCGGGATGTCGTACTCGACCATCTTCTCGTAGATGGGGTACCAGCTGCGGTCGCTCAGCGGCGGGCTGGTCCAGTGGCCGCCCGACGGATCGGGGTTCAGGTTGATGCCCACGTTGCCGTACTGCTCGACGCACTTCACCAGCTCGGGGATGCAGGTGGCGGGGTCGACGCCGGGGCTTTGCGGCAGCATCGCCGCGGGGATGAAGCTGTTGGGAAAGAGTTGCGACACCCGAAAGCACAGCTCGTTGCAGATCGCCGCCCAGGTGCTGCTGACGTTGAAGTCGCCGATGTGGTGGGCCATGAAGCTGGCGCGCGGGCTGAAGATGGTGAGATCGCTGCCGCGCTCGCGCATCTTGGCCAGCTGGTTCAGCTCGATGGTTTCGCGCAACTCGTCGTCGCTGATCTTCAGGTCGCTGACCTTGGGCATCAGCGCAGCATCCTGGATGCCGGCGATCTGCTGGTTGCGCCAGTTCTCCAGCGCCTTGGGCGCCGTGGTGTAGTGGCCGTGCACGTCGATGATCATCGAGGTCTCCTGGGGTCGGGTTCTGGGGCCGAGGGTCAGGCCGGCGTCATGCCTTGGCGCTGCTTGGCGTCGGCGGTCAGCGGTGAAGTCAGGTGGTCGAGCAGCGCACTCACCGCGTCAGGCTGGGTCGATGCGGTGCACACGCCGGCCGAAAACACGGTGTCGATCGTGATGGATGGCGGCATCGGGCCGAGCACGTCGATCCCCTCGAGGTGGATCAGCTCGCTCAGTTGCTGGAAGCCCAGATCGATCTCGCCACGCGCCACCAGCGCGCCCACCGGCACGCCCGCTGGTGCCTGGATCAGCCGGCCCTGCAAGGCTGGCGTGATGCCCCATCGATCGAACAGCTTGAGCAACTGCACGCCGCTGGGCCCGGTTGAATGGCCGATGCGGGCGGCGGCCAGCACGGCACGGCGCAGCGCGTCTTCACCGCCGATGTCCGGGTGCGGCGCACCCGAGCGCACCGCGATCGCGACACCCGAATGCACCAGATCACGCCGGCTGCCAGCCAGCACATGCCCCGAGGCGATCAGCTGCTCGATGGCATCGGACGCCAGCACCACCAGATCGAAGGCTTCGCCGGCCTGCACCCGCCTGGCCGCATCAACACCGCCGACCGACTCGAACACCACCTCGATGCCGTGCCGCTGCCGGTAGTCGGCCGCCAGCTCGGCCAGCAGCATGCGCGTGGCCATCGACGAGATGCCGGTCAGGCGCGAACGCATGCCAGTGGCTCGCCACGGATCGACCATCGGACCATTGCAGTGCTCATCAAGCCGCCCTCCAGCGGTTGCAGTGGCCGCATTCTGGCGGCCAGAAGCCGGTCAATACAGGCATGGCTGCGGATAGCAGCTAGATCAATCCGGCATGGCCAACCGCGATGCACCGATGTGCCAGCCCCGCGGGGTCGGGCGCACCGATCAGCCCGGCTGCGACTGCGCTGCCGTGCCCTGCAGTAACGCCCGCACCAGTTCGGTCAGCAAGCGCGTGGCCTGTCGCATCAGCGGGCTGGGCCGCTTGTGCGCCGAGACCGCCAGGCACAGCATGCTGTTGAGGTTGGGCTGCACCAGCGTGCGCACCCGCAACTGGTCGGCGCGGCCCGACGCGGCCACTGCGCTGGCATGCAGCACGGCGTGGCCGTAGCCGGCGCAGACCAGGTCGATGATGGCCGCGATGCTGGACACCTCCCAGGCGATGTTCAGCTTCAGGCCAGCCAGCACGGCCCGCGTTTCCAGCAGCTTGCGGATGGCGTGGCTGCGCTCGGGCACGATCAGCGGATACAGCGGCAGTTCGGCCAGCGGCAGCACCGTGACCGCACCGGCCGCTGCACCGCGGATTGTGGCCCGCGTGCTGCCACCGGGCGAGACCAGGCACAGCGACTCCTCGATCACCGGCGTGATCTCCAGCGCCGTCTGGGCTTCGGGGTTGTAGAGCAGGCCCAGGTCGACGCGGCCGGTGGTGATCCATTCGGTGATGTGGCTGGACAGCCCTTCGACGATGGCCAGCCGCGCCTTCGGGCAGAGCCGCTGAAAGCCGTCGATCAGCGGCAGCGTGAGTTGCCGCCCCACCGACGGCGGCAGGCCGATGGTGATGCGGCCCAGCGGCTCGTCGCGGTTGGCGCCCATCTCGGCCTCGGCCTGGGCCAGCGCCTGCAGGATGTTGACGCCATGCTCGTACAGCCGTTGGCCGGCTTCGGTCAGCACCACGCCGCGGCCGTTGCGCAGCAGCAGTGTCTCGCGCAGTTCGATCTCCAGCGCCCGCACCTGCCGGCTGAGCGCGGGCTGGGCGATGTCGAGCACCAGCGCGGCCTTGCTGAAGCTGCCCAATTCGGCCACATGCACAAAGTATTCGAGCTGTTTGAAGTTCATGGGGGGCACCGGGATCGGCGCTGATTGTCCGGCACGCGGCAGCCGCGGCGCCGCCGCGCCTCGATACTGGACGCACCCTTCACTGTCGCCAGCCCGCATGCACTACCCCACCTCTGCCCGCGCACCGGGCCTGAAGTTCGATCCGTTCAAGGCGCTGGTCGTGCCGCGGCCGATCGGCTGGATCGCCACGATCAACCGCGACGGCGTGCCCAACCTCGCGCCCTACAGCTTCTTCAACGCGGTCAGCGATCGGCCGCCGATGCTGATGTTCTCGTCCGGCGGCCACAAGGACACGCTGCGCAATATCCAAGAGACGGGCGAGTTCACCTGCTCGATCGCCAACTGGGACTTGCGCGAAGCGATGAACCTCAGCTCGGCGCCGGTGGCGCCCGGGGTCAACGAGTTCGGCCTGGCCGGCCTGGCCGAAGCGCCATCGATGTGCGTGAAGCCGCCGCGCGTGGCGCAGGCGCCGGCGGCGTTCGAATGCAAGGTCTGGCAGGTGATCGAGTTGCCGGTGCCCGCCGGCAAGCCCGGCGGCCCAACCCCGGTGGGCTACACCCTGGTGATCGGCGAGGTGCTGGCGGTCTACATCGACGACCGCTACATCGACGACGGCATCGTGCAGACCGGCTCCATGCGCCCGCTGGCGCGGCTGGGCTACATGGACTACTCGGTGGTGTCGCCCGAATCGATGTTCACGCTGAACCGGCCCACCGCCAGCGAGGACGGCCTCACGGCCCAGGTGCAGCCCGGGCCGTGGGACGGCATTTATCGCTGACCGCGGTTCAGGCCTTGGCCGGCGCGTACTTGCCCAGCTCGATCTTGGCGATGGCGTTGCGGTGCACCTCGTCCGGGCCGTCGACGATGCGCACCGTGCGCTGGTGGGCATAGGCTTCGGCCAGCCAGGTGTCCTGGCTGACGCCGGCCGCACCGAAGGCCTGGATCGCCCAGTCGACCACCTTGCAGCTCATGTTGGGCGCCACCACCTTGATCATCGCGATGTCGGCCTTGGCCACCTTGTTGCCGACCACGTCCATGCGGTGCGCGGCGTTCAGCGTCAGCAGGCGGGCCTGGTCGATCATGCAGCGGCTTTCGGCGATGCGCTCGGCCCACACGCTCTGCTGCGACAGCGGCTTGCCGAAGGCGATGCGGCCCGACAGGCGCTGGCACATCATCTCCAGCGCACGTTCGGCCGCGCCGATGCTGCGCATGCAGTGGTGGATGCGGCCCGGGCCGAGGCGGCCCTGGGCGATCTCGAAGCCGCGGCCCTCGCCCAGCAGGATGTTGTCGACCGGCACGCGCACGTTCTCGAGCACGACTTCCATGTGGCCGTGCGGCGCGTCGTCGTAGCCGAAGACATGCAGCGGGCGCAGCACCGTCACCCCCGGGGTGTTGCGCGGCACCAGCACCATCGACTGCTGCGCGTGGCGCGGGCCGTCCGGGTCGGTTTTGCCCATCACGATGAAGATCGCGCAGGTCGACACGCCGGCGCCCGATGAATACCACTTGCGGCCGTTGATGACGTAGTGGTCCCCGTCGCGATCGATGCTGCACTGGATGTTGGTCGCGTCCGACGAGGCCACCGCCGGCTCGGTCATCAGGAAGGCCGAGCGGATCTCGCCGCGCAGCAGCGGCTCCAGCCACTGGTCTTTCTGGGCCTCGCTGCCGTAGCGCTCGATGGTTTCCATGTTGCCGGTGTCGGGCGCGTTGCAGTTGAAGACCTCGGCCGACCACATCACGCGGCCCATCTGCTCGCACAGCGGGGCGTAGTCGAGGTTGCTCAGCCCCTCGGGCGCCCGGTGGCTGTGCGGCAGGAACAGGTTCCACAGCCCGGCCTGGCGCGCCAGCGGCTTGAGTTCCTCGATCAGCGTCATCGGCTCCCAGGCGGTGCCGGCCTGGCGGCGCTGATGCAACTCTTCGTGGTGCCGCGCCTCGTTCGGGTGGATGTGCCGGTCGAAGAACGCTCGCATGCGGTCGAGCAGATCCTGGGTGCGGGCAGAGGGTTCGGCAAACATGGTGGTCTCCAGTGCAATGGCTGCAATGCGGCCGGATTCAACCACCGGCCCCGTGGCCGGGCGGTCGCCAACGTGACGTGACCCGGGGCGTGTTGCCGCTGACTTGAGCGATGTCAGCCCGTTGCAAAATTGGACGCCTATGCTGCGCCCCACCCACCGTTCACCCTAACCCACCGCCAGGAGATTCCGCCATGTCCCAGACCCGTGACGTCTACGTCGTCAGCGCCGCCCGCACCGCCATCGGCACCTTCGGCGGCACGCTCAAGGACACCACGCCGGCCGATCTGGCCACCGTGGCGGTCAAGGCCGCGCTCGAGCGCTCGGGCGTGGCCCCCGACAGCGTGGGCCACCTGGCCATGGGCACCGTGGTGCTCACCGAGCCGCGTGATGTCTACCTCAGCCGCGTGGCGGCCATCAACGCCGGGCTGAGCAAGGAGACGCCGGCCTTCAACGTCAACCGCCTGTGCGGCTCGGCCCTGCAGGCCATCATCTCGGCCTCGCAGGCCATCATGCTGGGCGATTGCGACGTGGCCGTGGGTGCCGGCTGCGAAGTGATGTCGCGTGGTGCCTACCTGGTGCCGTCGGCGCGATTCGGTGCGCGCATGGGCGATACCCAGATGCTCGACCTGATGGTCGGCGCGCTGCACGACCCGTTCCACAAGATCCACATGGGCATCACCGCCGAGAACGTGGCCGAGCAGTTCGGCATCAACCGCCAGATGATGGACGAGCTGGCCACCGAGAGCCACCGTCGCGCCGCCGCCGCCATCGCCGCGGGTTACTTCCAGGACCAGATCGTCCCGGTGATGATCAAGAGCCGCAAGGGCGAGGTGGCCTTCGACACTGACGAGCATGTGAAGGCCGACACCACGATGGACACGCTGGGCAAGATGCGCCCGGCCTTCAAGAAGGACGGCATGGTGACGGCCGGCAATGCCTCGGGCATCAACGACGCCGCCAGCGCCGTGGTGCTGGCCGCCGGCGACGCGGTGAAGGCGCAGAACCTCAAGCCGCTGGCCCGCCTGGTGGGTTATGCCCATGCCGGCGTCGAACCCACCATCATGGGCATCGGCCCGGTGCCCGCCAGCCGCAAGGCGCTGGCGCGCTGCGGCCTGACGGTGGCCGACATGGACGTGATCGAGTCCAACGAGGCCTTTGCCGCGCAGGCCTGCGCGGTGGTCAAGGAACTGGGGCTCGATCCGGCCAAGGTCAACCCCAACGGCTCGGGCATCTCGCTGGGCCACCCGATCGGCGCCACCGGCGCCATCATCACCACCAAGGCCATCTACGAACTGCACCGCACCGGCGGCCGTTATGCCCTGGTGACCATGTGCATCGGCGGCGGCCAGGGCATTGCAGCCATCTTTGAGCGCTGCTAGACCACCACGCCGTAGGCCTCGGTGAAAGCCGGCTGGGCGTAGGTGTCGGCGGCATAGGCAAAGCCCTTGTCGCCCCAGCCGGTGCCCCAGCTGTTGCGCACGATGAAGCGGCCGTTGACGTAGCCCACCAGGGCCACGCAATGGCCGCCCATGCCGCTGTTGGCGGTGAAGCTGTCGAGCTTGCCCTTCTTGGCGGTGGCCTGCATGAAGGCCTCGTCCACGTCCAGCCGCGTCAGGATCGGGCCCTTGGTGGCCAGCCAATCGCGCCAGGCCGCCAGGTTGCGCCCGAGGTTGAAGTAGCTGGAGATGCGCCGCTGCGAAGCGATGGCGTAGAACGCGTTGGCCGTGCCGGTGTACATCTGCGACTGGCCGCCCAGCTTGAAGGGCAGCACCTTGTCGGTGACCACGCCGTACTTTTGCGCCAGGCCCAGCGCCGCCGTCAGCCAGGTGCCGTCGCTTTCAATGAAGCTGGTGGGCCGGGTGGTGTAGACATCGGTCTCCTTGGCGGCCATCCACAGGTAGCGCACCGACAGCCGTTCGGTCTTGGCCAGACGGCCGGCCTTCACGAAGTGCCAGCGCAGCACCGCGTCGGCCGCACCCCAGCCCACGCACGAGCCGGTGTTGCCCTGATCACCCACCTTCCACCACGCTTCACGCAGGTCGACATTGCCGCCGGCCGCCGCCGCTGCGCCGGCGCGGCTGCGCCGCGCGGGGGTGATGCCGGCGGCTTCGGCGGTCTCCAGGGTCCAGTTCTTCTCGGGCTTGGGTGAGGGCAGGCAGTTGAGGATGTAGGGCGTGCGGCGCTGGCGGGTGGCCATGGGAGTCTCCTGGTTGTGGCAGGGTCGATGCTGCAGCCGCCCCACTCGCGCGTCCACCCTGATTTCTAGGGAAACCGCGCGGCGCTTGAGCTAACCCCAGACGCGCCGGGCCACCTCGACCACCCGCTCGAGCTTGCGCCACTGATCGTCCTGCGACAGTGCGTTGCCATGATGGGTGCTCGAGAAGCCGCACTGCGGCGACAGGCACAGTTGGTCGAGCGGCACCACCTGGGCGGCCTCGTCGATGCGGCGCACCAGCGCGTCGGCGCTTTCCAGTTCACCCAGCTTGGTGGTCACCAGGCCCAGCACCACCTGCTTGCCGGCCGGCAGCTTGCGCAGCGGCTCGAAGCCGCCGGCCCGCTGATTGTCGAACTCCATGAACCAGCCGTCGACGTCGGTCGAGAACATCGCCTCGACCACCGGGTCGTAGCCGCCCTCGGCCACCCAGGCGCTCTTGAAGTTGCCGCGGCAGGTGTGGATGGTCACCGCCATGTCGGCCGGGCGGTCGGCCAGTGCGGCGTTGATGACCTGCGCATAACGCTGCGGCAGCGCGGCCGGATCATCGCCGTTGTCGCGGCAGTTCTGTTGGATCTTCGGGTCGCAGAGGTAGGCGAAGGTGATGTCGTCGAGCTGCAGGTAGCGGCAGCCGGCATCGGCCAGGTGGCGGATGGCCACGCGGTAGGCGGCGGCCACGCCGTGCCAGAAGGCATCCAGATCGGGATAGACCTCGCGCGAGATCGCGGCGCGGCCACCGCGCAGGTGCAGCATCGATGGCGACGGGATGGTCATCTTCGGCGTGCAGCCGGTGCCCGCCGTCAGGCTGGCCAGGTAGGCGAAGTGGTCGGCCATGATCGGCGCGCTGCAGCCGATGCGCCCGGTCACCGACACGATCGGCGGCTGCTCGCTCTGCCCGGCGATGCGGAACTTCTGCCCGCCGTTGTCGACCAGGGCCACGCCGTCGAGCTGGGCCAGGAAGTCGAGGTGCCACCAGTCGCGGCGGAACTCGCCATCGGTGATCGACTGCAGCCCGCAGGCACGCTGGCGCTGCACCGCCTCGGCGATGGCCGCGTCCTCGGCCGCGCGCAGCGCCACGGCGTCGAGCTGCCCGGCACGGTGCCGGGCGCGCGCTTCAGAGAGTGCGGCGGGCCGCAGCAGGCTGCCCACCTGGTCGGCGCGGAAGGGGGGACGGTTCATGGCGTGGTCTCGTGGTGAACATGGTGGTGAACAGGGCCCGGAGATGATGCCAGCGGTTAAGCTGCTGCACTGCAGCAAACCAACATCGAAACTTTCGACAGGAGCCAAGACATGAACATCCAGACCATCGGCGTGATCGGCGCCGGCACCATGGGCAACGGCATTGCGCAGGCCTGCGCCGTCAGCGGCTTCGACGTGGTGATGGTCGACATCGACCTGGCCGCGGTGCAGCGCGGGCTGGCCTCGGTGTCGGCCAGCCTGGAGCGGCTGGTCAAGAAGGACAAGCTGAGCGCCGAAGCCAAGGACGCCGCACTGGCGCGCATCCACGCCAGCGTGGACTATGCCGCGCTGAAGGACGCCCAGCTGGTGATCGAGGCCGCCACCGAGCACGAGGGCCTGAAGCGCAAGATCCTGGCCCAGCTCGACGAGCTGCTGCCGGCCAAGACCCTGGTGGCCACCAATACCAGCTCGATCTCGATCACCAAGCTGGCCGCGGCCACGCGCCGGCCCGACCGCTTCATCGGCATGCACTTCTTCAACCCGGTGCCGATGATGGCGCTGGTGGAGATCATCCGCGGCCTGCAGACCAGCGACGCCACCCACGACGCGGTGCACGCGATGGCGGTGCGGCTGGGCAAGACGCCGATCACGGTGAAGAACGCGCCGGGCTTCGTCGTCAACCGCATCCTGATCCCGATGATCAACGAGGCCTTCTTCGTGCTGGCCGAGGGCCTGGCCACCGCCGAAGACATCGACGCCGGCATGAAGCTGGGCTGCAACCAGCCGATCGGCCCGCTGGCGCTGGCCGACATGATCGGCCTGGACGTGTGCCTGGCGGTGATGAACGTCTATGTCGAGGCGTACGCCGACTCGAAGTACCGGCCCTGCCCGCTGCTCAAGGAGATGGTGGCCGCCGGCTGGCTGGGCCGCAAGAGCGGCCGCGGCGTGTACCGCTACTGAAGCAGGTTTGGATGTACCGGCCCGGGCTGGCGCCGGGCTTGCAGGGCCTGCAAGGCCAGCAGCGCGGCGTCGTAGTCGTGCAGTTCAAGCGGACGCTCCACCTGGCGTGCCGCCTCGTCGCCGGCGGTCGCACGCAGGTCGGGCGCCAGCGCCCGAAATCGGCCCGTGGCGCGGAAATCGGCCACCGCGAGCAATCGCGCCAGATCGGCCAGGGCCACGTCCAGCGCAGCCTGCGCTTCGGCGTCAAGCGTTGCCGCGGGCGACTGCGTTGCCGCATCGGCCAGGCGCTGGTCGATCGCCTGGGCCAGGCACCGCAGCGCCGTCTGCAGGGCATGCGCCTGCGCCAGCGGCGTGGGCGTGGGCGCTTCCTGGCTGTCGGGCGGGTCATCGGGCGTTTTGTCGGGCGTTTCGTCGGGCGGTTCGAGCCTCTCCAACGCACGCTCGAGCATCAGCGCCCGGCTCATCACGTCGCTGGCGCCCACCGCGCCGCAGGCACCGCGCAACGAGTGCAACTGCCGCCGCGCGTCTTTCCAGCGTGCTGCCTGCATGGCGTCGTCCAGACCGGGCAGGCCACCGCGGTAGTTGTCTGAAAACTGGTGCAGCACCCGGGCATAGACCTGGTCACGCCCCGGCAGGTACAGCAGCGCACGCGCCATCGTCAGCCCGGGGATGTCCGAGAAATCGGGCGTGGCCGGGCCGGGCGCCGCAACCACTTGGGCGGCCACCGGCGCGGCGGGTCGACCGGCCGGCGCGCCGGCCATCGGGTCGGCCAGCGGCGCATGCGCAGGCAGCCAGCGCAGCAACATGGCGTAGAGCAGGTCGGGTTCCACCGGCTTGGCCAGGTGGTCGTCCATGCCGGCGGACAGGCAGGCCTGGCGGTCGTCACCGAAGGCATTGGCCGTCATGGCCAGGATGGGGGTGCGGGCGTATTGCGGCAAGCTGCGCAGCAAACGCGTGGCCGCCAGCCCGTCCATCACCGGCATCTGCATGTCCATCAGCACCAGATCGTACGCCTGCTGGCGCGCCAGCCGCACGGCGTGCTCACCGTCGTGGGCCACGTCAACCAACAACCCCACCGCGCGCAGCAGCTCACCGGCCACTTCCTGGTTGATCGGGTTGTCCTCGGCCAGCAGGATGCGGGCGCCACGAAGGCCTTGATGCGACGCCGGCCCCTCGGGTGCGGCCGGCTGCACGGGCCGCGGTGCACTCGCCAGGGCCAGCGGCGCGGCGGACGATCGCGGATGCTCGAAGCGGGCGGTGAACCAGAAGCAGCTGCCCTGCCCCGGTGCGCTGTCCACACCCACCTCGCCGCCCATCAACAAGGCCAGCCGGCGGGTGATGGCCAGGCCCAGGCCGGTGCCGCCATGGCGGCGGGTGGTGGAGGCGTCGACCTGCTCGAAGTTGCCGAACAGATCACCGATCTTGTCGGCGGGCACGCCCACGCCGGTGTCGCGCACCGAAAAGCGCAGGTGCGGGGCATCACTGTCGGTGCCCGAAGAGAGCCGCTCGCAGCGCAGCTCGATGGCGCCGTGGTCGGTGAACTTCACCGCGTTGCTCATCAGGTTGAGCAGGGCCTGCGAGACCCGTGCCGCATCGCCGCGCAGCACCGGCGGCACGCCGTCGGCCACCACCCGCAGCGCCAGCCCCTTGTCGTGCATGCGCTCGGCCACCAGGCTGCAGGTGCGGGTCAGCAGCGATTCAACATCGAAGTCGGTCATCACCAGCTGCAACTTGCCGGATTCGATCTTGCTCAGGTCGAGCACATCGTTGATCACGCCCATCAGGTGGTTGGCCGCCTGCGACACCTTGGCCAGGCGCTCGGCGCCGACACCATCGCGGGCGTCGTGCCGCATCAGGTGGGTGAGGCCGATGATGGCGTTCATCGGCGTGCGGATCTCATGGCTGATGTTGGCCAGAAAGGCGCTCTTGGCGCGGTTGGCAGCCTCGGCACGATCGCGCGCGGCCACCAGTTGCTCGTTGAGCGCCTGCAGCCGCAGCTCGGCCTTCTTGAAATCGGTGATGTTGGAGACCAGCACGAACAAGCCCGCCACGCGGTCGTTCTGGTGATCGGGCACGTAGTGCACCCAGGCGTGGCGCACCTCGCCGGCGTCGTTGACCAGGGCGTACTCGAAGCGCTGCGCCCGCCCGGCCAGCGCCGCGGCGAAGGCCATCTCGCCGGCATCGGTATCGGGATCGCCAAACATCACCTCGCGTGATTGGCCCACCGGGTCATCGTGCGGCGAGAACCAGCTGCGGTACGACCGGTTGGCATAACGCAGCACACGCTGCGCATCCCAGTAGCCCACCATGTCGGGGATGTTGTCGGCAATCGACCGCAGGAAGTGCTCGCTGTCGGACTGCGCCTGCAGCGCCAGTTGCAGCGCCTGGGTGCGCTCTCCGACCTCCAGCTCGAGCTGTTGGCGATGGCGCGCCAGTTCGGACTGCGCCCGCTTGCGCTCGGTGATGTCCTCGACGATCGACACGTAATAACTCGGCGCGCCGCTGGCGTCGCGCACCAACGAACTGGTGCGCGCCACCCAGATGATGCTGCGGTCCTGGCGCAGATAGCGCTTCTCGACCGTCACCGACGGCAACTCGCCCTCCAGCACCCGCCGAAGTTGGCGCCACGCGGGCACCACGTCATCGGGATGGGTGAGCAGGTTGTGATCCAGGGCCAGCAGCGCGTCGCGGCTGTAGCCGGTGATCTCGCACAGGCGCGGGTTCACGCTGATCCAGCGGCCGTCGAGCGCGTTCTCGGCAATGCCCACCGGCGAATTGTCGAAGGTGGCGCGGTAGCGGGCTTCGCTGGTGCGCAGGGCGTTCTCGATGGCCAGCCGGGCGGTGATGTCGCGGCAGACCGAGAAGAAGACGTTGCGCCCGCCCAGCTCCAGGCGGCTGATGCTGACGTCCACCGTGATCACGTCGCCGCCCTGGCGGCGCATGTTGATCTGCTCGGATCGCGGCGGATAGTCGGGCGCGCCGAGCGAGTCCAGCAACTGCTCGCGGGTTTCGGTGAGGTCCCAGTCCCACACCCGCATCTGCATCACTTGCGCCAGGCTGTAGCCCAGCAGATCGGCAAAGGCCTGGTTGGCGTCGTCGACCGTGCCGTCGGTGTTGAGCACCACCACGCCGTCACGCGACTGCTCGATCATGACCCGACAGCGCGTGGCGTCGTCGCGCAGCCGCTGCTCGCTGTCGCGTCCGGGCTGGTTGCTCGTGTCGTCGTTCATGCCGTCAGGCGCGATCGGTGGGGCCAGCGCCCGGCCGGCACGGCAGGCA
>MESD01000105.1 GCA_001770815.1 Burkholderiales bacterium RIFCSPHIGHO2_12_FULL_69_20
AGGCCGCGCGTGCCATCGAGATGACGGTGGGCTACGTGCGCGACCGCAAGGCCTTCGGCGCCACGCTGTGGGACAAGCAGGCGATTCGGCAGCGCCTGGCGATGCGCGCGGCGCAGGTAGCGGCCGGCCGCGCACTGGTCTACCACGCAGCCTGGCTGGATTCGCAGGGCAAGGAGTGCGTCAAGGAGGTGTCGATGGTCAAAGCGCTTTGCGGCGAACTCGTCAACGAGGTGCTCTACGACTGCCAACAGTTCCACGGCGGCTTCGGCTATATGCGGGAGGCGGCGATCGAACGCATGGTGCGTGACGCGCGCGTCGAGGCCATCGGTGGCGGGGCCACCGAAGTGATGCTCGAAGAAGTGGCCAAGCGCATGTAATGCGCAGGCCCGAATCAACACAGGAGGAAAGATGCCGGAGCAATCGTTGGCGGATGAGCTGGTCGTCCAGAAGTGGCAGCAGATCACCGTGATCTCGCCCTACAGCCGAGAGCTGGGGTTGACGCTGCACAGCGTGCAGCCGGAGTGGTGTGTGATCAAGGTGCCGTACGAGGAGCGGCTGATCGGCAACCCGAAGACACGTGTCATCCACGGTGGCGTGATTACGGCGCTGCTCGACAGTTGCTACGGTCTGGCGATCTTTGTGCGCATGAACAAGCTGCGCGGCATGGCCACGCTGGACTTGCGCATCGACTACCTCAAGCCCGCAACGCCGGGCCGAGACATCCTGGGCGGCGCAGTTTGCTACAAGCTCAACAACGAGTTGGCCTTCGTGCGCGGCTGCGCCTATCACGACACGCCTGACGATCCGATCGCAACTTCGGCCGCGATCTTCATGTTCACCGGCGGACCGGTCATCTCGCTTGAAGAGGCCTTCAAAGCATGAACCTCAATGATGTACTCACGGCGTCGCGAGCCAGCCGCGACTGGACCCCGCTGGTGGACCTGATCCCCTATGCGCGCTTCCTGAACATGCGCATCGAAGTCAAGGGTGACCAGTTCGGTGCCTCGCTGCCATTCGATCAAAAGCTGATCGGCAACCCGGTGCTGCCGGCCCTGCACGGCGGCGCGATCGGTGGATTTCTCGAATGCACCGGCCTGTTCTACCTCTTGTGGCACATGGACAGCGCCGATCTGCCCAAGACCATCAACTTCAGCTTCGAGTTCCTGCGCTCGGGCAGGCCCGAGGACGTTTACGCCAATGTCTTCATGGTCAAGCAGGGCCAGCGCGTCGCGCACCTGCGCATCGAAGCCTGGCAGTCCAGCCCTGACAAACCCATTGCCATTGGCCACGGCAATTTCATGCTCAAACCGGCCACCGTTTCCGAAGGAAGCCCATGAGTGACACTGCCTACCGTTCCATCTATCGTCCCGGCCTGCTTGCGGGCCAGACCGTGATTGTCACCGGCGGGGGCAGCGGCATCGGCCGCTGCACCGCGCACGAGCTGGCCAACCTCGGTGCGTCCGTGGCGCTGGTGGGCCGCAAGATCGAGAAGCTGCAGGCGGTGCAGGCCGAGATCGATCGAGCGGCGCCGGGCACCAAGGTGAGCACCCATTCCTGCGACATCCGCGACGAGCCCGGTGTCAAGCAGATGATCAGCGACGTTCTCGCCGCGCACGGCCGCATCGACGGGCTGGTCAACAACGCCGGTGGCCAGTACCCGCAGCCAGTACGCGACATCACGCTCAAGGGCTGGGACGCGGTGGTGCGCAACAACCTGCATGGCGGCTTTCTCGTTTCGCGCGAGGCCTACACGCAGTGGATGGAGGCCCATGGCGGCGCCATCGTCAACATCATCGCCGACATGTGGATGGGCATGCCGACCATGGCGCACAGCGGCGCGGCGCGCGCCGGCATGCTGTCGTTCACCGAGACGGCGGCGTGCGAGTGGGGCCATGCTGGCGTGCGCGTCAATGCCGTGGCGCCCGGCTTCGTGGCCAGCAGCGGCTTCGACACCTACGGCCCGGAGATGAAGGCCAAGTTCCGCAGCCTGATGAAGACCGCGCCGCTGCAACGCTACGGCACCGAGGCCGAGGTCTCGTCGGCCATCGTCTACCTGCTGTCCGAAGGCGCGGCCTACATCACCGGTTCGTTCATTCGCGTCGATGGCGGGGTGCCCAACGCGCGCCAGACCTGGAAGCTCGAAGAGCACAGCCGCTCGGTGCCCTACGAGGGTTTCCCGCTGGCCAAGATGCCGGACTGCCTGAAACCCGGTGCCGAGTGATTCACCAAACCCCACACGGAGACAACACCATGCCCATTGATCCCCCGGCTGGCGCCAACACGGTGCCGTTCAAGACGCACAACCGCACCATCACCGAATCCGACATCGTCACCTTCGTGAACGTGGTCGGCCTGCATGAGCCCTTCTTCATCGACATGGAGTACATCAAGACCCACATGTCGGGCAAGCACCGCAATCGCTTCGCGCCGGGGCCGATGATCATCTCGGTGGGCATGGGCCTGCTCGCGCCCACCGTGGCCGGCATCATCGACAAGGTGCTCGAGGGGCGAGAACACGGCCCCTTCGGCGGCATGACCAGCGTCGACGCACGCGTCAAGGCGGCACTCTTCCCGGGCGACACGGTGCACGTGGAAGGCGAGGCCTGGCTGCGCCCACCGACCTCGCGCGGCTACACGCTGATGGACCTGCGCCACCGCGTGATCAACCAGCATGGCGAGGTGCTGGTCGAGTTCACCGAGACCATCACGTTCTTGCCCATGGGCGCGGTCGAACATTGACGCGGTGACGCCGAGCCACGCCATGACTGGAAGATTCGATGGACGCACCGCGATCGTCACCGCGGCGGGCGCCGGCATCGGGGCGGCCACCGCGCGCCGCTTCGCGCAGGAAGGTGCGCGTGTCGTGGTCGCCGACCTGAGCGGCAGGCGGGCCGAGGAGACGGCAGCCGGCATCGTCGGCCAGGGCGGCCAGGCGGTCTGGATCAAGATGGATGCCGCCGACCCCGACGCTGTGCAGGCCACCGTCCAACTGGCGCTCGACCGCTACGGACGCATCGACGTGCTCTTCAACAATGCCGGCTACGGCGAGCCGGCATTGCTGGCCGACTATTCGCTCGAGGCCTGGAACCGCATCCTGGCGGTGACCCTGACCAGCGTGTTCCTGGGGTTGAAGTACTGCCTGCCGGTGATGCGGCGCCAGGGCAAGGGGGTGGTCGTCAACACCGCGTCGATCTCCGGCACGGCGGGCGACTACGGCATGTCGGCCTACAACGCGGCCAAGGCCGGGGTGATCAACCTCACGCGCTCGGCGGCGCTGGAATGCGCGCGGGACGGCATCCGGGTCAACTGCGTCTGTCCGGGCGGCGTCGACACCCGCGTCACGCAGGTGCTGGCCGGCGAGCGCGCCGCCGAGGTGCGCCGCGCGATGGCCGCCGTGCACCCGCTGGGGCGCATGGGCGAGGCCGACGAGATCGCCAACACGGTTCTGTTCCTGGCCTCGGACGAGGCCTCATTCATCACCGGTGCGGCGCTGGTGGCAGACGGCGGCCTGACGGCGCAAACCGGTCTGCCGCCCTTCGTGGCGCGCTGAACGAGCGAGACAAAGCGACATGGACTTCAGCTTCACCGAGGAACAGAACCTGCTGCGCGACAGCGTGCGCGCGATGATGGACCGCATTGCCACGCCCGAGTACATCCGGCGCTGCGATGCCGAGCCACGCTACCCCTACGAGCTGTACGACGCCTTCGTCGAGATGGGCCTGTTGCGCATGCCATTCCCC
The DNA here is from genome assembly GCA_001770815.1 of Burkholderiales bacterium RIFCSPHIGHO2_12_FULL_69_20. Lineage (GTDB taxonomy): Bacteria > Pseudomonadota > Gammaproteobacteria > Burkholderiales > Burkholderiaceae_C > Pseudaquabacterium. The sequence goes on from MESD01000105.1 coordinate 3,741, forward strand.
GAGTCGGTGGGTGGTTTGGGTGGCAGCGTCATCGACTTCGCCGTCATCGCCGAAGAACTCGGGCGCAAGAGCTACGACTTCCTCGGCGCCTACGGCACCTGCGTCTTCAACGGCCTGAACATCCTGCACAACGGCACCGAGGCGCAGCGCGCGTACTGGCTGCCCAAGCTGCTGGACGGCAGCATTCGCATGTCGATCTCGATGACCGAGCCGGGCGCCGGATCGGATGCCGGCGCCATGCGCACCAGCGCGCGGCGCGACGGCGACGAGTGGGTCATCAATGGGCAGAAGGTGTTTTCCACCGGCGCCGGCGCCGACAGGAACGTCATCAACCTGTACGCGCGCACGCAACCCGAAGGGCCGCACCAGCAGGCCCTGTCGCTGTTCCTGGTCGACAAGGACACGCCGGGCATCACGCTGCGCAAGCTCGATACGCTGGGTCGGCGTTCACTGGGCACCTATGAGATCTTCTTCGATGACGTGCGCGTCAGTGCCGACCGCCTGGTGGGCGAGCCGCACAAGGGCTGGGGCTACATGCTCTCGGGCCTGCAGCTCGAACGTCTGATGACGGCGGCCGGCTACGTTGGAGGCGCGCAGTCGGCGGTCGACCTGGCGTTGGCCTACGCCAAGGAGCGCAAGCAGTTCGGCAAGCCGATCGGCACTTTCCAGGCCATCGCCCACATGCTGGCCGACATGCAGACTGCGGTCGAGGCCAGCCGGTTGATGATGTGGCGTGCCGCCTGGCAGCTGTCGCGCGGAGAGGACGCGCTGATGGCGATCTCTCAGGCCAAGCTGTTCGGCTCCGAGGCCTACGCCAACATCGCCAACCAGGGCATGCAGATCATGGGCGGCTATGGCTACATCATGGAGTTCGACATGCAGCGCCACTACCGCGACGCGCGCGCCACCACCATCACCGCAGGCACCTCGCAGATGCAGCGCAACCTGATCGCCGGCCTGATGGGCCTGAAAACCAAATGACGACCCGATGAGGCCCGCATGGATTTCGACCTGACCGAAGAACAGCTGCAACTGCGTGATGCCGCGCGCAAGCTGGCACAGCGCGAGTTCCGCGAGCGCGCGGCACGCTGGGACCGCGAGGAAACCTTCCCCGAGGAAAACAAGCACCGGCTGGCCGAACTGGGCTACCTGGGCCTGAGTGTCGACAAGGAATTCGGCGGCTCTGGTGCCGGGCTGGTCAGCACCTATCTGGTGATCGAAGAGCTGGCCAAGGTCGATCTGCTGACCGCGATGATCGTGCACGACCAGAATGTCTCACCGCGCATCATTGCCAACCACGGGCCCGATGAGCTCAAGCGCCGACTGGTGCCGCGCTTCGTCAGCGGCGAGCTCGAATGCAGCATCGCCTGGACCGAACCGCAGGCCGGGTCGGATGGCACCGCCATCCGCACGGCGGCGGTGCGCGACGGCGATGAATACCTGATCAACGGCAGCAAGATATTCACCACTTTCGGCGACCGCGCCGACATGCACCTGGTGTACGCGCGCTTCGGCGCGTCCAGCGGGGCCAAGGGCATCGGCACCATCGTCGTCGAGCGCGACCGGCCGGGCCTGACGGTGCGCAAGCTCGAAGGCAAGATGGGCGTGCGCGGTGCGGCCGAGAACGAGCTGTTCTTCGACAACGTGCGCGTGCCTGCCGCCAACGTCGTGACCCTGGGTGACCCGCAGAACTCGCGCGGCTTCGTCAAGCCCCTGACCATCTACAACGGCACCCGCGTCGGCATGGGCGTGATGGCGCTGGGCGTTGCCGAGGGCGCCTTCGATCTGGCACGCGAGTACATGACCGTGCGCGAGCAGTTCGGCCAGAAGCTCAGCGAGATGCAGGGCCTGCGCTGGTTGATGGTCGATTCGCTGATCGAAATCGAGGCCGCGCGTTGCCTTTGCTACAAGGCGCTGGCGCTGATCGACGCCGGCAAGCCCGACCCCCAGCTGTGCTCCATCGCCAAGGTCTTTGCCACCGAGATGGCACAGCGCGTCACCGTGCAATGCCAGCAGATGTTCGGCGGCTACGGCTACTTCGGCTCGCTGCCGCTGGAGCGCATGGTGCGCGACGTGCGCATGCTCACGCTCACCGGCGGCACGACGCAGACGCAGAAAAACGTGATTGCCGGGCACATCTTTCCCGGCGCCTGACTGGTTGGTGCAAGCCGGTCGCCCCTGGAGACCCATATGACGGTTCGAATCGAGCGCTACGGCGCAGTGGCGCATCTGATCCTGGCGCGGCCGGAGCGATTGAACGCGCTGACGCCGGAGATGATGGAGCAGCTCGCGGACGCGACGCTGGCGCTGCAGAAGGACGGCGCGGTCCGGGCCGTGCTGCTGCGCGGCGAGGGTCGCGCCTTCTGCGCCGGTGCCGATGTCGGCACGATGCAGAGCCTGGACGTGCTTTCCGGCCGGCAGCGCGTTCAACGCGCGCACCGCGTGATCACCGGCCTGGCCAACCTCGACAAGCCGGTGATCGCGGTGGTGCGTGG
>MESD01000106.1:0-274 GCA_001770815.1 Burkholderiales bacterium RIFCSPHIGHO2_12_FULL_69_20
GCTACGTGACGGTGGCCGACGTCGACGCCACGGCCAGGCGTTGCACCGAGCTCGGCGGCAAGGTGGTGCACGGCCCCGAGGACATCCCCGGCGTCGGCCGTTTCGCCGTCATCCTCGACCGGCAAGGGGCGGCGCTGAACGTCATCACCTACGCGCCACGGCAGGCCTGAACGGGCGCGCGCGGATAATGCGCGCCCCGTGTCCTCTCCCGTCGCCAGCGCCGTCCCGGCCATCACCTTTCCCGAATCGCTGCCGGTCTCCGCCCGGCGCGAGG
>MESD01000106.1:301-6119 GCA_001770815.1 Burkholderiales bacterium RIFCSPHIGHO2_12_FULL_69_20
AGGTGGTGATCGTCTGTGGCGAGACCGGCTCGGGCAAGACCACCCAACTGCCCAAGATCGCGCTCCAGCTGGGCCGCGGCCTCGGGGCGGGTGGCAAGGGCCTGATCGGCCACACCCAGCCGCGCCGGCTGGCCGCCACCAGCGTGGCCAAGCGCATCGCCGACGAGCTGCAGTCGCCGCTGGGCGAGGTGGTGGGCTACAAGGTGCGCTTCCAGGACCGGCTGCAGCCCGGTGCCAGTGTCAAGCTGATGACCGACGGCATCCTGCTGGCCGAGACGCAAGGCGACCCCGACCTGCGCCAGTACGACACCCTCATCATCGACGAGGCGCACGAGCGCAGCCTGAACATCGACTTCCTGCTGGGCTACCTGCGCCAGCTGCTGCCGCGCCGGCCGGACCTGAAGGTTGTCGTCACCTCGGCCACCATCGACGCCGATCGCTTTGCGAAGCACTTCGAAAGCATCCACGGCCCGGCGCCGGTGATCCAGGTCTCGGGCCGGTTGTTCCCGGTCGAGCAGCGCTGGCGGCCGTTCGAGTGGAATGAAGCCCCCAAGGCGACTGCGTCGCCGGCCCCCCAAGGGGGCGCGCCGGCCTTGGGGCGGCCCGGCGGCCGGCCCGCGGAGTACGGCCTCGACGAAGCCATCGCCGATGCGGTGGACGAGCTGTGGCGCGACGGCTCGGGCGACATCCTGGTCTTCCTGCCCGGCGAGCGCGAGATCCGCGATGCCGCCGACCACCTGCGCAAGCACCTGGCGCGCCAGCACAAGGGCGGCCCGCAGCCCGAGATCCTGCCGCTGTTCGCCCGGCTGTCGCAGGCCGAGCAGGAGGCGGTGTTCAACCCCGGCAACGGCCGGCGCATCGTGCTGGCCACCAACGTGGCCGAGACCTCGCTGACGGTGCCGGGCATCCGCTACGTCATCGACAGCGGCTTTGCGCGGGTCAAGCGCTACAGCTACCGCACCAAGGTTGAGCAGCTGCAGGTCGAGGCCATCAGCCAGGCCGCGGCCAACCAGCGCGCCGGCCGCTGCGGGCGGGTGGCCAACGGCATCTGCATCCGGCTGTACGACGAGAAGGAGTTCACCGGCCGGCCCCCATTCACCGACCCCGAGATCCTGCGCAGCAGCCTGGCCGGCGTGATCCTGCGCATGAAGAGCCTGCGCCTGGGCCAGGTCGAGCAGTTTCCGTTCCTGGAAGCCCCCCGCGCCAAGGCCATTGCCGATGGCTACGACCTGCTGGGTGAACTGGGCGCGGTGGACGACGACAACGAGCTGACGCCCATCGGCCACGAGCTGAGCCGTTTGCCGCTGGACCCGCGCGTGGGCCGCATGATCCTGGCCGCACGCGACCGGCAGGCGCTGGACGAGGTGCTGATCATCGCCAGCGCGCTGAGCGTGCAGGACGTGCGCGACCGGCCGATGGACGTGGCGCAGGCCGCCGACGAGAAGCACAAGAAGTTCGACGACGAGAAGTCGGAGTTCATGGGCTACCTGAAGCTGTGGGCCTGGATCGAGGAGGGGATGGGCCACCACCACGCCGTGCCCGGCGTGGACAAGCTCAGCCCGGCCCCGCGAGACGGGGCTGGGCCTTCGCCAGCCGTTCGTCCGTCCCGAGTGGACGGACTCACGCGCCGGCTCAGCAACCGCCAGCAGGAGCAGCGCCTGCGCGAGAGCTTCGTCAACCCGCGCCGGGTGCGTGAATGGCGCGACATCCACAGCCAGCTGCACACGGTGGTGGCCGAGCAGGGCTGGCGGCTGAACGGCAGCCCCGCCACGTACGAGCAGATCCACCTGGCGATGCTGGCCGGCCTGCTGGGCAACGTCGGCTGCAAGAGCGACGACGACGACTGGTACCTGGGCGCGCGCGGCATCAAGTTCTGGCGCCACCCGGGCGCGCACCTCAGCAAGAAGCCCGGCCGCTGGTTGATCGCCGCCGAACTGGTCGACACCACCCGGCTGTACGGGCGCGGGCTGGCCAACATCGAGCCGCAGTGGATCCCCGGCGTGGCCGGCCATCTGCTGAAAACCCAGCTGCTGGAGCCGCACTGGGAGAAGAAGGCCGCCGAGGTGGTGGCGCTGCAGCGCGCCACGCTCTACGGCATCGTGGTCTATGCCAACCGGCGGGTGAACTACGGCAATGTCGACCCGAAAGGCGCGCGCGAGATCTTCATCCGCGAGGCGCTGGTCGAAGGCGACTGGGATTCCAAGCTGCCCTTCATCGCCCACAACCGCAAGCTGCTGGCGCAGGTGGAAGAGCTGGAGCACAAGAGCCGGCGCCAGGACGTGCTGGTCGACGACGAGCTGATCCACGCCTTCTACGACCAGCAGCTGCCGGCCAACGTGCACTCGGGCGCCACGATGGAGCGCTGGTACAAGGACGAGGCCAAGCGCCAGCCCGAGCTGCTGAAGCTCACCCGCGACGAGCTGATGCGCCACGAGGCCGCCGGCATCACCGGCAGCGCCTTTCCCAAGACCATCCGGCTGGGCGGTGTCGACTGCGTGGCCACCTACCTGCACGACCCCGGTGATGCCAAGGACGGCGTGACGGTGACGGTGCCGATCTATGCGCTGAACCAGGTCAGCGAAGAGCGCTGCGAATGGCTGGTGCCGGGCATGCTGCCGGGCAAGATCACCGCGCTGCTGAAAAGCCTGCACCAGCGCCCGCGCAGCCGGCTGGTGCCGCTGCCCGACTACGTGGCCGAGTTCGTCGAGACCCATCCGTTCGCGCAGGGCGCGCTGATGGACGTGCTGCTGAAGGCCGTGCGTGAGCGCAGCCAGATCGCCGTGCAGCGCAACGACTTCAAGCTCGACATGCTGCAGCCGCACCTGTTCATGAACTTCCGCGTGGTCGACGAGCACGGCCGGCAGTTGGGGCTGGGCCGGCACCTGGCCACGCTGAAGGCCGAGCTGGGCGGGCAGGCGCGATCGGCCTTCCAGGCGCTGGCGGCCTTGAAGCTGGCGAGCACGGCGCCGTCGCCCGCCGCGGCGTCAACGGCGGCCGACCCGGTGGCGCCGGCGCCTGGACCCACTGGCCCCGCTGGTGCGCGCCGGGTGCAGGTGGCCGCGCCGGCGCCCGCCGCGCCACAGCCGCCCGCCGCCCCGGTGGCCTACACCGGCTGGACCTTCGGCGCGCTGCCCGAGCTGATGGAGATCCAGAAGCCGAACAGTCCGGCCGGCCAGGTGCTGATCGGCTTCCCGGCGCTGATCGACAAGGGCACGCATGTCGAGATCGAGGTCTTCGACGAGCCCGATGCCGCGGCCCTCAAGCACCGCGCGGGCCTGCGCCGGCTGGTGGCGCTCGCCATCAAGGAGCCGCTGAAGTACCTCGAGAAGAACATCCCCGATCTGGTGAAGATGGCCACGCTGTACATGCCGCTGGGCAGTGCCGACGAGTTGCGCACCCAGATCATCGAGGTGGCGCTGGACCGCGCCTTCCTGGCCGAGCCGCTGCCCACCGAGGCGGCGGCCTTCAATGCCCGCATCACCGAGGGCCGCGGTCGGCTGAACCTGATCGCGCAGGAGGTGGCGCGGCTGGCCGGCACCATCCTGATCGAATTCGCCGCCGCGCAGCGCAAGTTGAAGGACAGCCGGCCGGCCAAGGAGGTGGCCGACGACGTCAGCGCGCAACTGCAACGCCTGTGCCCCAAACGCTTTCTGCAGGCCGCACCCTATGGCCAGCTCGCCCACTTTGCACGTTACCTGAAGGCGATCACGCTGCGGCTGGACAAGTGGCGTGCCGATCCGGCGCGCGACGCGCAGCGCCTGGCCGAACTGCGCCCGCTGGAGCAGCGCTACCTGCGCCGCCTGGCCGAGCAGAAGGGCGTGGCCGACGCCCGGCTGGACGAATACCGCTGGCTGCTGGAGGAGCTGCGGGTCAGCTTCTTCGCACAGGAGTTGCGCACGCCGCAGCCGGTGTCGGTCAAGCGCCTGGACAAAGCCTGGCAGCAGCTGTCAAGCTGAAGCGTCGAGAAAGGCCTGGTAATCGGCCATGAACTGCGCCGGCAGCTCGAAGTGCGGCAAGGCACCGGTCGGGTAGGTGGTGAAGCGCCAGTTCGGGCGTGACTTCACGATGCCCACGCCGCGGTAGTCGGTGAAGTCGCCGCGCACGCCGTGGCTCATCCACACTGGCTGGCGGAGCTGCTCGTAGACCGTGTGGATGTCGGCCGAGAACATCGCCGCCGACAGGAAGCACAGCGGCGCGAACTCGGCGCCGGGTTGCCGCGTGGTCAGCAGGTCGTAGCGCCAAAGCGCTTCGTCGATGGCCTTGCCGCCCCAGGTGCGCTCCAGAAAGTAGCGCACCACGCCCGGCCGTGTCAGCCCGCGGAAGAGCGCACTGCCCCAGCCCGGGCCGCGCAGGGCGGCCAGCAGCCAGGGCATGCCGCGTGTGCTGCCTGGTGCACCGCGCCAGGCCTGCGTGCCGCGAAAGCCGGTGGGGCTCACGAGGGCCAGGCTGCGGTAGTCGGCGGGCCGCTCCACGGCCGCACGGGCCAGGAACTCGCTGGACAGCGACAGCGCCAGCGCATCCACCGGGCCGGGGCCGCAGCGCGCGTGGATCTGCGCCAGAAGCGCATGCAGCGCGTCGGTCATCAGCCGGGGTGTGTAGGCGCGGTCGCTGCGCTCGGCAAAGCCGTAGCCCGGCAGGTCGATCGAGAAGACGGTGCGCGTGGTGGCGAAATGCTCGTGCAGCGGCCGCACCTCGGCGGCCGAGGCCGCGGCATTGACGCTGTGCACCAGCAGCAGCGGCGGCCCCAGGCCGGCCACGTAGACGCTGAGCCGGCCGGCCGGACCGTCGAACTCAAGACGCTCGCCGCTGACGGCGGCGGGCAGGGCGGGTGCGGATGCGAGGCGGCTTGGCATGCCTGCATGTTGACACGCGCCCGCTTGGCGGGCACCTGCAACGGCGTGGCAGGCCCGCACCGCCGTGTTGGCCTCAAGTTTCTGGCCTCGGTGTCGAAATGAAAAAAAGATGCGGCCCTTGGGTCGCCGCCGTTGCCCCGGCCCATCCTGGCCAACCAACCTCCTGGAACACCTCATGCGCCTCTCCGAGCTCAAGATCAGCCACCGCCTCGCCTGGGCCTTCGGCCTGGTGCTGTTGATGTCGATCGTGTCCGGCACCGTGAGCCTGCAGAAGCTGGGCGCCATCCAGGCCAGCCTGGAGGACGTGGTCACCGACAACAACGTCAAGGTGCAGATCAACAGCCAAATGTCGGAGTCCTTGCATGTGGTCTCGCGCGTGATGCGCAGCATCATGCTGCTCGACGACAAGGCCGCACGTCAGCACGAGAAGGCCAAGTTCGACAAGGCGCGCGAGTCCTACGACCAGGCGTTTGCCAAGCTGTCGAAGCTGCCGGCTAGCGAGGCCGGCAAGGCCTTGCGCGCCAAGGTGGAGGCGGCGCGCGCCGTGGCCCGCCCGCTCAACGACAAGGTGCTGGCGCTGGCCACGGCCGACCAGACGGTCGACGCCACCACGCTGCTGATGAAGGACGCCGGCCCGGCCACCCAGGCCTGGCAGGATGCGATGGACGAGAGCATCCAGTTCCAGGCCGCCGGCAGCCAGGCGCAGTACGAAGCCGCGGTTGTCAACTATGCGCTGGCACGCAACCTGGTCATCGGCCTCAACCTGGCCTCGATCGCGCTGGCCGTCCTGATGGGCTGGCTGGTCACGCGCTCGATCACGCGCCAGCTGGGCGCCGAGCCGGGCGAAGCCGCTGCGCTGGCGCAGCGCGTGGCCGCCGGCGATCTGAGCCAGGCCGTGCCGCTGGCCGCTGGTGACGACACCAGCATGATGGCCCAGCTCAAGCGCATGCAGGACAGCCTGGTTG
>MESD01000107.1:0-5389 GCA_001770815.1 Burkholderiales bacterium RIFCSPHIGHO2_12_FULL_69_20
ACCAGTCTTCGTCCAGCCGCACCAGGCCGATGGTGTAAGGCGCGCGCTTGTGCCACACCGCCGACGGCGGCCGGTGCACGACCGAGAAGCTGTAGATGCTGCCCGCGCCTCTGGACTCTTCCCACACCGGCGTGGCGCCGGCTTCGCACATCGGGCAGATCGAGCGCGGCGGGAAGATCGCGCCACGGCAGGCCGGGCAGCGTTGGAACAGCAGCCGGCCCTCCTTGACGGCCGCCCAGTAGGGCAGCGCGTCCTGCGTCACCCGCGGGGTCGGGAACGATTCGGTGTAGTCGGCGAATTCGCCTTGTTCCAGCATGATGTGTGTGCTCCTACTGCGCTTCGGTGCCGAGGATGACGGCGCTGTGGCAGGCCAGCATGCCGCCGGCCGAGTACGCCATCGCGCGCTTGGGCGAGTTGCCGGCCAGCAGGCCCAGCGGGTTGCCGCGCAACTGGCGCACGGTCTCCACCAGCGAGTCGGCGGCCACCGAGATGCCGGGCTGGCCGAAGCCCATCCAGCCGCCGTTGGTGTCGACCGGGAAATCGCCGCCTGGGCGCATGCGGCCGCTGCGCACCAGGTCCATCGCGCGGCCCTTGGGCGCGAAGCCCAGGTCTTCGAGCTGCACCAGCACGGTGTGCGAGAAGTTGCCGGCGAGCGCGCCGAGCTGCATGTCGGCGGGTGTCATGTCGGCCATCGCGTAGGCCTCGCGCGCGGCGTGCGCGGCGCCGGTGGTGGTGATGGCCGGCAGCGGCCCCAGCGGAATGCGGCTCTTGCGCAGGTTGATGCGCTCGCACAGGTACTCGTGCGTGGTGCAGGTGCCAAAGCCGTGGATGTAGATCGGTTTGACAGCCGGCCCGGCCTGTTTGGCGCGCTCGACGCTGGTGACGACGAAGGCACCGGCGGTGCCGCCCGGCCCCCAGGTGGCGCACATCCAGCGCCGCAGCGGTGTCGAGATGTAGGGCGAGCGCATCACGTCGGCCACCGTGATCAGGCCGTGCCTGCGCTTGGCCGCCTTGGGGTGGTGCACGGCCCATTCCTGGCGCTGCACCGCCACTTCGGCGAAGTCTTCCTCGGTGACGCCGAACTCGTGCATGTAGCGGCAGGCGAGCTGCGCGTAGATGGTGGGGATGGTCGGGCCGTAGGGGAATTCGAACTGCGGGCAGGCGTCGGTGGCCGCACCCACCGCGGTGGCGTCGATGAAGAGTTCCACCGCATCCGACTGCACGCACAGCACGTAGTCGGCCACGCCGGCGGCGATGGCCAGCGCCGCCTGGCCGATCATCGCGTTGACGCCGGCGCCGTGGAAGGTGATCTCGGTCGTCATGCGCACCGGCATCTGCATGTGCGAGGCGAAGATGTTGTTCCACTGCGGCCGCCGGTCGGCCCAGGGCGAACGGCCGGTGAGCAGGATGTCGATGTCGTCCTTGCGGATGCCGGCGTCCTTGAACGCGGTCCAGCTCGCCTCGGTGGCGAGCTGCAGCGGGTCCTTGACGTTCTGCTTGTCGGCATACGAGTCGCCCATGCCGATGATGGCGGCGACCCGGCCGAGGGATCGGTCGGGGGTTTTCATGAGTTCAGCCTTTCAGTCGCAGGGCAAGCCGAGTTGCTTGGCGATCACGCGCAACTGGATTTCGTAAGAGCCCACCGTGACCGGCGCCACCAGCGCGTCCAGCGCCATGCGCATCACCGGGAGTTCTTCGGTGATGCCCCAGCCGCCGCCGATGTGCAGCGCGTTTTGCGTCACGCGGTACACGGCCTGGGTGACGAACAGCTTGGCCGACGAGACATCGAGGATGATGTCCTTGATGGCGGCGCCGCTGTCCCAGCGCTGGGCCGCGTGGTAGGTGTACAGGCGCGAGGCTTCCACGTCCACGTGGCCTTGCGCCAGCATGAAGGCGATGCTCTGGTTGGCGCCGATGGGCTTGCCGAACTGCTGGCGCACCTTGGCGTAATCAAGCGCCCAGGCCAATGCGGTCTGCATGTGGCCGAGCCAGCGCGCGGCGACCATCACACGCTCGCGGTTGAAGCCGGCCATGATGGCGCCGAAGCCGGCGGTGAGCCGGCGTGTCTCGGGCACGCGTGCGTTGTTGAACATCACGCGGTAGGTCGGCAGCGGGCGGTTGGCGTAGGTCTTGATCTGCGAGGTCTCGACGCCCGGCGTCTTGCGGTCGACGGCGAAGAAGTGCATGCCGCGGCGGCCCTGGCTCGGGTCGGTACGCGCCAGCACCAGCATGGTGTCGCAGTCGCCGCCCAGCGTGATGAAGGACTTGATGCCGTCGAGCACCCACTCGTCGCCCTGGCGTGTGGCGGTCGTCTTGAGGTTCTGCACGTCACTGCCGGCTTCGGGCTCGGTGACGGCCAGCGCGAGCAGGCACTCGCCGGCGCAGTTCGCACGCACCAGGTCGTGGTGAATCGCGTGGCCGTGCTCGGCCAGCAGCGAGCCGGCCACGCCCTGGATCAGCGCCATGATCGCCAGGTTGGGGTTGGCCTTGGCCTGCTCTTCGACCGAGATGGCTTCTTCGGTGACGCCGAGGTCGGCACCGCCCATCGATTCGGGCGCATGCAGGCCGATCAGGCCGGCCTTGGCGGCGGCGACGTAGAAGTCGCGCGGAAAACGCGCCTCGCGGTCGGCCTGTTGCCAGCGCGGCTTGATCTCGCGTTCGGCAAACTTGCGGCACATGTCGCGAAAGGCTTCGCGGTTGACGGTGTTGGGTGGAACGCGGCGTTCAGGTTGGCTCATGGGGATGGTGGCCGGCAGGCCAGGCAGTAGCGGGGCAGGGTGGGTTCAGTGGGTGGATGGTTTCGCTGGTGCACGGGCGACCAGCACGCTGGCCGTGCCGCGCTGCGCCAGCGCGCCGTCGGCACCGAGCACGCGGATTTCCATGCGTACCGCGCCGGAGCTGCTGCCCTTGGCCGACGATAGGTCGAGCACGAAGCATTCGACGCGCACCTGCGAGCCCACGAATACCGGACCGTAGAAGCGCCATTCGCCGACGTCGAGCATGACCTGCAGCGCCGGGCCGAAGACGCCGCCCATGCCCGCCAGCAACTTGGCGATGACCAGAGGACCATGGGCGATGAGGCGGCCAAAACGCGTGCCCTTGGCGTACTCGGGGTCGACATGGATCGGGTGGCGCGCATCCAGCAGTTCGGCGTAGCCAGCCACCAGTTCGGCACTGCAGTCGAAGCCGGGGAGCGGCAGACGCATGCCGGGGCGGATGTCGTCGAGCCAGAGGGCGGATGCGGCAGAGGTCATGGGCAAGGGTTTCTTGAAGGGGGTGATGGTCGGTCGCGAGTCATTCGGGCTGGATGCCGAACTCCTTGATCAAGCGCACATAGGCGCGCGACTGCTCGAGCGTGAACGCGGCCAGTGCATCGGACGTTGAGGGCGTGGCCTCGATGCCCAGTGCCAGGAGCCGGGCGCGCACCTCGGCCCGTTGCAGCACGGCGGTGATCTCGCGGTTCAGGCGTTCGACGGCTTCCTTGGGCATGCCGGCCGGGCCGTAGAGCGCCCACCAGGCGGGCATGTCGGCGATGCCCTTGAGGCCCGATTCGGCGATTGACGGCACCTCGGGAAACAGCGGCGAGCGCTGTGCACTACTGGCCAGCAGCGGGCGCACTTTGCCGGCCTTGATCTGCCCGACGGCGGTGGCCAGGTCGGTGAACATCATGTGCACACGCCCCGCCAGCAGTTCCAGCAACGCCGGCGGTGTGGACTTGAACGGCACATGCACCATCTCCAGCCCGGCCGTTTTCGCCAGCATGCCGCCATAGAGCATGCCGCCGAGATTGCCGCTGGCGTAGTTCAGCTGGCCCGGGTTGGCGCGCGCGTGGGTCAGCAGCTCACTCAGGGTCTTCCAGGGCTGGTCGGCGGCCACCACCAGCACGTAGGTCGTGCCGGCCAGCCTCGTGATGGGCACGAAGTCCTTGAAGGGGTCGTAGTTGACGCTGCGCAGGATGCCGGCCGGGTTGGCAACGATGGAGTTGGTGGCGGCCAGTACGGTGTAGCCATCGGGGGCGGCTTTGGCCACATATTCGGTGGCCAGCGCCGTCAAGGCGCCGGGCCGGTTGTCGACCACCACACTCTGGCCGATGGCCGCAGCCAGAGGCTCGGCGACGATGCGCAGCAGCGAGTCGGATGCCGAGCCCGGGCCGAAAGGCGCGACGATGCGCACCGGCCGGTTCGGGTATTGGGCCTGGCTGCCGAGAGCAGCCAGGCCAAGCAGCAGTGTGACGGCCAAGCATCGAAAGGTGCTGCGTACGGAAGGCGGTTGAGCTCGGCTCATGGATGTGTCCCATCGGTTGATCGGGGCTTGGCCACCCGCGGCGCGCGGCGGCGGGGTCCGGTCTCGGCGCCTGGCGGGCGCGCTGTCACGTCGGCAAGCTCGGCCGTCACATCGGAGACTTGCCCGCCAAGGGTCCAGGAGACCTGGCGCGCGGCTGCGAGCACCAGCCCGGCCAGCAGCTCGCGCCGTGGTTCGAGCCGGGCGACCGGCAGGCCGATGCTGATGGCATGGCGTACGCGTCCGTCGCGTTCGACGATGGGTGCCGCCACCGCGCCCGCGCCTACCGTGTGCTCGCCCTGCGAGATGCAGACGCCGGCACTGCGCACGTCGTCGAGCATCTGGCGCAGTCGGGCGCGGTCGGTGATGGTGACGGCGGTGCGGCGGGCGATGTCGGCCTCTGCCAGGTAGCTGCGGATGAAGGCCTCATCCTGGAAGGCCAGAAGCACGCGGCCGACCCCGGTGCAGTACAAGGCCCAGCGCGAGCCGATGCGCGGCGAATAGCGGATGTCTTGCGGGCTGTTGAGCACATCCATGTACACCGCCTCGGCATTGCGCTCGTCCAGCGTGGCGAGCATCGCCGTCTCGCCGCTGCGGGCCACCAGATCGGCTGCCACCGGCCGCCAGGCCGCGAGCACGCCGGCGTCGGCAGCAATGATCGCGCCCAAGCGCATCGCGGCCGAACCGATGGTGTAGCGGGCGTCGCGCAGGCTCACATAGCCTGAACCGACCAGCACGCGCAGGTGGTTGAGCAGGCTGGTCTTGGGGATCTGCAGCGCGTCGGTCATGGCCGCCAGCGACAGGCCGCCGTTGGCGCCGGCCAGCAGTTCGATGATCTGCATGACGCGCACGGGCGACCGCGGGCCCGGGTAGTCCTCGCTGGCCAGGGCGGCCGCGGCGCCGGTCCGGGAGGCGGTGGGTGTGCGGGTCGGGCGTTTCATTATCGGCATAATAATCCAATATTGGTCCAACCTGGAGTGACCCCGCATGGACAACCGCTTGTGCAAGATGTTCGGCATCGACGCGCCGATCTTCGCGTTCTCGCACTGCCGCGACGTGGTCGTCGAGGTCTCCAAGGCCGGCGGCCTGGGCGTGCTGGGCCTGGCCC
>MESD01000107.1:5424-6133 GCA_001770815.1 Burkholderiales bacterium RIFCSPHIGHO2_12_FULL_69_20
TGGATCGACGACCACATCGGTGGCCGGCCGTACGGCGTGGACATCCTGATGCCCGCCACCTACCAGGACGCGGGCGAGGGCGAGGCCAAGTACGACGCCGAGCGCCTGTTTCCGGCTGAGCACCTGGCCTTCGTGCGCGGCATGCTCGACCGCGCCGGCATTCCCGCGCTGCCCGCGGCCGAAGCGGCGCAGATCGAGCGCGACCTGGTGTCCACCTTCAACTTCACGCCGGGCGAAAGCGCCGCGATGATCGAGATCGCGCTGCGCCATCCGATCAAGCTGATCGTCAACGCCCTGGGCTCGCCGCCGTCCGATCTGGTGCAGCGCGCCCATGCGCGCGGCATCAAGGTGGCGGCGATGGCCGGCGCGCCCAAGCACGCCATCAAGCACCGTGACGCCGGCTGCGACTTCGTCATCGCCGTGGGCACCGAAGCCGGTGGCCACACGGGCAGCACCACGTCGATGGTGCTGTGGCCACGCATCGTTGATGCGGTGGCGCCGATGCCGGTGCTGGGGGCGGGCGGTGTCGGCCGTGGGCGGCAGCTGGCGGCGGCGCTGGCGCTGGGTTGCGAAGGCGCCTGGTGCGGTTCGGTCTGGCTCAAGACCGTGCAGAGCGAAGTCACGCCCGAGATCAAGGCGCGCATGTTCGAGGCCGGGCCGGACGACGCGGTGCTCACCCGCAGCGTCACCGGCAAGCCCTGCCGCACGC
>MESD01000107.1:6152-7044 GCA_001770815.1 Burkholderiales bacterium RIFCSPHIGHO2_12_FULL_69_20
GCCGCTGCAGGCCATCCTCTGGTGGGGCCAGGGCCGCACGCGCGTGGAGCGCGTGCGGGCGAAGAACTTTCTCACCTACCCGGTGGGGCAGATCGTGGCCGACATGCGCGAAGAGACCTCGGTGCGCCAGGTGGTGCAGGACATGCTGGCGGAGCTGGCGGCAACGAAGGAACGGCTGGACGGCCTGCTGGGCTGAACGCCGCCTGCACCCGCCGTCAGCGTGCCGCCCGAGCCCGGGCTTTGCGTGGCGCTGCGGCGAGCCCGAGGGGCTCTGTGAACGTCGCGTGCAGGGCGGCGCCGGCATGACCGAGTCCGAACGAGATGCTCTCGGCGGCGTCGCGGATGAGCTTCGCGAAGACTCCGGGCTGGGCCAGCGTGCGGCTCACCGGGGCCGCCATCGTCAACGCCGCAATCACGAGGCCTTCGCGATCGAAGATGGGGGCGGCGAAGCCGGCCACGTCGCTAGAGACCTCGCCCACGGTGATGGCGAGTTTCTGTTCGCGGATCGCCGGCAGCAGGCAGCGGATGTCGGCGCCGCGCGTCAGTGTCTCGGGCGTCAGCGGCGCGAACGGCGCGCGTTTGAGGTAGCGTGTGATGTAGGCCGGGTCGGCAAAGGCCAGCAACACGCGGCCAGCTGCCGAGCAGTACAACGGGCGCGCCGTGCCCAGCGCCACGGTGTAGCGGATGGAGCGCGTGCTTTCGATCTTCTCGACGTAGACCGCAGTGCCCGCATCCTGATCGAGCGTCGCCACCAGCACGGTTTCGCCGCTGCGGGCAACGAGCTCGCGCATGATGGGCGATGCAATGCGCGTGATCGACAAGGTCGGCACGATGGACACGCCCATCCGGTAGGCCGCCGGCCCGAGCACATAGCGGCCGTCGCCGTGCACGA
>MESD01000108.1:0-1649 GCA_001770815.1 Burkholderiales bacterium RIFCSPHIGHO2_12_FULL_69_20
TGATGCGCGCCGGCCGCATTGTCGAGCAGGGTGCCTGCGCCGACGTGCTGTACCGGCCGGTGGACGACTACACCCGCACGTTGCTGGCGGCGGTGCCGCGGCTGTAGGCTGGCGGCGCGCTGGCCTGTCAGCCTGAGGGCGCTGGCCCTGGCGATGCGGGCAGACGCGAGAGCCAGGCATCGCAGCAAGTCAGCAGCGCCCGTGCTGCTGCCAGCGCATCATGCAAGGTGGCCCACCGCAGCTCGGGTGCGTCCGGGTACTCATGCGCCAGCCGGTTGCGCACGCCGCGCCAGTCCAGCCACTGCAGGGTGTCCAAATAGCCCAGTCGCTCCAGGCGATCGAGTCGGTCACGCATGGGCCAGTCTTCGAAGGGTTCCAGCAGCACGGCCAGCGTTGCCGGCAGCAGGCGTTCGCCCACGGCATCCTGCAGTTTCATGAAGCGGTAGAGGATCTGGTCGAGCAGGCGCACCAGCGCTGGATTGGCCTCCAGGTCTGCCCAGGGCAGGGTTGGCAAGCGATCCCAATCAGCCAGCGCGAGTTGCAGGGCCGCCGCATGGCGCCGGCTTTCCCAGCAGGCCGATTCCAACCTGGCCGCAGCAGTCATGCGCGGGCCAGCTCTATGCTGTTGCGCCGGGCTGCCTGCACGACAGGCCGCGCATCAGGCTGGCCTCGCAGGCTCATCAGCATGTCGATCCGGCGCTCACCCCATCGCTTGTACAACGCTGCCGTCAAGCGGCCACGCAGACGGACCATCTCCGTCGCTGTCGGCTGGCCGGACAGCTCGATCCAAAGATCAACATCACCGCCGCGGCGTGCGTCATCCAGGCGCGATCCGAACAGGCTGACCCGGCTGCCTGCGGGCAGCACAGCCTTGGCAATGTCGGCAATGTCCGCTTGCTCCGAAAGGGTGAGACGCATCAACACAGTTTACGGCGCCGGCGAGGTTGAAGGCCGGCGCCCGGGCGCTGGCGCTGCAGCCTCGGCGGATCGTCTGCGACGACCCCACCTCGGCGCTGGATGTCAGCGTGCAGGCGCAGATCCTCAACCTGCTGCGTGAACTGCAGCGTGAACTGGGCGTGAGCTTCCTGTTCATCACCCACAACTTCGCGGTGGTGGCGTACATCGCCGACCAGGTGGCGGTGATGCGCGCCGGCCGCATCGTCGAGCAGGGTGCCTGCGCCGATGTGCTGTACCGGCCGGTGGACGACTACACCCGCACGCTGCTGGCGGCGGTGCCGCGGCTGCAAGGCGCCTGACCGGATTCGTCCCGCGCGACGCGGGCGACGGGGCGATCTGCAGGGGCTCATGGCATCCCATTTCGGCACGATCCGGGCCGCGATAGCCCTTCTCGGGGCTGGCGGGTGGTTTCACTGTTGCTTGCTACCAACGCCTCAAGTGAATGGGCCTAGGGGCGTTCACCTAAACAGAGGGGTGAAGGTGGGCCTTCTCCCGCGCTTCAACCGGCGCCTGTCGCCCGGTGTGCACCGCTCAGCAGCATGGCCAGCGGGCAGGCACCCAGGCAGTGCAGGGTACGGTGCGATTGCTGGGGTCGCGTGCCGCTCCTGGGTTTCCCCAAGGACCGGGCTGGAAACCCTTCAGTGACAATCCAAAGACAAGTTTTCGCAGGCGAGCGACAAAGGTTCACAAAG
>MESD01000108.1:1667-7597 GCA_001770815.1 Burkholderiales bacterium RIFCSPHIGHO2_12_FULL_69_20
GACAAGTTTTCGCAGGCGAGCGACAAAGGTTCACAAAGCCTCTGGTGCCGCCACGAAGGCGAGGGTTTATCGATCAACTTATGGAGATCCAATGAAGCATTCCACAGCAACTCGTTCCGTATGGCGGCGCAGCGCTGTCGCGGCGGCAGTCAGCGCGCTGTCGCTGATGACGGCTGGCCTGAACACCGCCTACGCGCAGACCAGTGCCACCGGCACGGTCTACGGCTCCGTCCAGCCGGGTGCCGGCGTCACGGTGCTCATCGAAAACGTCGCCACCGGTCTCAAGCGCACACTGACCCCCGATGCCACCGGTCGCTTTTCGGCAACGACGCTGCCGCCTGGCACCTACAAGGCCACTCAACTGCGCAACGGGCAGCCCTCGGGTGCAGTCAGTACCGTCGAAGTGCTTCTGGGTCAGGGCGCGGAAGTCGTGTTCGCCGGCGCCCAGGTGGTCACGGTGACCGGCAGCGTTGCCCGTCGCCTCGACATGTCGGCCATCTCCAGCGGCGCCACGTTCACGGCCAAGCAGCTGGATGCGCTGCCGATCGCGCAGAACCTGGACGCCATCATCCAACTGGCGCCCAACACCACCAAGGCCGACCCGCGCTACTCTGGTGGCGCCTCTATCGGTGGCGGTGCACCGTCGGAAAACTCGTACTACGTCAATGGCTTCCCCGTCACCAACCCGCTGAACCAGCTGGGTTCGATGGAACTGCCGTTCAACTCCATTGCCCAGGCCAACGTGGCTTCCGGCGGCTTCGGTGCGGAATTCGGTCGGTCGGTGGGTGGCGTGATCAACCTGGTCACCAAGAGCGGCAGCAATTCCTGGGAAGCCGGCGTCAGCGCCAGCACCAGCCCCAAGTCGCTGCGTTCGACCTACAAGAACATCTACCTGAACGACGGCACGCTGTTCCAGAACTTCGAGGACCGCAAGCGCGGTGAGTCGTCGTTGGGCGCATACGTGGGTGGTCCCATCCTCGAAGACAAGCTCTTTGTTTTTGCGGCGGTTGAACAACTGAAGAACACGGTGGAGCGCCAGTCGCAACTCGGCGACCAGTACACGAACGGCTTCCTCAACAACGGTTGGGCGGTGCGCAAGAACACCAATGACCGTTACCTGCTGAAGTTCGATTGGAACCTGACGCGCAACCACCTGCTCGAGTTCACCTCGATCGGTGACAAGTACACCCAGGACGAGACGGTGTCCGGGTTCAACTACCTGACGGGCGTGCGCGACGGCATCACCGCGGCCAAGGCCAAGTTCGTCAACCAGGCCGACCACAACGATGGTGTGGGTGGCAAGGCCAACGTGCTGAAGTACACCGGCTTCCTGACCGACGACCTGACGCTGAGCGCGCTGGTCGGCCGCAGCCAGTCGCCGCACGAGAACAGCTACGACGGCGTGGACGTGTACTCGCAGGTTCGCCAGGTTCGTGCCGATAGCACGCAGCGCTACCCCGGCTTCACCTACAACAACCCGTACCCCTTCGCCCCTGGCACGCTGGTGCTGGCGCCGGGGTCCAAGGACAAGGTCGACGCCTACCGTTTCGACCTGGAATACAAGCTGGGCAGCCACCTGCTGCGCGCTGGTATCGACAAGGTCAGCCTGAAGTCGATCAACGCGGGTGACGTGCTGGCGGGCAATGGCCTTTACCGCTACTTCCGCACCACCAATGCGGCGCTGAAGCCCAACGGCGCCACCACCGCCGTGGGTGCGGGCGCTGGCGTGCTGAGCCAGCCCAACCCGGCTGGCACGACGGCAGCCAACAGCACCTATTACTACTACGGCTACGAGCAGATCTTCTCGACCACCACCAACGCCGAGTCGACGCAGTCGGCGTTCTACCTGGAAGACAAGTGGCAGGTCAACAAGCAGCTGCTGGTCACACCAGGCGTGCGCGTCGAGCAGTACAAGAACCTCAACGGTGACGGTGAGACCTTCCTGAAGGTGAAGACGCAGTTGCATCCGCGCCTGCAGTTCAGCTACGACGTGTTCGGCGATGCCAGCACCAAGCTGTACGGCTCGGCCGGACGCTACGGCGTGCAGATCCCGACCCACCTCGCGGTGCGCGGTGCCAGTCGTTCGACCTTCACTCGCCAGCCGTTCACCTACACCGGAGTGGACGCCAATGGGGTGCCGACCGGTCGTTTCGACCTGGGTGCGCCGAACTCGGCGAACAACGAGTACGGCCAGGCGAAGGATGCCAATACCGTGGCAGCCGTGGACATGAAGCCCAACAGCCAGGACGAACTGACGCTGGGCATCGAGAAGGCGCTGAGCAACCGGTTGAACGTGGGTGTGAAGGCCACCTACCGCAAGCTGGCGGCGACGGTGGACGACCTGTGCGATCCGCGTCCGTTCGAGGTCTATGCGATCAAGAACGGCATCGACACGACGAATTGGGGCGGCTTTGGTTGTGCGTCGTTCAACCCGGGCCAGGCGAACACCTTCCTGATCGACTACGCTGGCAATGCCGCCACCACCGGCAAGTACACGACGGTGAAGCTGTCGGCGGCCGATCTGGGCTTCGAGAAGGCCAAGCGCACGTACTTCGCACTGGACTTCTTTGCCGAACACCCGTTCTCCAATGGTTGGTACGGCAAGGTGACCTACACCTACGCGAAGAACAAGGGCAACACCGAAGGCCAGACGCTGTCTGACGTGGCGCAGACCGATGTGGCGGCCACCCAGACCTGGGACCACCCGGAGCTGATGGACGGTGCCTACGGCTACCTGCCGAATGACCGTCGTCACCAGATCAAGGCCTACGGCTACATGGCCGTGACGCCCGAGATCACCGTGGGTGCCAACGCGCTGGCATCGTCGGGCCGGCCGAAGAACTGCATCGGCAACTTCGGTGGCACCCCCTGGGCGCCAGCCGGCGCTACGACGACCGCGTCTGACCTCGACTACGGTTCTTCGTACCGGTACTGCTCCTTCGACGGCGTGACCCAGGTGTACACGCCTCGCGGCAGCGAGGGCACGCTGCCCTGGGAGTACCGCCTGGACATGAACCTGGCCTACCGGCCGGCCATGTTCAAGGGCCTGCAGCTGCGCATGGACGTGTTCAACCTGCTCAACCGTCAATCCGCGCTGGCGGTCGACGAAGTGCATGAGAACGCCGGTGACATCACCTCGGTGCTGCCGCGCTACGGCCGCATCATCCAGAACGTGGCGCCGCGCGCGGTGAAGTTCACCGTCAGCTACGACCACAAGTTCTGATTCCGCTAGTCTGAGCGCTTGCTGAATGGCCCGCCGTGCGTTGCACGGCGGGCCTTTTTCATGCTGAACCCGGAGCGTTGTTGCCGGTGCGAGCGGCCCAGTTCAGCGCAATCACTTCGGCGCCAGCCGGATCGCCCCGTCCAGCCGGATCACCTCGCCGTTGAGCATGTCGTTCTCGATGATGTGCTTGACCAGCTTGGCGTAGTCGGCCGGGGTGCCCAGGCGGCTGGGGAAGGGCACGCCGGCGGCCAGGGCGTCCTGCACGGCCTGCGGCATCGTGAACAGCATCGGCGTGCCGAAGATGCCCGGGGCGATGGTCATGTTGCGGATGCCGTTGCGGGCCAGGTCGCGCGCGATCGGCAATGTCATGCCGACCACGCCGCCCTTGCTGGCGGCGTAGGCCGCCTGGCCGATCTGGCCGTCGTAGGCGGCCACGCTGGCGGTGCTGATCAGCACGCCGCGCTCGCCGGTGGGCTCAGGTTGGTTCTTGCACATGGCCTCGGCGGCCAGGCGGATCATGTTGAAGCTGCCCACCAGGTTGACCATGATGGTCTTGGTGTAGGTGGCCAGCGGATGGGCGCCGTCCTTGCCCACGGTCTTGACGGCGGGGGCGATGCCGGCGCAGTTGACCAGGCCGAACAGCGGCCCCAGCGCCAGTGCAGCCGCCACGGCGGCCTGGCCGTCGGCTTCCTGGCTGACGTCGCACTTGACGAAGCTGCCGCCCAGCTCGGTGGCCAGTGCCTGGCCCTTGTCGGCCTGCAGATCGGCGATGACGACCTTGGCGCCCTCACGCGCCAGCATGCGGGCGGTGCCTTCGCCCAGGCCCGACGCGCCGCCGGTGACGATGAAAACCTTGCCTGCGATGTCCATGGATGCTCCTTGTGGGATGGGGGATGAAAGGACCGACGGCCACGCGATGCGTGGCCGTCGGCGATGGGATCGGTTGCGGTGGTTTCTGCCGGTGGGCTCAACGCGCCAGCGCGGCCATCACGCGGGCCGTGATCTCGTCGACCGTGCCCAGCCCGGCGATGCGGGCATAACGCGGCGCCTGGGCGTCGCCGGTGGCCGCCCAGCTGGCGTAATAGTCGACCAGCGGGCGCGTCTGGCTCTGGTAGACGTCCAGGCGCTTGCGCACGGTGGCTTCGCTGTCGTCGTCGCGCTGGATCAGGTCTTCGCCGGTCAGGTCGTCCTTGCCGGCCAGCTTGGGCGGGTTGAACTTGACGTGGTAGGTGCGGCCCGAGGGCTGGTGCACGCGCCGGCCGCTCATGCGCTCGATGATGGCTGCGTCGGGCACGTCGATCTCGAGCACCAGGTCGAGCTTGACGCCGGCGGCCTTCATCGCGTCGGCCTGCGGAATGGTGCGCGGGAAGCCGTCGAACAAGAAGCCGTTGGCGCAGTCGGGCTGGGTGATGCGTTCTTTGACCAGGCCGATGATGATCTGATCGCTGACCAAGCCGCCCGCGTCCATCACCTGCTTGGCCGCCAGGCCCATCTCGGTGCCGGCCTTGACCGCCGCACGCAGCATGTCGCCGGTGGAGATCTGCGGGATGCCGTACTTCTGGCAAATATAGTTGGCTTGCGTGCCTTTGCCGGCGCCGGGCGCCCCCAACAGGATCAGTCTCATCCTTGCCTCGTCGTTTTGTGTGGATCTTGTGTGCCGCCACCCTCGGAACAGACCGGTACGGTGAACGGTATTCAAATCGAGAATAGCACGCCAGGCCCTGCGCCAAGCTGACGCGCGCCGGGCTCAGCAGGCGCGCGCGGGGCCGTCGCGGCGCATCAACTGGCGGCGTTCAGCCGGCCGAAAACAGGGCCCGCACGCGGGCCAGGTCTTCGGGGGTGTCCACGCCCGGCCCGGGCCGCTCGGCACTGACATGCACGGCAATGCGCTCGCCGTGCCACAGCACGCGCAGCTGCTCCAGCGATTCCAGCGTTTCCAGCGGCGCCACCGGCAGCCTGGGGAACTGGCGCAGAAAGCCGGCGCGGTAGGCGTACAGCCCCACGTGCCGCAGCGGCGCCGGGGCGCTCGGCAACTGGTGGATGCCTTGTGCAAAGCCGTCGCGCCACCAGGCGATCGGCGCGCGCGAGAAGTACAGCGCCCGGCCCGCGGCATCCAGCACCACCTTCACCACGTTCGGGTTGCTGAACTCGGCCAGGTCGTCGATCACGTGCGCCACCGTGGCCATCACGCAATCAGGCCGCTGGCGCAGCAGCTGGGCGCAGGCGTCGATCATCGCCGGGGCGATCAGCGGCTCGTCGCCCTGCACGTTGACCACCACATCGTCGCCATCCAACCCGAGCAGGGTGCAGGCCTCGGCCAGGCGGTCGCTGCCGCTGGGGTGGTCGGTGCGGGTCAGCACGGCCTCGGTGCCGTGGGCCTGGCAGGCGGCGACGATGGACGGATCGTCACCGGCCACCACCACCCGCCCCGCGCCGCTGCGCGCGGCGGCCAGCGCCACGCGCACCACCATCGGCAGGCCGGCGATGTCGGCCAGCGGCTTGTCGGGCAGGCGGCTGCTGGCCAGGCGCGCCGGGATCAGGACGGTGAAGCGCATCGCCGGGCCTGCGAATTACAGCGGCGAGGGTGCCGGCGGCGGAAAGTCTTCGAGCACCCGGGCCTCGGCTTCCAGCATCACCGGGATGCCGTCGCGGATCGGAAAGCCGAGCCGGTCGGCCGGGCATTGCAGCTCCATCGGCCGCGACTGGG
>MESD01000109.1 GCA_001770815.1 Burkholderiales bacterium RIFCSPHIGHO2_12_FULL_69_20
GTGGGCCGGCAAGCATGTCAGCACGCTGACCGGCCCGGCCTACAGCGCGGCCAAGTTCGGCGTCAACGCGATGACCGAGAGCCTGAACATCGAGGAAGGCATCCACGGCATCCGCGCCACCGCGGTGTGCCCCGGCGAGGTGGCCACGCCCATCCTCGACAAGCGACCGATCCCGGTGAGCGCCGAAGACAAGGCGCGCATGGTGCAGGCCGACGATTGCGGTGAGCTGATGCTGTTCCTGGCACGCATGCCGGTGCATGTGTGTCTGAACGAGGTGACCATCAGCCCGACCTGGAACCGCGGCTACGTGGCGCAGGCGCAGACGATCCCGGGGTGAAGGCGGCGGTCCTGTTGTGCTTGGGTCAGTGCGAAGCCGAGGCCGCCGGGTGAGCGGCTGCCTCCGTGTCCTCCGACTTCAGCCTTGCGGCTGAGGTCTCCCCCTTTACCTGCGGCATCCGCTCACCCGACGCCCTCGGCCACCCACCGTTCGTGCACTGGCGCGGTCTTTCAAACCCGCGCACGCCTCGGTGGGTTTGGCGTGGCGGGGTGGGTGGGCGTGTTCTGCGTAAGTAAAGGAGGAGCCGGCGGCCAAAGGCTGACGGCGGGGGACATGGAGCAGAACACGCCCACCCAGCCCGACGCGCCGGCGCTGCACATTGAATGCCGGCATCGAACGGCAGCGCACAGCTGAGAGCGGGTCAGAACTTGGTATACCCGCCGTCGATGATGAACTGCTCGCCGGTGGTGTAGCCGGACGCGCCGCTGGCGAGGTAGACCGCGATGCCGCCGAAGTCGTCGATCTGGCCCCAGCGGCGTGCCGGGATGCGTGGCAACACCGCGCCGGCGAACTTGTCGTTGTTGACCGAGCGCTCGGTCATGTCGGTGACGATCCAGCCCGGCAGGATCGAGTTGACGCGGATCTGGTGGCGCGCCAGTTCCACCGCCAGCGCCCGCACATAGGCCGTCACCGCGCCTTTGCTGGCACCGTAGTGGCTGGCACGGGCGGCGCCTTCCACGGCTGCGGTGCTGGCCGTGGCCACCAGCGAGCCGCCCTGGCCGTGGGCCGCCATGTGCCGCGCTGCGGCGCGGAAGGTGAGGAACACGCCTTCGACGTTGATGCGCTGCACCCGGCGGAATTCGTCCAGGCTCATCTCCATCATCATCGTGCCCTTGCCGCCCACGCCGGCATTGGCGAAGCACGAATCCACCCGCCCCAGCGCGGCGATCGAGGCGGCGAAGGTGCTTTCGATCTGCGCCTCGTCGCCCACGTCGCAGACGAAGGCATGCACGCGCGCGGCGTCGCCGCACTCGGTGGCCAGCGTGGCCTTGGCGCGCTCGGTCTTGTCGGGGTTCGAGCCCCAGACGGCGACCTGGGCGCCGGCGGCCAGCAGCGCACGCGCCATGCCGTAGCCGATGCCGCCGTTGCCGCCGGTGACCACGGCGCCGTGGCCCGACAGGTTGAAGGGGGTGTACATGGGTGGGTCCTGTTGGTTCGGGTGATGCGGTTGATCGGAGCGGGTCACTTGAACTCGGGTTCGTCCCACCACGGGAAGAAATCCGGCATGTCGGTCGACACCTTGTTCGGGTAGACCGGCGTGCGCTTCTCGAGGAAGCTGCTGACGCCCTCGCGGGCATCGGCCGACTGGCCACGCGCCTGGATCGCGCGGCTGTCGATGCGGTGCGCCATCATCGGATGCTCGGCGCCGGCCATGTGCCACAGCATCTGGCGCGTCAGCGCGATCGACACCGGCGCGGTGTTGTCGGCGATCTCGCGGGCCAGGGCGCGCGCAGCGGGCAGCAACTCGTCGGGCGCGTGCAGCGAGCGCACCAAGCCGCGGTCGAGTGCCTCCTGCGCGTTGAACACCCGGCCGGTGAAGAACCATTCCAGCGCCGTCTGCATGCCCACCAGGCGCGACAGGAACCAGGTGGATGCCGCCTCGGGCGTGATGCCGCGGCGCGCGAACACGAAGCCGAAGCGTGCGTCGGTGCTGGCCATGCGGATGTCCATCGGCATCTGCATCGTCATGCCGATGCCGACCGCCGCGCCGTTGATCGCACCGATCACGGGTTTGAGGCTCTTGAAGATGCGCAGCGTGCTGATGCCGCCGCCGTCGCGGTAGACATCGCCCACCTTGTACTTGTCGCGGGCCGATTCGCCGCGCGAGGCGTAGTCGAAGGTCTTGCCGCCCGACGACAGGTCGGCGCCGGCGCAGAAGGCGCGGCCCGCGCCGGTGATGATGACCACGCGCACGTCGTCGTTGGCATCGGTTTCATCGAACACCGCCACCAGATCGTCGCGCATCTGGGTGGTGAAGGCGTTCATCTTCTCGGGGCGGTTCAGGGTGACGGTGGCGATGCCGTCGTCCACGGTGTAGAGCAGGGTTTCGAAAGTGGGCAGGGCCATCAGGGGATCTCCGTGGAAAGGTTCGGGTTGAGGTCGAGGGAAGAATTCAGGCGGCGGCCAGATGGGCCGGCCAGCGCAGATCAGGCGCCAGGCCATCGCCCATCAGGTCGATGAAGTTGTCGGCATAGAAGCGGCGCACCGCGTTGGACGAGCAGCCCGCCAGCGATTCGTCGAAACGCTTGAGCGGGTGGCGCCCGCCTTCCACATGCGGGTAGTCCGACGAGAACAGGCATACCTCGTCACCCGTGTTGGCGACGATCCAGCCGCTGTCCTCGTGCGGGTAGGGCGTGACGCGGAACTGCCGGCGCACCAACTCGCTGGGTGGGGCCGACAACTGCTGCAACCGCGTCTCGTTGCGCATGAAGGCATGGGCGGCCGAATCCATCGCCCGCATCCAGCCCGGCACCCAGGCTGCGCCCAGCTCGATCGCGCCCCACTTCAGGCGCGGAAAGCGGTCGAATACGCCGTCGAAGATCAGCGTGGCCAGCGTCTGCATCACCGCGTTGGGGATGGGCATGTAGCTCACCGAGGTGAAGTTGTCGTCGCCGCCGTGGAAGTCGGGCACCGGCGGCAATCCGTTGCGCTTGTAGACCGGGTTGATCTTGTCTTCGCCGCCGACGTGGAACAGCACCGGGATGCCGGCCTCCTGCGCCTGCGCCCACACCGCGTCCAGCGCCACATGGCTGGGCGCGTGGCGCTGCGGGCAGGTCGACGGCACCATCAGTGCCTTGGCGCCGTCGGTGATCGCGGCCTGCGTCAGCGCCTTCGCGCGGTCGAAATCTTCCAGCGGCACGTAGGCGGTGGCCAGCAGCCGGCGGTCGACGCGGCAGAAGTCGGCCAGCATGCGGTTGTGCGCCTGCGCCGCGGCGTAACACAGCGCCATGTCGTCACCGGCGTCGAGGCCGAAGTTGCCCAGGCAGAAGGTGGTGAACACCAGCTGGCTGGCGAAGCCGAGCTGGTTCAGCGCATGTGGCCGGTCGGCGGCGATGAAAGCGCCGTGGGCCTCGTAGTTCTTGCGCAGCAGCAGGTTGGCATCGACCCCGGCGCGGAAGACCGGATCAGCATGCGCCTCGCGGGAGCGGCCGGGGCGCAGGTTGCGCGCCAGCGCCGCGCGGTAGCCGGGCGAGGCGTGAAAGCGCGCCAGCAGCGCCGGATCGAAATACGCGTCCAGGCAGTCATCCAGCTCCATCAGGTGGCTGTCGGCGTCGTGGATCAGGCGGCCGTTGGCATAGCTCATGGGGGGTCTCCGGAAAGCATTCAGGGGTTCGGGTCGGCGTTGCTGCCGGTGGCGGCCAGCACCACGCCGCGGGTGATCAGCTGGGCGATCTGCGCCGGCTCGTAACCCGCGTCGCGCAGCACCGCCGCACTGTGCTGGCCCAGTGCGGGGGCCGCGCCAGGTGGGCGTTGGGGGACGCCATCGAGGTACACCGGGTTGGCCACTGTCCAGCCGGGGCCGTGGGCGCTGGGCACCAGCGCGCCGGCATGGCGCATCTGGGCATCGTCGGGGATGTCGGCCAGCGTGCCGATCAGGCCGAAGGTGATGCCGGCGGCATCCAGCAGCGGCCGCCAATGCGCCAGGTCGTGCTCGGCAAAGCGGCGGTCGAACAGCCGCACCAGCTGGGCGCTGTGGGCCTGGCGCACCTCGCTGGTGGCGAAGCGCTCGTCGTCGGCCAGGTCGGCGTAGCCCAGCACCTGCAGCAGCGCGGCCCACTGGCGCGCCTCGTTCAGCACGATCAGGTTCAACCAGCGGCTGTCGCCGCAGCGGTAGATGTTGTTCAGCGCATTCGGCGCGCGTTCACGCGGCAAACGCGGGGGGTAGGTCACGCCGCTCATGTGGGCCTGCACCTGCACGCTGTTGGACCACAGGCCGTTGGCCAGCAGCGAGGTGCCGACCAGTCCGCCGCGGCCGGTGCGTTCACGTTGGTACAGCGCGGTGGTGATGGCGGCGAACAGCGTCACCGCGCTGGGGTGGTCGCCCATGCCGGCTACCGGGCGCGAGGGCGCGGCGCTTTGATCGGCGCGCACCATGTCCATCAGGCCCGACCGGGCCCAGTAGGCGGTGACGTCGAAGCCGGCCTTCTCGGCCTCGGGGCCGCTCTCGCCATAGGCCGTCAGCGAGGCGTAGATCAGCCGCGGGTTCAGCGGCAGCAGGGTGTGATGGTCCAGCGCCAGGCGGCGGCGCACGGCCAGCGGCAGGTTGGTGATGAGCACGTCGGCCTGCGCCGCCAGCCGGTGCAGCACGGCCTGGCCTTCGGGCTGCTTCAGGTCGAGCACCAGGCTGCGCTTGTCGCGCGAATCCAGCTCCCAGGGGTAGTTGCGCTCGGCCGGCGGCGTGCCGGGCAGCCGGTACATGGTGCGCAGCGGATCGCCGCTGGGCGGCTCGATCTTGACCACGTCGGCGCCGAAGTCCGACAGCATCGTGGCGGCGGCCGGCCCGGCGATGTAGCTGGCGCAGTCGAGCACTTTCAGGCCGTCGAAAGGGCGGGGTGGGTTGGGCAAATCGGCTCCTGGGCAGGCAACGCGGTACGGTGGATGAGACCTCAGCCCTGCAAGCTATGGGGCATCCGATCCCCTGTCAATCGGGGCTGGCATCGGATCGTCGGACTGTCACCCGAACGACTGCGCGCGGGTGGCGCATGGGCGCACAGTCGGGCGCCACCGATCACCCACGGAGACCACCCCCATGAACCAGCCCACCGCCAAGACCTTGTCTGCCTTTGCGCAGACCCCGAGCGATCCGCTCAACGACCTGCGCATGTCCGAGAAGGCCGTGCCGCTGTACGAGCATGTCAAGCGCTTCATCAAGGAGACCGTCGAGCCGATGGCCACCCAGTACGAGGCCCTGGCCGTCGGCCGCACCGGCGCCGACCGCTGGACCTACGCCCCCGGCCAGCTCGATCTGCTCAACGGCGCCAAGGAGCAGGCCAAGAAGGAGGGCCTGTGGAACTTCTTCCTGCCCGATGCCGAAACCGGCGAAGGCCTGTCGAACCTGGACTACGCCTACATCGCCAGCGAGCTGGGCAAGCAGCCGCTGGCCTCGGAGTGCATGAACTGCTCGGCCCCCGACACCGGCAACATGGAGGTGCTGGAGCGCGTGGGCACCGCGGCGCAGAAAGAGCAATGGCTCAAGCCGCTGCTGAACGGCGAAATCCGCTCGGCCTACGCGATGACCGAGCTGCACCACGCCTCGTCCGACGCCAAGAACGTGGCCACCAGCGCCGTGCTGGAAGGTGACGAGTGGGTCATCAACGGCGAGAAGCACTACATCTCGGGCGCCGGCTCCCCGCGCTGCAAGATCTTCATCACGATGGTGCGCACCAGCCCCAACGCGGCGCCGCACAAGCAGCAGTCGATGATCCTGGTGCCCAAAGACACCCCGGGCGTCGAGATCGTCGGCGCGCAGCATGTCTTCGCCGAAGACCACGCGCCGCACGGCCACATGCACATCCGCTTCAACAATGTGCGCGTGCCGAAAGACAACATGTTGCTGGGCGAAGGCCGTGGCTTCGAGATCTCGCAGGTGCGCCTCGGCCCGGGCCGCATCCACCACTGCATGCGCTCGATCGGTGCGGCCGAGAAGGCCCTCGACCTGCTGGTGGCACGCGGCCTGTCGCGCGAAGCCTTCGGCAAGAAGCTGGTGTGGCTGGGCGGCAATATCGAGATCATCTCGCGCGCCCGCATCGAGATCGAGTCGATGCGCCTGATGGTGCTGAAGGCCGCCAAGGCGATGGACGTGCTGGGCAACCGCGAAGCCCGCATCTGGGTGCACATGGTCAAGGCCATGGTGCCCGAGCGTGTGTGCAAGATCATCGACCAGGCGATCCAGATGTATGGCGCGCTGGGCGTGTCGCAGCACACCCCGCTGGCGCACATGTACTCGCAGCAGCGCACGCTGCGCCTGGCCGACGGCCCGGACGAGGTGCACCACCTGGTGGTGGGCCGCAACGAGGTGCGCATGATGGAGGGCAGCACCGAGGACAACAGCATGCCGGTGGTCTTCCGCAGCTGATCGACCGAGCGCCTCCCCATCCCCCCGATACCTCAGGAGCCGCGATGGCCGTTTCTTTCGACAACCTCTTCTCGATCAAGGGCAAGGTGGCCTTGGTCACTGGTGGCTCGCGGGGCATCGGCGAGATGATCGCCGCGGGCTTTCTGGCGCAAGGGGCCAAGGTGTACATCTCGTCGCGCAAGGCCGAGGCCTGCCAGGCCACGGCCGAGCGGCTGATGGCCGCCCATGGCGGCGAGTGTTTCGCGCTTCCCGCCGACCTGTCGCGGCTGGAC
The DNA here is from genome assembly GCA_001770815.1 of Burkholderiales bacterium RIFCSPHIGHO2_12_FULL_69_20. Lineage (GTDB taxonomy): Bacteria > Pseudomonadota > Gammaproteobacteria > Burkholderiales > Burkholderiaceae_C > Pseudaquabacterium. The sequence continues at coordinate 6,686 of MESD01000109.1, forward strand.
GGCGTGACCGCGCTGGCCCAGGCGCTGGCGGCGCGTGAATCCAAGCTCGACATCCTGGTCAACAACGCCGGGGCCTCGTGGGGCGCGCCGCTCGAGAGCTTTCCCGAGGTGGGCTGGGACAAGGTGATGGACACCAACGTCAAGGGGGTGTTCTTCCTCACCCAGGCGCTGATGCCGTTGCTGCATGCAGCCGCTTCGGGTCCGTCTCCGGCGCGGGTGATCAACATCGGCTCGATCGACGGCCTCAAGTCGTCGTCGTTCGATGCCTGGTCCTACGGCGCGTCCAAGGCCGCGGTGCACCACCTCACGCGCTTCATGGCCGCCAAGCTGACGGGCGAGCGCATCCTGTGCAACGCCATCGCACCGGGACCGTACCCCACCTGGATGTTGTCCACCGGCGTGGGTTTCGGTGGCGCCACCGACGGCGTCGACTGGGACCGCGTCGGCCAGCGCAACCCCAGCGGCCGTGTCGGCACGCCCGAAGACATCGCCGGGCTGGCCACCTTCCTGTGCTCACGCGCGGGTGAATACGTGGTGGGCCAGGTGATCGCCAGCGACGGCGGTGCGGTGGCCGCTGCATGAGTTTGTCGCCCGGCGAAGACCAGCATGCCGGCCTCGACGCCGGCTGGGTGCTGCCTGACCCCGGCCCGCGCGAGGCGGTGTGTACCCGCAGCATCCTGTGCCGCAGTTTCCGCCGCGCCGATGGCCTGCTCGACATCGACGGCCGTTTCATCGACACGCGGCCCTTCGATTACGAGAGTGAATTCCGCGGACCGTGCAAATCTGGCTCGGCGCTGCACCACATGCAGCTGCGTCTGACGGTGGACCGCACCCGCCACATCGTGGCGCTGGTCTCGGCGATGCCGTCCACGCCCTACGACACCTGCCCCGGTGTGAACCCGAACTTCCAGCGGCTGGTGGGCTTGTCGCTGGCACGGGGCTTTCGCAAGGCGTTGCGTGAGCGGCTGGGCGGGGTGGAGGGTTGCACCCATATCACCGCGCTGCTCGACACCATGGCCGCGGCGGCGGTGCAGACCTTCGCGTCGAACGCCTACGCGCCACGCCAACCCGGCCAGCCCGAGCCGGTGCGCATCTGGAAGCTCGACGCGCTGATCGACACCTGCCACTCCTACCGCAGCGACGGGCCGGTGATCCAGCGCATGAAGAGCCGTTGAGCCACCAGCCGGTTTCAGCCTGGTTTCAGGCCTGCCGCTCCAGCCGCTGCACCGCGGCCTCGGCCTGCGCCAGCGATTGCAGGATCGAGCGCTTCAGGCCGTCCATGTCGACACCCTCGCTGCTCTTCTTGCCTTCGCAATAACGCGCATACACGCCGTGCACGATGGCGGCCGATTTCCAGCGATTGAAGCCGATGTAGAAATCCAGCTTGCGCAGATCACGCCCGGTGCGCGCGGCATACCGATCAGCCAGCGCCTGCCGGCTGGGAAAGCCCGGCAGCGTGGTCGGCGGCACGGCGCGCACCGGCGGTGGATCACCCGGTTCGGCCCATTGGTTCAGCGCGTAGGCCAGATCGGCCAGCGGGTCGCCCAGGGTCGAGATCTCCCAGTCGACCACCGCGGCGATGCGGCCATCGGCGCCCACCAGCGTGTTGTGCAGGCCGTAGTCGCCGTGCACGATGCGCGCCGGTCCCTGGTTCGGCGTGTTCGCCAGAAAGTACTGCTGCAGCGCATGGGCGCGTGGGTCGTCGAGCTGCGCGGGCTCGATCGAGGCGTTCCATGAGCGGTACCAGGTCTTGAGCTGGCGGCCGATGTAGTCGTCCTTCTTGCCCAGGTCGCCCAGGCCCACCGCGTCGGGGTCGACCGCGTGCAGGTCGGCCAGCACGTCGATGAACGAATGCGCCAGCGTCACGCGCAGCGGTTCGGGCGCCCAGCGGCGCGCATCGTCGGCGTTGTACAGCGGGTGGCCGTCGACATGGCCCATCACGTAGAAGAGCGCGCCGGTGACCGAGGTGTCATCGCAGAAGCCCAGCGCCCGGGGCACCGGCACCGGCGTGCCGCCCAGCGCGCTGATCAGCGCCCATTCACGGGCCATGTCGTGCGCCTTGGGCAGCAGCTCGCCCATCGGCGGACGGCGGATCACCGCGCGCTGGCCGGTCGCATCCTCGATCAGGTAGGTGAGGTTGGAGTGGCCGCCTTCGAGCCGGGTCCAGGTCAGCGGGGTCTGCAGCGCCGGCACGTGCGCGGCGATCCAGGCCTCGACCCGGGCGGTGTCATAGCCGACGGGCTGGCCCGCGTTGGCTTCGGTCGTCATCTCAAAGGCCCCTGAAAACCGGCTTGCGCCGCTCGAGGAAGGCCTTGCCGCCTTCGGCCGCATCGGCGCTGTCGGCCGCCAGCGACTGGTGCGCGGCCTCGGTGGCCAATGCCTCTTCGTAGCTCTGCGACAGCGCGCGCGCCAGCCCCTGGCGCATCATGCCCAGCGCGCGGGTGGGGCCGCTGGCCAGGCGCTCGGCCAGCGCCATCGCCTGGGCCATCAGCTCGGCGTCGTCGACCGCCTTGTGGATCAGCCCCCATTGTTCGGCCTTTTCGGCGGCGATGCGTTCGCCCAGCATGATCATCTCGGTGGCGCGGGCCTTGCCCACCTGACGCGCCAGCATCCAGGTGGCGCCGCCGTCGGGCACCAGGCCGATGTTGACGAAGGCTTCCAGGAAGTAGGCCGAGCGCGCGGCCAGCACGAAATCACCCGCCAGCGCCAGCGAGCAGCCAATGCCGGCGGCCACGCCGTTGACCGCGGTGACCACCGGGATGCCCAGCTGCGACAGCGCCAGCATGGTCGGGCTGTAGTGCTGGGTGAGCGCGCGGAAGGTGCGGGCGCCGCGGGTTTCCGCGGGGGTGTCGGCGCCGGCCTCGGCGCGGCTCTGCAGATCGGCACCGCTGCAGAAGGCGCGGCCTTCGCCGGTGATCAGCAGCGCGCGCGCGCCGAGGGTCGGCAGCTGCTGCAGGGCGGCACGCAGCTCGTCGAACATCTGCGGCGGTGCGGCGTTCAGGCGCTGCGGGCGGTTCAGCGTGATCACGGCCACGGTGCCCTGCAGTTCGAGGCGGATGGTGTCGAAGGCGGGCAGGGCGGGGGTGTTCATGGGCAGTCTCCGGGACGTCTGGGGTGGCTGGCAGCGTAGCGGCAGCGACCGGTGCCATCTGTCACCGGGCGGACTGTGGGTGCCTGCCGCGCAGGCCCACAATCGTCGATCATTTCAACCCGCTGGAGACTTCGCCCATGACCGACGCCCTGATCATCGACGCCTGCCGCACCCCCCGTGGCATCGGCAAGCAGGGCAAGGGTGCCCTGGCCGATCTGCACCCGCAGCACCTGGGTGCCACCGTGTTGAAGGCGCTGGCCGAGCGCAACAACCTCAACACCGCCGAGGTCGACGACATCCTGTGGGGCTGCAGCACGCAGAAGGGCACGCAGGGCAATGACCTGGGCCGCATGTCGGCACTCGACGCCGGCTACGACCAGCGCAGCAGCGGCATCACGATGGACCGCTTCTGCGGCTCGGGCATCTCGGTGGTCAACCTGGCCGCGGCCTCGATCATGTCGGGCATGGAAGACCTGGTGGTCGCCGGTGGCTGCGAGATGATGTCGATGACCGCCACGCTGCGCGCTGAAAGTGGATCGGGCCCCGGCATGATGGACGCCGGCAACCTGCGCCTGCGCGCCAAGCACCCGCAATCGCACCAGGGCGTGTGCGCCGACGCGATCGCCACGCTGGAGGGCATCAGCCGCGCCGACCTGGATGCGCTGGCACTGGAAAGCCAGAAGCGCGCCGCAGTGGCCATCGCCGAGGGCCGCTTCAACAAGAGCCTGATCCCGGTCTACAAGGCCGACGGCTCGCTGGCGCTGGACCATGAGGAGTTTCCCCGCCCGCAGACCACCGCCGAAGGCCTGGCCGCGCTGAACCCCGCCTTCACCAAGCTGGCCGACGTGGCGCTCGACGAACAAGGCACCACCTTCCGCCAACTGATCCTGGCCAAGTACCCCGATCTGGACATCAAGTTCGTGCACCACGCCGGCAACTCGTCGGGCGTGGTCGACGGCTCGGGCGCGCTGCTGCTGGCATCGCCCAGCTACGCCAAGAAGCACGGCATGAAGGCCCGCGCTCGCGTCGTGGCTTATGCCAACGTCGGTGATTCGCCCACGCTGATGCTCAACGCCCCGGTGCCGGCCGCGCGCAAGGTGCTGGCCAAGGCCGGCCTGACGGTCGACGACATCGACCTGTGGGAGATCAACGAGGCCTTCGCGGTGGTGGCCGAGAAGTTCATCCGCGACCTGAAGCTCGACCGCAGCAAGGTCAACGTCAACGGCGGCGCGATGGCGCTGGGCCACCCGATCGGCGCCACCGGCGCTATCCTGATCGGCACCCTGCTCGACGAGCTGGAGCGCCGCGACCTGAAACGCGGCTTGGTGACGATGTGCGCCGCCGGCGGTATGGCCCCCGCCATCATCATCGAAAGAAACTAAGCCCCCCCCGAAGCGCCTTCGGCGCTCCCCCCCAGGGGGGCGCCGCCAGTGGCCCGGCGAAGCCGGTTCCACGGCGTCTACTTGATCTGCGCCGCCGCGGTCGTACGCTCGCGACGGAAATCGCCCAGACGCGGCACCGGTTTCACCCTTGCAATTAGATTGAAGGATTGATCATGGACTTGAGTTATTCGCCCGAAGAAGAGGCCTTCCGACAGGAGGTGCGCAGCTGGCTGGCCGGCAACCTGCCCGCCGACATCCGCGACAAGGTGGTGGGTTACCAGCACCTGTCCAAGGACGATTTCATCCGCTGGCACAAGATCCTGGCGGCCAAGGGCTGGTCGGTGCCGCATTGGCCGGTCGAGACCGGTGGCACCGGCTGGAACATCACCCAGCGCTACATCTACGACGAAGAGTTCGGCCTGGCCGGTGCGCCCGGCCTGCCGCCCTTCGGCCCGGCGATGTGCGCGTCGGTGCTGCACAAGTTCGGCACGCCCGAGCAGCAGGCGCGCTTTCTGCCGCGCATCCGCGAAGGTGACGACTTTTGGGTGCAGGGTTACTCCGAACCCGGCGCGGGGTCTGATCTGGCCGGGCTGAAGTGCCGCGCCGACCGGCAAGGCGACCAGTATGTCGTCAACGGCCAGAAGATCTGGACCACGCTGGGCCACTACGGCGATTGGATTTTCTGCCTGGTGCGCACCGACAGCAGTTCGCCCAAGCGGCAGGAGGGCATCAGCTTCCTGCTGATCGACATGAAGACGCCGGGCATCACCGTGCGCCCGCTGATCCTGATGGACGGCGGCCACGAGGTGAACGAGATCTTCTTCGACGACGTGAAGGTGCCCATCGAAAACCTGGTGTTCGAGGAAGGCAAGGGCTGGACGGTGGCCAAGTACCTGCTGGGCCATGAGCGCATGGGCTCGGGCAACGTGGGCGGCAGCAAGCGTGAGCTGGCCGCGCTGCGCACGCTGGCCGCGCGCGAGCTGAAGAACGGCAAGCCGCTGCTGGAAGACCCGCGCTTTCGCGACCGGCTGTCGCGCACCGAGATCGAGCTGGAGGCGCTGGAGATCACCTCGATGCGCTTTCTCGACAAGATGCGCCGCAGCGGCCAGCCGCCGGGTGCCGACGTGTCGATGCTGAAGATCCGCGGCAGCGAGCTGCAGCAGGCCATCACCGAGCTGATGATGCAGGCGGTGGGCCCGATGGCCCAGCCCTTCAAGGCGGTGGACGGTGGTGCGATCGACCACTTCACCTCGCGCCTGGCGCCGCGCTACATGAACATGCGCAAGACCAGCATCTACGCCGGATCGAACGAGATCCAGCGCAACATCATCGCCAAGATGAGTCTCGGGTTGTAAGGGGGCATGACATGAACTTCGAATACAGCGACGAGCAACAGCAACTGGCCGACAGCCTGGGCAAGTACCTGGCCAGCCAGTACGACTTCGAGAAGCGCAAGGCCATCATCAACTCGGCCAGTGGCGTCAGCGACACGGCCTGGGCCACCTTTGCCGAGATGGGCCTGACGGCGATCGCCGTGCCCGAGGCCGACGGCGGTTTTGGCGGCGGCGCGGTCGACCTGATGGCGGCGATGGAAGCCTGCGGCCAGGCGCTGGTGGTCGAACCGTTGCTCGACAACATCGGCCTCGCCGGCCGATTGGTGGCCAAGGCCGGCTCGGACGCCCAGCGCGCAGCGCTGTTGCCGGGCCTGGTCGACGGCTCGATCCAGCTGGCCTATGCCGGGCTGGAGCCCGGCCGGCGCTACGCCCTGGCGCCTGAGACCACCACCGCCCGATCCAGCGCCGAAGGCTGGGTGCTGGACGGCGCCAAGTGCGTGGTGTTCGGCGCGGCCTCGGCGCACCGGCTGATCGTCTCGGCCCGCACCGCCGATGGCGTCAGCCTGTTCCTCGTCGACCCGAAGGCGGCCGGCGTGACGCTGAACCCCAGCCGCACGGTCGACGGCCAGCGGGTGGCCGACGTCACGCTGGCGGGCGTGCAACTGGCCGCCGATGCGTTGCTGGGCCCGCAAGGCGGTGCACTGCCGGCGATCGAAGAGGCCACCGACTTCGCCACCGCGCTGCTGTGCGCCGAGGCCATCGGCGCGATGCAGTACGCCAACGAGGCCACGCTGGAATACCTGAAGACGCGCAAACAGTTCGGTGCGCCCATCGGCACCAACCAGGTGCTGCAGCACCGCATGGTCGAGATGGTCATCTTCACCGAGCAGGCGCGCTCGATGGCCACGCTGGCGGCCAGCAAGGTCGACACCTGCACGGATGCCCGGGAGCGCGCCCGCGCCGTGTCGGCGGCCAAGGTGAAGATCGCCGACGCGGCGCGTCAAGTCAGTCAGGAGGCGGTGCAACTGCACGGCGGCATGGGCATGACCGAGGAGCTGAAGATCTCGCACACCTTCCGTCGCCTGACGATGATCGCGCAGCGCTTCGGCGATGCGGACCACCATCTTGAACGCTTTGCATCTTTGACCTGACGGCACACGGAGGCATGCATCCATGAGCGGAAGACTCGAAGGCAAGGTCGCCATCATCACCGGCGCTGGCTCGGGCATCGGCCGCGCGTCGGCGCTGCTGTTTGCCGCTGAAGGCGCCAAGCTGGTGCTGGGCGACAAGACCGAGGCGGTGCGCGACACCGCCCAGGCGGTGATCGCCGCCGGTGGCACTGCCACCGCGCTGCAGATGGACGCCGGGGTCGAGGCCGACGTGGCGCAATTGGTGGCACTGGCGCTGTCGGCCTATGGCCGGCTGGACGTGGCCTTTGCCAACGCCGGCATCGCCGGCGGCATGGCCAGCATCTTCGACGCCACGCCCGAGTTGTGGACCGAGGTGCTGCGCGTCAACCTGATCGGCCCCTGGCTGATGGTCAAGCATGCCGGCAAGGTGATGGCCGAGGCGGGCCAGGGTGGTTCCATCATCTGCACCGCGTCGGTGGCGGGCATCCGCTCGGGCGCAGGCGGACCGGCCTATTCGGCCAGCAAGGCCGGGGTGATCAACCTGGCGATGGTGTCGGCGCAGCAGCTGTGCGAGACCGGCGTGCGCGTCAACGCCATCTGCCCCGGCCTGACCGAGACCGGCATGACCCAGCCCACCTTCAACTACGCCAAGGACAAGGGCGTGACCCACAAGCTCGGCCGGCTGAACCCGCTGCGCCGCGCCGCGCAGCCCGAGGAACTGGCCAACGTGGCGCTGTTCCTGGCCTCTGAGCAATCGAGTTATATCAACGGCCAGGCGATCGCGGTGGACGGCGGGCTGTCCAGCTCGCACCCGGTGACGCGCCAGCTGCCCGGCCAGACCGCGGTGTAGGCCTGGCAGGCGCGCATGTCGCTCCGGTGGCGCGCGCCGACCCGGGTGGGGCGAGGCGAAATCTGGGCCGGCCGGTGCTCAAAACCGGGTCGTGACGCCGATGCGCCTGCAACGCCAATTGCCTAGCATGGGACTCCTCCCCGCTCTTGACAGGTGTCTCCCATGAAGTACCCCTTGTTGGCGCAAGTGGCGCCTGCGACGCTGGCCGTTGCGTTGATGTTGCCGGTGGCGCCGGCCCAGGCCGCCCAGGTTGAACTCACCGGCCGGGCTGCCGAGCTGTCGCTGCTGCAGATACGCAGCGGCATCGGTCCCGCCCTGACGCTGATCGATGCCGGCGTCATCCTCTCGAACCAACTGCAGCCGGCCACTTTGAGCCTGGTTGGGTCGGACACGATTGCCGCGGCGGCGCTGGTCTACAGCAGCGATCTCAGGGCCAGCTGGGACGTGACGCAGACCTACTCCCTGGCCCAGGACGGCGCCGACGTGGTGCTGGCCGCCGCGGGTGCGTTCCAGATGACCTCCCATGCCACGAACTGCGAACTCTCGCTGTGCACCGAGCGATCGGACGCTGGCTACACCAGCCGCAACGCCCAGACCCTGTACTTCACCCTGGGCGATGTGCAGCCCTACCAGGCCGCGGGCACTTCGGCCAAGGACCAACTGATCAAGGTGCAGCGCTGGGACGAGGGCAGCCAGACCTGGGCCGACGCGGCGGGCTGGGACTGGTTCCGCACCTACGGCGGCCCGGCCGTGATCGGCCCGCAGGCGCTGACCGACTGGTCGCAATCGGGGCAGCTGGCGGCGGGGCAGTACCGCGTCTTCAACAACCTGCAGAACTACGGCAACCCGACCTACCCGGTCTACAGCTGGTCTTACACCCTCAGGCTGGCGGATGCTGAACTGGCCCAGGCCGTGCCGGAGCCAGCCACGCTGGTGCTGATGATGGCCGGTTTGGCGGGCCTGCTGACCTGGCGCCGGGGCCGGGCCACACAGGAGTCGCCGTCTGCGACCGGTGGGCGCATCAATCGGCAGGCTGGGGATTGAGCCCTGCGGCGGCCAGATGGGCGGCCACTGCGGCGCGCTGCGTCACGCCCAATTTGGCCAGTACCGCCGAGACATGGTGCGCCACGGTGCGCTGCGAGCGGTGCACCCGAGCGGCGATCTCGGCGTTGCTGCATCCCTCGGCCAGCAGTTGAGCCACCTGGCGTTCACGCTGGGTGAGGCCCAGCGGGTCTTTCCTGACGTGGTTGTAAGGCCCGCGCGACATGCCACGCACGCCCTCGGCCAGCAGTTGCCGGCGCAGCGGCTGCGCCACCGCCTCGGCGCCCAGCGCCTGCAGCTGGGTCAGCGCCTCGCGGCGGGCGGGCAGATCGCCGTCCAGCAGGGCCAGCGCGGCGTCAAAGCGGCTGCCCTGCGCCAACCACAGCGCATGCGCCTGGCGCCAGTCGCCGGCCTCGGCGGCCTGGTGCGGCGCCGGCAGCGGCCCATTGGCTGGCGGCAGGGCGCCGCCAGCCAGGCGCAGCCACTTTCGCAGCTGGCCGGTGAGCCACGGCGCGCCGGCTTCGGCCAGGCCATCGCGGGCCAGCGCCGCCGCGCTGCAGAAGTCCTGGCGCAGCCAGGCCGCCTCGGCGGCCACCATCTGCACGAAGGCCGGCACCAGATCGGCACTGCCCTGGCGTGCCACGGCCATGTGCGCCTGCCAGACCTGGGCGTCGTTGGCGCCGCCACGCCAGGCCTGCACCCGCGCGCGCAAGATGGCCGCCGAGGCCAGTTGCCGCGCGGGCACCGAGGGCAGGCGATCCAGCGTGTCCAGGGTGGCCAATGCGTCGTCCCAGCGCGCCAGTTCGCACAGCGCCACCGCACGGCGCACGGCCAGATGCGCCAGCACCAGATCGAGATCGCGATCGGCACAGAAGCCGATGCCCCGTTCGGTAACGGCCAGCACCCGGGCATGCTCACCATGGGCCAGCGCCAGGCTGGCCAGGTTGATCATCGGCACGCTGGCGCGGTCTGGTCGGCCCTGGGCGATGGCCTCGTCGATGCAGTGCGACAGGCGATCGAAGGCCTCGGTCGACGGTGCCAGGCTCAGCGCCACGCTGGCAGCGATGATGCCGGCGTGCACCAGCACATCGGCGTCGCCCGCGGCCTTGGCGCAACGAAAGGCCTGCTGCGCATGCGCCAGCGCCTCGGCGCCCTGACCGGTATTGGCCAGGGCAATGGCCAGCGCGCTGTGCGCCCAGGCGCTGGCCGGCGTGCCTTGTAGGCCGGCCAACTCATCGACGGCCTGGCGCGCCAGTCCCAGCGCCTGCGGGTCGGGCGAGAGCTGCAGCGCCAGCTGCGCTCGGCTGAGCGCACAGCCCGCGGCATCGCCGATCTGGTTCTTCAACGCGATGGCCTCACGCCGCGCCGCCACCGCCTCGTCGACGGCGTGGATCGCATGGCACGCCCTGGCCAGGCGGTCCAGCAGCGCGGCCCGCAGGGCCGGCGGCGCGTCGCCCGCGTGCGCCAGCGCCAGACGCAGCAAGCGCTCGGCAGCGCGGTTGGCGGCCATTGCTTCGGCGTCAGCGGCCGCGGCAGGGGCCATGGCCAGCACCTGGGCCGACAGGCCAGCGGCCGCCGCATGATGCACCTGCCGCGCCAACGTGCCGCGGCCCGGCGGTGTACTGGCGAGCTGCTGCAGCAGCTGCTGGTGGTTCTGCCAGCGACGCAGCGGGGGCAGAGCGTCTTCCAGCACCTGGCGTGCCAGCTCGTGGCGAAACTCTATCCACGGTGGTCGTGCCTGCAGCAGCGCACGGGCTGCGGGGTCGTCCAGTGCCTGCAGCGCACCGGGGTGCAGGGCGTCCAGATGGGCCAGCTCCAAGCCACCCGGTGAGCAACACAGCGTGTCCAACGCTGCGCGCGCCGCGGCGGTCAGGGCATCGGCCTGCGCCAGCACGGCATCGCGCAGCGACCCGGGCAGTGCACCGGGTGGTGCTTGCAGCAACTGCCGCAGGTAGAACGGGTTGCCGCCGGTCAGTGCATGCAGACCGCCGGCGTCGCGGCCATGGTGATTGGCCAGCTGCGCCACCGCCGCGGGCGACAGGGGCGCCAGGTCGATGCGCACGGTGGCCGCGGCGTCCAGGGCCGCCAGGGTCAGGCGCAGCGGCGGGTTGCGGTCGAGGTGGTCGGGCCGCAGGCTCAGCAGCAGCACGACGTTGACATCAGCCAGGCGGCGCCCCAGGTAGCGGATGCAGTCCAACGTGGCCTCGTCCGCCCAATGCAGGTCCTCGATCACCAGCACAGTGGGTGGGCCCGGCCTCTGCAGCCATTGCAGCAGCGCCGGGAACAAGCCGTTGTAGGTGGCGCCAGCGTGCAGCGCCGGCCCCAGCGCGGCAGGCAGTGCATCGGCCAGGTCGACCAGCGGGCCCAGCGGCCGGGGTGTGTGCAGTGCATCGCAGCCCGCGCGCAGCCAGCGTTGACCATCGGTGTGCCCACGGGCAGCCGCGTGGATCAAGCTGGTCTTGCCGATGCCGGCCTCGCCGCTGATCAGCACGCAACGACCGCCGCCATGCCGGGCATCGCGCAGCGCCGTGTGGACCAGGTCCAATGGCGGGTCGCGTTCCAGCAGGTCGGGGGGCGGCTTCGCCATGCAGGGGCGGCCCGGTGGCATACCGAGCGGGTCAGGGGTGACAAAGGGGCCTGGCCAGTCGATCGAGCCAACGGCGCAATCTATCCGATACCGGCGACCGCGCGGCGCCTGGCCCAGCCACTGCACGGCGCGAGCGTGACACCCTGCCCGGAGGGGGTGCAGTTCGAATCGATACGACGGCCTCATATCCATCGCGTTGGGAGGGGCTGTCATCGGGTCGGGCCGCGCGTGGTGGGATTGCCGCGGCTGCAAGCGGTGGCGTGTTTTCTCTCAACGGGTGCCGGGCGATCCTTGCTCAACTAGGGATGGCCGGGCTGCAGCGGTCTGGCTATGGTGGGCCGCAGCGTTGGGGCGCACCTGTCCCTGGCAGCTGGCCAGTCCGAAAGGTTGCAAGGCATGTCGGATCCGCTATCGGTGGAGGCATTGGGCGCGCTCGAGACGGCGCTGGGCGCGCTGTTGCCCGCGCCCGCTCCGGCGCCGTTGACACGCCGCATGCGCGTCGTGCCCACCGAGGTGCGATCCATCGGCCTGGGCGCCTACGTTGGCCAGCACCTCGCCCCCGATGCCCCGCTGCACGGCCGCCGCGTGGCCGCGCGGCTCGAACTCAGCATCGAGGGCGGGCCCGACGCGGTGGCGCTGGCCTACGCGGCCGCGCTCAGCCGGCAACTGCTGACCAGCTCGCGCAGTGAGTTTGCGCAGCAGGGCATTCAGCGCTTGCGCAGCGTCAGCGGGGCGGTGCCGCGCAGCCTCAGCTTCGAGGTCGATTTTGAGTTCGTCAAGCTGCCCGAGGCCGGTGAAGGCCTGATCGAGCGCATCGCGCTCGACGAGTTCAACAACGTCACGCCGTACAAGACCCGCACGCGGGCGCAATTTGGCGCCGATGCGCTGGCCACCGAAGCGCTGCCGCTGGCTGCCTTTGCCGCGGTGGACGATGCCGACCTCGATGCCGGCTCGCCGGCCGGTGCCTGGCTGCTGGCGCCCGCGGCCGGGCCCACGCCCGCCGCCATCGTGCAGACCGCGCTGACGCGTGGCGGCCCGCTGGCGCTGGAAACCGCAGGTGTCGTCGATGCCCGCAAGGCCGGCGCGATGCTGCTGATGCGCCCGGGTGGCGCGGCCCTGTCGCTGTCGCGGCTGGTGCTGCGCATCGACATCAGCAGCACCAGCCCCGATGGCGTGGGCGTGGTGTTCCGCCGCCGCGCGGCCGACGACCATTGGTTTTTCCTGGCATCGCAGCGCCATGGTTATCACCTGTTCGGCCGCCGCACGCCAGCGGGCTGGGCCGCGGTGGCCGCGTCGGCTGAAGGTTTGGCCCCGGGCGTGCCGCACCGCCTGCTGGTGGGCGCCTACGACGACCAGCTGTTTGCCGAACTCGACGGCCGGCGCACGCTGACGGCCACCACCGACCTCGCCGCCTTGCCCGGCGAGGTGGGCCTGCTGACGCATGGCAACAACGCGGCGCGCTTCATCGCGGGCCGCGTGATGGCGCTGTTGTGACGTGCTGCGACCGCTTCGGTGTCGCGGCGCGACGGTTGCCCCCCAGGGGCTGGATTGACGGCCCCGCTTGGGGAAGGAGCTGACGATGGAAGACTCATTTGCGGAACAGATCGTCCCCGGCACATTCATCCGGGTTCAGGCCGAGGGTTTGATCGCGCCCAAGGGCGTGAGCTTCGGCAACGTGGGCATCGTGGGCACCGCGGCGGCGGCCGTGGGCGCGCCGAGCAACGCGCTGGGCGCCACCCACATCATCGGCAGCATGGAAGACGCCGCCAAGTTGTACGGCGCCTCGGACGCGCTGTCGGCCGGCACGCTCAACCTGATGCGCGCGCTGTCGCTGCTGTTCGCCAACGGTGCGCGCACGGTCTATTCGCACGGCGTGGCCACCGGTGCCACCAACACCGTGTTCGACACCGCGGTGGCCGAGCTGCTGAAGGAGGACGTCAACATCCTCATCGCGCCCGAACTGAGCACCACCAACGCCAAGCTGGTGCTGCAACCGGCGCTGGAGACGGCCGAGAACAGCGGGCGCGACATGATCTCGGTGATCGGTGCCGATGCCGCCACGCCCACGCTGATCAAGGCCCAGGTGACCGCCAACAAGCGCGTGCTGCTGGCCACGCCCGGCGTGCGCGTCTACGACGGCGCGGCCGATGCGATGGTCACGCTGCCGGGCAATTACACCGCCGCCGCGGTGGCCGGGCTGATCGCCTCGCTGGCGCCGCAATCCAGCCCCACCAACAAGGTGCTGCCGGGGGTGGTGGAGCTGGGCCGGCGCTACAGCTACGGCGAGCTCAAAGACCTGCTCAACGGCAACGTCTGCCCGCTCGAAGACCGGCAAGGCATCCGCGTGGTGCGTGGCATCACCACCGAGGGCGCGGCCTTCTCGCAGATCACCACGCGCCGCATCGTCGACTTTGCCAAGGCCGGCATCCGGCAGGTGTCGGGCGCCTTCATCGGCCGCCTCAACAACGACCGCGTGCGCAAGGCGCTGCGCGGGGCGATCGACAGCTTTCTCACCACCATGGTGATCGACGAAGCGCTCACCGGCTACCAGCTCGAAGTGACGGCCACCCGGGCCGACGAGATCGCCGGGCGCTGCGTGGTCAATGTCTCGATGCAGCCGACCTTCAGCATCGACTACATCCGCGTCACGCTCGCCTTGTCCTGAAGTCCGCTGAAGCCCCCTCAAAGACCCGGCCGCCTGGAGGAACCCAACATGCCCGCAGCCAGCAACACCCATGTCTACACCGGGGCCGACGGCTCCCTGATGCTGTCACCCGACGGCGAGGGGCCCGAACGCGAAGGCGCCGACACCGTCATCAACGGCAACGACCTCACGCAGGTCGGCCGCGTCACCGGCGTCACCGTCGAGGTGTCGTCGGCGATCCGCCCCTTCCACGAGATCGGCCAGCGCTACGCCACCGAACTGCGATCGGGCAACGTCAGCGTGCGCGGCACCATCGGTCGGGCCTACCTCAACGGCGCGCTGCTGTCGCTGCTGCTGGGCGAGGCCTCGGGCCAGCGACCGGCGCGCTCGTGGGCGCAGCCGTCGTTCAGCATGATCCTCAACGTCGAGAACGCGGCGGCGCCGGGCACGCGCTCCACCGTCGCGCTGCACGGCGTGAAGCTCGAGCGCTGGAACCTGACGATGCCCGAAGACGACTTCGTGATGGAGGGCGCCGCCTTCCAGGCGCTGTTCGTCACCGTGGGCGACGAGCGCGCTTGAGTGGGCACACCCACCAAGCAGGTTGGAGCCACTGACATGACGCCGCAAGCGCTGGATCAGGTCGAGCAGGGCACTGCGGCAGGCAGCGGCTTCCTCAGCGCCGACGAACTGCTGGCCGGCAGTGCGCTGCGCTTCGAGGTGGCCGTGCCTGCGGCGCTGGTCGATCCGGCGCGCGCCGGCTTGGCCGGGCAGGTGCGCCTGCGCCCGCTCACCGTGGCCGACCTGCAGTTGATCACTCGCGCGGCCAAGGCCAACGACGGACTGGTGGCGGCGCTGATGGTGCGCACGGCGGTGGAAGAACCGCGGCTGACGATGGCGCAGATCAACGCGATGCCGATCGGGTTGCTTGAGTTTCTGCTCGCCGAGGTCAACCGCGTCAGCGGTCTGGCGATGCCAGCCGACAGCCTGGAGGCGGCCGCGGCCGCGCCCATCGCCCGCGCCGCGCACCTGCTGGCGCGCCAGTTCGGCTGGACGCCGCAACAGATCGGTGAGCTCACGCTCGGGCAGATCCTGCTGCACCTGCAACTGCTGCGCGACGAAGGGGCCGGTGGTGACACTCGTTAGCCGCACCGCATCGCAATGGCCGCTGCCGGCGGCCACCGTGGCGCTGGCCTGCAGCGGCGATCAACTGCAGCGCGCCCAACATCGCCTGCTGGCGTTGGCCAGCCAATGCAGCGAACGCATCGACCGACTCGAGCAGGCCTTCCAGCAGCTGCCTGCCGCGGCCACCTTTGATCCGTTTGCCGTGGTGGCAGCGGCGCCCATGGCCAGCGCGACGACGGCCGCTGCGCCGGCGCCGCGCGCCCAGGGTCGGACGCGATCGCCGGCCGATGCGCGGCGGCCGGCGCCAATGTCGGCGGGAGCCTTGGGTCGGGTCGGCGCGGCGGGGCTGTCGGCGCTTCAAGTGCCGCGCGCGGTCACCGACGACGGCGGCCCGGGCATCGCCGCGGCGCTGGCGGGTGCAGCGGCTGGCCGGTCCGGCACGGTCGCCCCCGCCGCCGCGCCGGGGGCCAGCCAGCACCACGAGCAGGCCGATGCCGGTGCGCCATTGCTGAGCGGCTGGCTGGGCACGCTCGGCAACCTGGCCGGTGAACAGGTGGCGCTGTTGATGCAGCGCCATGCCGCGCCGTCTCTGGCGGCGGGCCTGGGTGGCGCCGTTGCGGCGGCCATCGCCGGGCAGGGTGCGCACGGCCAGCCGGTCGAAGCGCAGCGCCGGCGCGAAGGCGCCGGCCCTTTTGTTGCCTCGCCGGGTTCAGCCGAGGCGAGGCGCCCGTTGATGCACTTGGGGCAGGAGTTGCTGCAAGGATTGAACGGGGCATTCGCAGCGCAGGGTTGGTCAGAGGCACAGGCGACGCCAGCCCGCCAGGCCGGCACGGTGTCTCAGGTCATAGCCACGGCGCCGCAGTTGCTCGAGCAGTTGCTGGCGCAGGGCCTGGGCCACGCGCTGGGCGGCGCGATCGGCATGCCGGCGCAGCCCACGCCGCTGGCGCGTCAGACGGCACCGCGGGCGGCGTCTCGGCTGGTGGGTGCGCAGGCGGCCGCGGCCTCCGACCCAGGCCGGCCCCAGTCGCCCGACGCCCCTGCCGCGGCAGCGCTGGACGACCTGGACGCGGGTGAGGCCGTGGCGCAGCAGATCAGCCGATTGCTGCTCGACCAGGCCTGGATGCGCGGGGTGGATCTGCGATGAGCCTGACCCCGATGCTCGGCGACTGGGAGCTGCCTCGTGTCACCCGGCTCGAGGTGCTGGAATCGCGCGATTTTCTCGAACTGCCGGTGCCCGGCCGCGCCGGCAGCCTGTTCCAGGATCTGAACCGCCGGCCGACCAAGGTGATGATCGAAGGCTCGGTGTTCGGCGAGCAGAACGGGCTCGACCTCCTCAACGCAGTGCGCGAGAAATACCTCGCCGGTGAGCCGCTGACCTTCGTCTCCGACATCGTCACCGGCACCGAGATCCAGTACGTGCTGCTGCAGCAGCTGCATGTGCAGGCCGAAGCCAGCGCGCCCGACCAGATCGATTACGCGGTGTGGCTGGCCGAGAGCCCACCGCCGCCACCGCCGAGCAACCTGCTGGGCGACATCGACACCGGGCTGCTCGACGCGGCCGCCGGCATGCTCGACAGCGCGATGGGCGCGCTCGATGCGCTGTCGGCGCTGGGCAGCGTGCCCGAGCTGAGCGACCCGACCGGCGCGCTGACCGGCATCGTCGGCGAAACCGGCACGGCCATCACGCAGCTCGGCGAGGTCGGCAACGGCCTGCGCGATCTGCTGGGGTGATCCAACATGCCCGGCCTGATCACCCAGATCACCGACGCCGTGGGCGGGCTCGACCTGACCCAGCTGGCCGGTGGCACCGCGGGCCAGCTGAGCGGGCTGAGCGACACGCTGACCTCGTGGCAAGCGGGTGCGCCGGGAGACTTTGGCGCCGCGCTGGGCAGCCTGGGCTCGGTGGCGGTGCCCAACCTGTCGCTGGCCGGCAACCTGGGCAGTGGCTTGTCGGGCCTGTTGCCGGCGCTGCAGGGCAACGTGGGCGCGCTGGTCACGGCGTTGCAGGGCGACGTCGAATCGTTGCCGCAGCGGCTGCAGGATTCGATGCTCGGGGCCGTGCAGCCGGTGATCGACCGGGTCACCTCGCTGCAGGCCTTGTTCAACAGCGACTGGAGCTGCGGTCTGGTCGGCGCGCCCGCGCCATCGCCGGCACCCGCCCCGGCGCCCGCGCCATCGCCTGCACCGGCGCCATCGCCGTCCCCGTCACCGGCCCCCGCGCCGGCACCGGCCGCCGGCGCGATCACGCCCGCGCAAGTCGCCGCGGCGCAGGCCGTGATGGCCACGCTGCCGGCCGATCTGTCTTTGCCCATCCTGCTGCGCTGGGTGCATGCGCGGGTGGGCAACTTCCGCCCGGGCTACTTCACGCTGCGCTCGATTCCCATCGTCGACGATCTGCGTGATCCGCTGGACACGCTGATCCGCTGGGAGGCCGCCGATGCCGGCGCGGTGCAGGCCGAGCTGCAGCAGACCTTGGCCACGCTGACCACGCTGGTACGCGCGGGCAGCGGCGGCGCCTTCAGCCGTGCGCTGCCGCCGGCCACCGTGGCGGCCGTGCCCGCAGCGGCGCTGGGCACGGCGGCCGAGCCCTTCATCGTCGCGCTCGAATCGCTGG
>MESD01000110.1:0-8908 GCA_001770815.1 Burkholderiales bacterium RIFCSPHIGHO2_12_FULL_69_20
CCCCGCGTGTAATGGCTTCAACACTCGGCAACCGCAGCCTGACCCTGCCCAAGGGCACGGCGTTCACCTGCGCACTCAAGACCAAGGTCATCAGCGCCACCTCCGGCCTGGTCGGCTGCCAGGTGCAGCGCAACGTCTTCAGCGATGACGGGCGCGTGCTGTTGATCGAGCGTGGCTCCCACCTGGACGGCGAATACCGCATTACCTCGTTGCGGCCCGGCACGGTGCGCATCCCGGTGTTGTGGACGCGCATTCGAACGCCGCTCGGCGTGACCGTGGACATCGACTCGCCAGGGACCGGCCAACTCGGCGAGTCCGGCATCGACGGCTACGTCGACAACCGCTGGGGCGAGCGCATCGGCGCGGCGATGCTTCTGTCGCTGAGCGATGACTCGGTGAAACTGATCATCCAGAACCAGGCCAATGACAGCCGGGCCGACACCATCGTCCTGCCTTCGACCACGGCCAACACCAGCAAACTCGCCGAGAAGGTGCTCGACAGCACCATCAACATCCCGCCGCTGATCTACCAGAACCAGGGCGGCATCGTCGGCATCTACGTCGCGCGCGACGTGGACTTCTCGTCGGTGTACGAGCTCAAGCCGGCGGAGCGATGAGCGCGCCTCAACACGACAACGACGGGCCCGGCGACGGCTGGTGCGGCGACGCCACGTCGGTGGTCGAGTTCCTGCGCCCGCTGCGTGAACAGCTCGATGCGCCCGGCGTGCTGGAGGTCTGTGTCAACCGGCCCGGCGAACTACTGGTGGAGACGGTGCGCGGCTGGCAGACCGTGCCAGCGCCAGAGATGACGCAGGAGCGTTGCCTGTCGCTGGCCACCGCCGTGGCCACCTACTGCGACCAGCAGGTCAACCAAGAGAGACCGCTGTTGTCGGCCACGCTGCCCAGCGGCGAGCGCATCCAGTTCGTCATCCCGCCGGCCGTGCCCCGCGGCACGGTGTCGATCACCGTGCGCAAACCGTCGCACGTGATCAAGCGCCTGGACGACTTCGAGCGCGAGGGCTTGTTCGAACGCACCGCCACCGTGACGCGCACGCCGAACGCCGAATTGCTGCCCTTCGAGCGCGAACTGGCCGAGCTGAAGGACGCCGGCCGCTACGCCGAGTTCCTGCGCCTGGCGGTGCGCAAGCACCAGACCATCGTCGTCAGCGGCAAGACCGGCTCGGGCAAGACCACCTTCATGAAGGGCCTGGTCGAGGAAGTACCCAAGCACGAGCGGCTCATCACGATCCAGGACACGGCCGAACTGACGCTGCCGAACCACCCAAACGTGGTGCACCTGTTCTACAGCAAGGATGCCCAAGGCACGGCCCGCGTGACGGCCAAGTCTTTGCTCGAGGCCTGCCTGCGCATGAAGCCCGACCGCATCTTCCTGGCCGAGGTGCGCGGCGACGAGTGCTTCTACTTCGTGCGGCTCGCGGCCTCGGGCCACCCGGGCAGCATCACCAGCGTGCACGCCGGCAGCTGCGCACTCGCCTTCGAGCAGATGTCACTGATGATCCGCGAGACCGGCGCCGGTGGCGGCCTGCGCATGAACGAGATCAAGTGGCTGCTGAGCGTCGTGGTCGACGTGATCGTGCAGTTCGATCGCGACGAGCGCGGGCGCTTCATCTCCGAGATCCTCTATGAGCCCCGGCGTCAGCGGCTCGGCCGTTGGGACCAACAGGCGGCGGCAGCATGAGCGTTGCGGCCCTGCCGTTCTCGGCCTGGCCTACCGGCCGCAAGGTTGCGGCGGGCGTCTTTGCCGTAGGCGGCTATCTCTCCCTGGCCTGCGCAGCCGTGTACCTGGCCGGCGTGCTGTTCCTCGTGCTGAACAAGGCGAACCCCAAGCAGGCGCATTTCGCCAGCATCGTCCACTACTGGGACCTGTACGCCGACGACGCCCAGCTGCGCAAGAAGCTGCAGCTTGCGATCGGCGCCTCAGGGATCGGCCTGCTGATCCTGCTGCCGGCCGGCTTGGTCGCCGCCGCAAGGCCGCGGCGGGCGCTGCATGGCGATGCCCGATTCGCGAGCCCCGCCGAGGTTGATCGCGCGGGACTCACGGGTGGCGACGGGCAGCCGGGCATCCTGATCGGCCGCCACCGGGGCAAGTTCCTGTCGCTGCCCGGCCAGCTTTCGGTGATGCTGTCGGCGCCCACCCGCAGCGGCAAGGGCGTGGGCGTCGTGATCCCGAACCTGCTGAACTGGCCCGACTCCGTCGTGGTGCTCGACATCAAGGGCGAGAACTACGACATCACGGCTGGCTACCGCGCCGCGCACGGCCAGGCCGTCTATGCCTTCTCTCCTTTCGACGAAGACGCGCGCAGCCACCGCTGGAACCCGCTGACCGCCGTGCGGTCGAGCCCGTTGCACCGCGTCGGCGACCTGCTCACCATCGGACAGGTCTTCTTCTCGAACGATGGCAGTGGCACCTCGTCGGAGGCATTCTTCAACGACCAGGCGCGCAACCTGTTCCTCGGCTTGGGCCTCGTCCTCCTCGAAACCCCCGCGCTCCCCCGCACTGTCGGTGAGATGCTGCGCCAGTCCTCGGGCAAGGGTCGGTCGCTGAAGGACCACCTGAGCGGCCTGATCACCCAGCGCCGGGAGGAAGGCAGTCCTCTATCGGACGAATGTGCCGATGCTCTGCAGCGCCTGCTGTCGAACTCGGAGAACACGCTGTCCAGCGTGGTCGCCACCTTCAACGCGCCACTGACGATCTTCGCGGATGCGGTGGTCGATGCGGCCACAAGCGCCGACGACTTCCGGCTCGAAGACGTGCGTCGCCGTCGCATGTCGGTCTACGTGCGCATCCCACCCAACCGGCTGACCAACGCCCGGCCGCTGCTGAACCTGTTCTTCTCGCAGCTCGTCAGCCTGAACACCCAGCACTTGCCCGAGCAGGACACGACGCTGAAAGTGCAGTGCCTGCTGGTCAACGACGAGTTCACGGCCATGGGCCGCGTGGGGGTCATCACCACCGCCGCCGCCTTCTTGGCCGGCTACAACCTGCGCCTGCTGACGGTGGTGCAGGCGATGTCGCAGCTGGACGCGGTCTACGGCGACAAGGAAGCCCGCACCTTCGCCACCAACCACGGCCTGCAGATCCTCTACGCGCCGCGCGAACAGCGCGACGCCTATGAGTACAGCGCCATGCTCGGCCACTTCACCGAGCGCGCGACCTCTCGCGGGCGCAGCCGATCCTTCAGCGGCCACGGGTCGAGCACGGTCAGCCGCAACGAGAGCGAACAACGCCGCGCGCTGCTGCTGCCGCAGGAGTTCAAGGAACTGGGCAGCGAGCGGCTGGTGGTGATCTTCGAGAACTGCAAACCGATCCTCGGCGAGAAGATCCGCTACTACCGGGACAAGGCCTTCACGTCGCGCCTGCTGAAGGCACCGGCCGCGCCGCGCATGGACATGGACCTGCACCTGGCGCGCGTGCAGCAGCGCTGGCGCTACGCCGACGACGAACTGCCTGCAGGGCAGACGCTGAACCTGGAGGCGTTGGCGCACGACACGAGACTTCTGCCGGATTCCTTCGAAGGTCCGCCCGGCCGTGTTGCCGACGAGTTGCTTGCGTTCTTCGACCATGGCGCGCCGGGCATACCAGGCATCGGTGGATCGATCGAGCCCCTCGCCGACGAAGACGGCGTCCTGTTGACCGACGAAGACGGCGTGCTGCCGGCCGAGAGCGACGCGGCCGTGATGGCGCTGGATGTGGCAGCGCTCGACGCCGACACCGAGCTGGCAACAGGCAGCGAGCCCAGCACGCCAGACGCCCAAATCTTGTCTTGAGACCGCGGGAGATCTGCCATGCGCCACACCACCCCCCTGATCCCCTGGCTGCTTGTGCTTGCCTCGTGCAGCTCGCCGCCGAAGCCGCCCACCGTCGACGAAACGCAGAAGCGGCCGGTCAATTCCCAGATGGCCGTGGAACTGCAGGTCTGCAAGAACAACTTGCAGAACACGCGCCTGCTGGCAACCGAGTCGGGCCGCATGGCGGAGACGACCGCTGCCACGCTGGCCAACTTGGCTGCGCGTCAGCAGATCCTCGCGGCGATGCAGGGGACGCCGGGTCAACAGCCCAAAGCCAACAGCGTCTTCACTGTGCGCTTCGATTTCGGTAGCACCCGCGTTGTCATCCCCACGGATGTCGCTGCAACCCTGGTCGAGGACGCCAAGGCCTCGCCCCTGGTCATGCTGCGCGGGCGCACCGACGGCACCAGCGACGCGCCCGCCGAGAGCCGCATCGCGCGGGACCGCGCCGCGGCGGTACGCGACTACCTGGTGGCCGCGGGCGTGGACCCGGCGCGCATCCGCGCCACCTACCAGCCGGCCGGTGACCACGTCGCCGACAACGTAAGCGCCGGCGGGCGTGGCCTGAACCGGCGTGTCGAGATCGAGATGTACCGCGCGCTGCCGGTCGCGATGAGCACGACCGCTGTCGCACTGCCCTGAGCTTCCACCCAACACACCATTGCGAGGTCGCCATGGATGCAGACAACTCCCCCGTCCGCCGAGCAGCACCCGCCCAGGGTGGCACCGTCGAGCCCGCCAACCGCGCGCCGGTGGCCGTCGCGCGTTTTCAGACGCCGGACCAGGCCGCCGGCGAGCGCTACGAGATGCGCGATCCGTTCGCCGAGGTCACGTACCGGGCCAACACCCTGCCAGAGATGTTGGGCAAAGCCGAGCAACTGGGCAGCACGCGTTTCGTTGCGGTAGCCGAGGACGGCAAGCGCACCACTATCCAGAAGGTCGACGGCGAGTGGCAGCGCGGCCAGCAGCGGCCGGCGGCACCCGAGCGCCCCCTGGACCCTGTACCTCCGCGTGACGAGGTGCCCGGCACGACGAACGTCGTCCCGATGCCCGGCACCACCAAGACACCGCTTCAACCCGATCAAGCCGACGGGAAAGCCATCGCGAAGATCGACGCCCAGGCCGAACGCAACGCCCTGGTTGCCCGTTTGGAATCAGCGTTGACTGACCGCTACATCATCAAACGCGCCCCGGTGACGGTGGGCGACGTCACCATCGGCCGCACCGAGTACCGCTTCCGCGGCGACACCTCGCGTGTGGCCTTTACCGAGTCGACCTTCCGCCTGGCCACCGACACCAACAGCCCATCGGTCGCCCGATCTATGGTCGATGTGGCCGAAGCGCGCAACTGGAAGGCGCTGCGCGTCTCGGGCAACGAAGACTTCAAGCGCATGGTCTGGCTCGAGGCGTCGGTCCGCGGCGTCAAGACTCTGGGCTACGAGCCGAACCCGGGCGACCTGGAAGTGCTCAAGCGCGAACGCGAGGCGCGCCTGGTCAACCGCATCGAGCCGGCCCGAGATGCCAGCGGCGGCACCGCAGCGGCGCCAGCCGAGAAGGCATCCGCCCGCGGCGGCGGTGGCCGCAAGGCCGTGCTGGCCGCCATCGAGGCCGTGCTTGTCGCCAAGAAGGTGCCCGAGAAGCAGCGCGCGGCCGTGATGGCCGCCGCCACCGAGAAGCTGGCCCAGCGCATCCGCGACGGACAGGTGCCCAGGGTCAAGGTTTATGACAAGGCGGCGCCGTCACAGCGGCCGGTCGTCGTGCCCACGCCGGAGCTGCAGCGCTCACGCGAACGATCCGCACCGGCGCCCGTGCGGTGAGGTCACGTCGGTGGAAACGTCGGCTCATGGCATCACGGCGCCGTCGGCGGTCTACGAGATCGCCGGCCGGCGCTTCGAGATCGGCACCCGCGGCTTCGCAGAGGCTATCGCCGACTCCCACGCGGCCCACCAGCGGCCCCGATGCATGTGCTTGGTCGAAGGCATCGAGATGTACGTGGCGCGCTTGGGCGATGGCTACATCGTCAAGCGCATGCCGGACACCGGCAGCCACCATGCACCCGACTGCCCGTCGTACGAGCCGCCTGCGGAGTCCTCCGGCCTGGGGCAGGTCTTGGGGTCGGCGATCACCGAAGACCCGACCACGGGTGAAACGACCTTGAAACTCGACTTCTCGATGTCGAAGATCTCGGGCCGCACTGCAATGCCGACAGCGGGCGGGCACAGCGACAGCGTGGCCAGCAGCGGCACGAAGCTCTCGTTGCGGGGGCTGCTGCACTACCTGTGGGACCAGGCCGAGCTGACGCGCTGGCAGCCCGGGTTTGCGGGCAGGCGCACCTGGAGCACGGTGCGAAAACACCTGCTGCAGGCGGCGGAGAACAAGATCGCGCGCGGTGACTCGCTGCGCATGTGTCTCTACATCCCGGAGGCGTTTTCGGTCCCTGGTGGCCACCCAAATTCCCCCACCCATGGCCACCTCAAATTCCCCCACCCTGACTGCGCTTCGATGAGGTGCTGATCAGGCCGGCAGAGCCGGCTGGTCAGGGCCGAGCAGGACGTTACTTTCCACCCCCTCAACGCGAGGGGATACCAGGAGTGAACGTCTTGAAGCCACATTTGCAGACAACCGTCTGGACCCTGCTGGAAGCCGGCACCAGCCAGCGACAGATCGAACGAGTCACTGGGATCGATCGCAAGACGATCCGCGGATACCAGAAGCGGTTCGCCGCTGCCGCACCGGCGAATTCCCCCGGGGTGGCCACCGACTCACCGGGGGTGACGGCCGGATCGGCACAGCAAATTCCCCCACCCCGGCCACCGGCATCAGCACCGGTTGCGGCGATGGTGACGGCCTCGGCGTGCGAGCCCCACCGAGCCTTCATCGAGGCCCAACTTCGCCTGCGCCGCAACGCCATGGCGATCTACCAGGACCTGGTGGACCACCACGGATTTGCCGGCGCCTACAACTCGGTCAAGCGCTTCGCGCTCAAGCTGCGCCACCGCGAGCCCGAGCAGTTCGACCGCCTGGCCTTCCTGCCCGGCGAGGAGATGCAGGTCGACTACGGCGAGGGCGCGCTCACGCGCGTGCCGGGTACCGACCGGTATCGGAAGCCGCGGCTGTTCGTGGCCACGCTGCGCTACTCGCGGCGCAGCTTCCGATGTGTGGTCTGGCGCTCGAGCCAGCAGACCTGGGCGCGACTGCATGAGCAGGCCTGGCGCCACTTCGGTGGCAGCTGCCGCTACGTCGTGCTCGACAACCTCAAGGAAGGCGTGCTCAAGCCCGACCTGTACGAGCCCGAACTCAACCCGGTCTATGCCGCGGCCCTGAAGCACTACGGCGTGGTGGCCGACCCGGCGCGCGTGCGCGACCCCAACCGCAAGGGTACCGTCGAACACGCCATCGGCCACACCCAGGCCACGGCGCTCAAGGGCCGGCGCTTCGAGACGCTCGAGGAGCAAAACACCTTCCTCGAACACTGGGAGGCCAAGTGGGCGGCCTCGCGCATCCATGGCAGCGAACGCCGGCAAGTTCGGGCCATGTTCGAGGAAGAGAAGCCGCACCTGCAGCCCTTGCCGCTGATGGGGATGCAGTATTTCACCGAGGCCCAGCGCACGGTCTGCGACGACAGCTGCGTGCGCGTCGACCACAGCAGCTACGCGGCACGCCCGGCGCCAATCGGCAGCAAGGTGCTGGTGCGCTTGTTCGAGCACCGCATCGAGATCCGCGACCTGCCCACCCAGGCCCTGCTGCGCAGCCACCCGCGCGCCGAACGCCCGGGCACGGTGGTGCTGCCGGCCGACGAGCGCGTGTTCAACCCCTCGCGCGAGACACGCCACATCCTGGGCCAGGCCAAGGCCATCGGGGTGGACGCCGAGCGGTTGTGCGAGTTGCTGTTCGCCATCGAGGGCCGTGTCGGCCAACGCAAGCTGTGGGGCATCGTCAGTCTGGCCGAGCGATACCCGCGCCGCCTGGTCAACAGCGCCTGCGCGACCGCCTTGGCAGACGGCATCTACAGCTACCGGCACGTCAAGACCGCCACCGAGAAGTTGGTGGCCGAAGCGCTGGCGGCCATCGATCAGGCCGATGCCGTCCCGGCGCAGGGCGAGCTCGCGCTGACTCAGGAGCACGCGCTGATCCGCGGCGGCGACGACTACGCCGAATTGTTCGCGCATGGCGCCGCGCAGAACGACACC
Organism: Burkholderiales bacterium RIFCSPHIGHO2_12_FULL_69_20; assembly: GCA_001770815.1. Taxonomy (GTDB): domain Bacteria; phylum Pseudomonadota; class Gammaproteobacteria; order Burkholderiales; family Burkholderiaceae_C; genus Pseudaquabacterium. Next base: position 8,001 of record MESD01000110.1, read on the forward strand.
AGCACCATCGCCAACATCAGCGCCATCGCCAGCACCAACGTCAACACCCCGACCCAGCCTACCGACATGGAGTTCAAAGCATGAACATGCACGAGATCGAACGCGCCCTGCGCGCGCTGCGCCTGTCGGGCATCGCCGCCACCCTCGGCACCCGCGTGATGCAGGCCCAGAGCACGCAGGAGCCATTCCTGGACACCTTCGCCGCCATGCTGCAGGACGAGCTCGACCGGCGCCGATCGCGCCTGACCGAGCGGCGCTTCAAGCAGTCTCGCCTTGACGAGCGGCCCACGCTCGCCGACTTCGACTGGCGCTTCAACCCCAAGCTGCCGCGCCAGGCCTGCTTCGAGCTGCACACCCTGAAGTTCATCAGCGAGGGCGGCAATGGGCTGATCATTGGCAAGCCCGGCACCGGCAAAAGCCATGTGGCGAAGGCCGTGGCCTACCAGGCCACCCTGCAGGGCTTCGATGTGCGCTATGTCGAGGCCGACACCGAGTTCGCGCGCTACGCGCTCGGCAGCAGCGCCGAGCAGGCCGCCTTGCTGCGCAGCTTCGTCGAACCCGACCTGGTCGTGCTCGACGACCTGTTCCTGGCCAGGCGCATCTCGGAGGCCAGTGCCGAATTGCTGCAGACCGTCGTCCACCAGCGCTACAAGCAGCGACGCAGTCTCGTCGTCACTTCCAACCGCGTCGTGCAGGACTGGGGCAAATATCTCGGCGACGCCACCATGGCCGCCACCATCCTAGACCGCCTCATGCACCGCGCCGCCATGCTCGAGTTCGAAGGCAAGAGCTACCGCCTCAAGGAGGCCGCATCTCGCATCGCGCTCAACGTGGCCGTCGACCCATAATTCGGCCGTCCTGCCCGGGGGAATTTGACTGGCCACAGGTGGAGGAATTTGAAGTGGCCA
>MESD01000110.1:8935-9546 GCA_001770815.1 Burkholderiales bacterium RIFCSPHIGHO2_12_FULL_69_20
GCCACAGGTGGAGGAATTTGAAGTGGCCATCAGGGTTTTCGGTTGATCAACGCGACGCCATCAACGCCAGGCGCATGGCGCAGTGGTCGCAAGCCATCGCCGCCCCCGGCAAGCCGCAGCACCTGATGCTGCTGGTCGCCGAGGTGAAGGAGATCGTGCCGGCGCGCTACGGCTTCAAAGCCGTGGTGAAGCATGTGCCCGACCAGGCCTTTGCGCTGGACGAGCAGCTCTACCGCCGGCTTGGCAGGCGCTTCGAGTCAGCGCTGGCGCTTTGGGGTGCAGCCGATGACATCCACATGGTGATGATCGCGACATTCAGCGTCGCGGCGGCAGGCATCCCGACCATCGTGGAGCTCTCGCTGATACCGGTCACGCGGCACTGGCTCCCGGTCGAAGACGGATACGAGAAGCAGCTCATCGATCGGCTCGTCGCTGAGGGGCGGTCCTTCGTGAAGGGGCTTCGCTACAACCTGGGCGCAGGAAGCGCGCTGGCCAGCGCGACACTGACCGACTGCGAAGGTTCGGCACCATCGCTCTTCGTCATTCACGCGGGCATCGAGGACAACGGGCGGTACCTTCAGGTGTGCGACCCTTCGGTGCCGGTGTGGCAG
>MESD01000111.1:0-1114 GCA_001770815.1 Burkholderiales bacterium RIFCSPHIGHO2_12_FULL_69_20
CCCGGTCACCGAGTGCATCACAGGCCTGGACTTGGTGGCCTGGCAACTGGCCGTGGCGCGAGGCGAAGTGTTGCCGCTGACGCAGGATCAGGTGCACCTGCAAGGCCATGCGATCGAAGTGCGCCTGTACGCCGAAGACCCTTGCGCCGGCTTCCTGCCGCAAAGCGGCGACGTGGCGCTGTGGCAGCCGCCGGCCGGCCCGGGCATCCGGGTCGACCACGGCCTGGCCAGTGGCCAGACCATCAGCCCCTTCTACGACCCGATGATCGCCAAGATCATCGCCTTCGGCGCCACGCGCGACGAGGCCCGGCGCCGCCTGCTGGGTGCCCTGCGCAACACGCGCGTGCTGGGCCTGCCCACCAACCTCGGCTTTCTGCAGGCGGCGGCGGCGCACGCGGAATTCGCCGCCGGTGCGGCCACGACCGGCTTCATCGGCCGCCACTTCGGCGCCGACACGCTGCTGCGCCCCGAGGCCGGCAGCCGCGCGCTGGCAGTCGCCGCGGCGCTGTGCTTCGACGCCACCGCCTATCGCGGCGCGCAGGCGAACTGGCGCTCCAACGGCCCGGCACGCTGGCCGCTGGAGTTGGCCGAGGGCGAGCGCCGGCACGCCACGCACGTCACCGCGCTGGGCAACGGGCGCCTGCGGATCGATCTGGACGGTGGCAAGGCGCACGACATCGTGCTCGGCGCGGCCGACAGCGCCACCGTGCCCTTGTCCATCGACGGCCTGCATTGCCAGGCCACGGTGGCCTACGCCGGAACGACGCTGCATCTGGCGCTGGACGGAACGGTCGCCGCCTTCGACGACGTCACCTACGCGCCGCCGCGCGGCAACGATCTGGCGGCCGAATCCAGCATCAGCGCGCCGATGAACGGCCGAGTGCTGGCGGTGCTGGTACAGCCCGGCGACACCGTCACCAAGGGCCAGCGCCTGGCGGTGCTGGAGGCCATGAAGATGGAGCACCAACTCGTCGCCCGGCGCGACGGCGTGGTCGAACGCGTGGCCGTGCGCGTCGGCGACCAGGTGGCCACCCGCGCGGTCATCGTCACCCTGGTCGAAGAGGCCGCGGCGGCCTGAACCCTGAACATGAGGCCTACCATGAACGCAAGCTCC
>MESD01000111.1:1123-5987 GCA_001770815.1 Burkholderiales bacterium RIFCSPHIGHO2_12_FULL_69_20
CCCTACTACAGCACCGAGCACGCGGCCTTCCGCGACGCCCTGCGCCGCTTCGTCGCGCGCGAGATCACGCCCAACGTCGACGCCTGGGAGGCACAGGCCAGCTTTCCCGTGGCGCTGTACCGCCAGGCGGCCGAGATCGGCCTGCTCGGCCTGGGCTTCCCCGAAGCTTATGGCGGCAACGACGGCGATCTGTTCATGACCATCATCGCCGCGCAGGAACTTGCGCGCTGCGGCGCTGGCGGCGTTCTGGCCAGCTTGCTGTCGCACACCATCGGCTGCCCACCCATCGTCAACGTCGGCTGCGACGAGATCAAGCGCAAGGTGCTGCCCGCCGTGCTGCGCGGCGAGAAGATCAGCGCGCTGGCGATCACCGAGCCGTCGGGCGGCTCGGACGTGGCCAACCTGAAGACCACGGCGCGGCGCGACGGCGAGCACTTCGTGCTCAACGGCTCCAAGACCTTCATCACCTCAGGCTTGCGCGCCGACTTCTACACCGTGGCCGTGCGCACCGGCGGCGCCGGCCCGGGCGGCGTATCACTGCTGCTGGTGGAAAAGGGCACACCCGGCTTCACGCAGACGCGGCTGGAGAAGATGGGCTGGCTGTGCTCGGATACCGCCACGCTGCATTTCGACGACTGCCGCGTGCCGGTGGCCAACCTGGTCGGTACCGAGAACCAGGGCTTCAAGGCCATCATGCTCAACTTCAATCGCGAGCGCATCTTCCTGGCCGCGGGCGCCAACGGCTTTGCCCGCGTTTGCCTGGACGAGGCGCTGGCCTGGGCGCAGCAGCGCGAGATGTTCGGCGGCCGGCTGATCGACCAGCAGGTCACGCGCCACAAGCTGGCCGACATGGCCATGCGCATCGAGGCCACGCAGGCCCTGCTGGAACTGCTGGCCTGGCGCGTCGAGCAGGGCGACACGCCGGTCGGCGAGATCTGCCTGCTGAAGAACCAGGCCACGCAGACCATGGCGCACTGCGCCAGCGAAGCAGTGCAGATGCATGGCGGCGCAGGCTTCATCCGCGGTGTCAAGGTCGAGCGCATCTACCGCGAGGTCAAGGTCAATGCGATCGGCGGCGGTGCCGAGGAAGTGATGCGCGACCTGGCGGCACGGCAACTCGGCTTCAACTGATGACTTCACCGGACCTGCGCCTCAGTACGCGCGAGCCCTGCACGCAGCGCGATGCGATGCGCGCCGCCCTGCGAAGTGCACCGCCGGTCGCCCGCGATGGCGCGTTCCCGCGCGACTGGTGGCAGCACCTCGCGTCGCGCGGTCTGCTCGGGATCGGCTTCGACGTCGACTGCCCTGAAAAGGGTGCCGACTGGGCGGTGATTGCCAGCCTGTCGGGCCTGATCGCACGCGAGACGGCCACCGTCGGCCTGGCGATGGCCTGGCTGATGAACGAGATGCTGGGCCGTTTCGTGATTGCGCCGTACGCCGACAACGACGGTCATCGCGCCCTGCTGCGCATGATGGCCCGGGGCCAGAAGATCGCAGCGCTGGCGATCTCGGAGCCCCGATTCGGCGCACACCCCAAGCACCTGAGTTGCAGTGCCGTACGGCAAGGCGATCACTGGCGGTTGGACGGCGAAAAGTCCTTTGTCAGCAACGGGCCGGCGGCCGACGTCTACGTGGTGCTGGCCGTCAGCGGCCAGGTGGCGGAGCGCAAGCTGTTCGATGCCTACATCGTCGATGCCGATGCTTCAGGCTTGAGGCGACTGACGGTCGATCGTGCGGCCGCACTGGCGCCGCTGGGCCATTGCGGGCTCGCGCTGAACGCCTGCCAGATCGCGTCAAGCCGTCGTCTCGGCACCCGCGGGCGAGCCTTCGACCACATCGCCAAACCGCTGCGTGCACTCGAAGACAGCCTGCTGGCGAGCACGGTGGTCGGGGCCATGCAGGCCGAACTCGACACGATCGCGTCGTCGATGCGCGGCACGAACCCCTCACCCGCCAGATTGCGCAGCCTGGGCGCCCTGCGACTCGAACTGGACGCGCTGGCCCGTTTGGCCACCTCTTCCGCCCGGCAACTCGAATCGCAGGGCCCGGACGATCGCCTGGCCAACCTCAACGCGGGCCTGCGCATCGTCCTCGAGCGCTGGCAAAGCAGCTTCGACACCTTTGCCGCGACACGCGACGACCACGCGCCGAATCCGCCTTCTCTCCCCCGCGACATCCGCACCGTACTGGGCATCGCACGCAGCGTCGGCGATGCGCGGCACCTGTCGGCCGGGAGCGCTTTGATCCAAACCAAGGAACCCGATGAAGTCCCTGCATGACTCCCACTTCGACTCGGTCGATGTCGTTCTGTCCCGCTTGTCGGATGTCGACTACATCGCCGATCGGCAACTCGCCACGGCGATCTACCTGGCCTTCAACCTCGAGAAGCCTGTGCTCGTCGAAGGCCCGGCCGGGGTCGGCAAGACCGAGCTGGCCAAGAGCATGGCCAGCATCCTCGACGTGCCGCTGATCCGCCTGCAGTGCTACGAAGGCCTGGACGAATCGAAGGCCCTGTACGAGTGGAAATACGGCAAGCAGTTGCTCTACACGCAGTTGCTGAAGGACAAGCTGGCCGAGATGATGCAAGGCGCGGTCGGCCTGGCGGCGTCGATCGAGAAACTGCATGCGCACGACGACCTGTTCTTCTCGGAGCACTTCCTCCAGCCGCGCCCCCTATACCAGGCCCTGCACCAGGAGCGCGGCTGCGTGCTGCTGATCGACGAGATCGACAAATCCGACCCCGAGTTCGAAGCCTTCCTGCTCGAGGTGCTGTCCGACTTCCAGGTGTCGGTGCCCGAGCTCGGCACCATCGCGGCCAAGGTCAAGCCGCTGGTCTTTCTGACCAGCAACAACACGCGCGAGATGAGCGATGCGCTCAAGCGCCGCTGCCTGCACCTGCACATCCCGTTTCCGGAGGCTGCCATCGAACGGCGCATCCTGGAGCGACGCGTACCCGGCTTGTCGGAAACACTGAACCGAGAACTGGTCGCCTTCGTGCAGGCGGTGCGCCAGATTGACCTGAAGAAGCAGCCCTCGGTCAGCGAGACCATCGACTGGGCCAAGACGCTGCTGCTGCTGAACGCCGAGCACCTGAATCTCGACCTGGTGCGCGACACGCTCTACGTGTTTCTCAAGTTCGAGCAAGACATCGCGTCGGCCCGCGAGCAGTTGCCTGCACTGCTGACGCAGGCGCGCAAGGATGCGGAGATGGCCCATGCAACAGGCTCAAGGCATGCAAAGCACGCTTGAGGACTTCTTCAAGGCGCTGCGTGGCAGCGACCTGGAGGTCAGCCTCAACGCTCAGGTCGATGCGGCGCGCGCGACGCAACTGATCGGTTGGCGCGAACGCGATCTGCTGAAGAGCGCGCTCGGCGCCACCTTGGCCAAGACCCAGCCCGACCGCGCTGTCTTCGACCAGGCCTTCGATCGTTTCTTTCGTTTCGATTCCTTCGGCGTCAAGGGTCAGGCACGGCCGTCATCGCCAGCCGGCGCGTCGCAGGAACTGCAGCCCGACCCGGAATCGCCGCCGCAGCAAGGCAGCGGACAGGGCCAGGGCGGCCCCGGCGGCTGCCAGGGCAGCGGCGGGCAGGGACTGTCACAACTGCTGCTGGCCGGCGACTCGGCCACGCTGTCACGCCGCATGCAGCAGGCGGCACGCGAAGTGGGTCTGACCGACATCTGGTTCTTCACGCAGAAGGGCTACTACACGCAGAAGATTCAGCAGGCCATGGGGCTGGAGCTGCTGGACCGCGAGATCACCGAGGCGCGCCGGCAGACCCAGGCGCCGCAGCGCGTGGCCGAGCTCGAACGCGCACGCAAGCACTTGTTCAACGAAGTGCGCAACTTCGTCGAACGCAAGCTGTCGATGTACGGCACGGCGCCCACGCGCGAGCTGCACGACGACTTCCTGCAGACGCAGAAGCTGTCCAACATCGACCGCCGCGACTTCGCCCGCATGCACGAGATCGTGCGCAAGATCGCGCGCCGTCTGGCCGAACGCCATGCGCACCGCAAGCGGCGCGAACAGCGCGGCCAGCTCGACTTTCGCCGCACCATGCGCGCCAATGCGGCCTACGGCGGCGTGATGTTCCAGACCTTCTGGCGCAGCACCAAGATCGAGCGCCCACGCGTGGTGGCCATCTGTGACGTGAGCGGCTCGGTGCGCCAGTACGCCCGCTTCCTGCTGCTGTTCCTCTACAGCCTGGACGAGCTGGTCTCCGACGTGCAGTCCTTCGCCTTCACCAACCACCTGGTCGACGTCAGCGCGACCTTCGAGTCGCTGCCGGTCGAGCAGGCGGTGGACAATGTGATGCAAGCGGTGGGTGGATCTGGCACCGACTACGGCCAAGTGCTGGAGGACATAGACGAGCAGCTGATGCACCGCATCGACCGCCGCACCACGGTGCTGATCCTGGGCGATGCGCGCAACAACCGCGGCGAGGCCCACGCCGAGATCATGAAGACGCTGTACGGCCGCGCGCGGCGCGTGATCTGGCTCAACCCCGAGCCGGTGTCGTTCTGGGGCCTGGGCGACTCGGAGATGAAGCGCTACGCGCCCTACTGCCACATCGCACGCGAATGCAATTCGCTGCGCCACCTCGAGCGCACGCTGGACGAGTTGCTGCGCACGAACAGCGCCAGCGCCTGAAGAAGGCCAACGCCATGGTCCGCCCCACCCTGCACTTGCACCCGACGCGCCAGCCCGTCGAACCACGGCCGGCGGCCACCCTACTCTGGTTGCGCCCCACCGCCGCCGGCCCCGAGGTGCTGCTGACGCGGCGCTCGCCGACGGCCAGCTTTCTGCCAGGCGTGTTCGTATTCCCCGGCGGCCGCATCGACGACGAGGACACGCGCGCGCACGACC
>MESD01000112.1 GCA_001770815.1 Burkholderiales bacterium RIFCSPHIGHO2_12_FULL_69_20
GCGCTCCATGTTGCGCAGCACCAGCCGCAGCGCCGGCGACAGGCCGGTGTAGCCCAGCCGCTCGACCAGCGTGCGGCGATAGCCGGCGGGCGCGGCCGGGCGCATGGCCTCGGCCGGTGTGAGGCGCACCGTGGCCAGGATCGCGGCCAGCGTGCCGGCCACCGCGGTGGCGGCGGTGGCGCCACCGCCCACCAGCACCAGCGCCGGCGCTATGGCGTGCGGAAATTGCGGGAAGTGGAACACCTCGGCATACAGCCCGGTCAACAGCCCGCCCAGCCAATGGCCCAGCCCCACGCCCAGCACCAGGCCCATCAGCACGATGGCGCCGACCAGCTTCAGGTAGTGCGCCGCAATCGTGCGGTTGCGGTAGCCCAGCGCCTTCAGCGCGGCGATCTGCTCGCGCTGGGTGGCCACCAGCCGCGACACCACCACGTTCAGCAGGAAGGCCGCCACGCCGAGAAAGATCGCCGGCAGCACGGTGCCCAGCACCCGCTGCTCCTTGATCTCGTTGTCCAGCATCGCGTGCGAGGTCTGCTCGGCGCGCGGGCGCGGTGCCGCACCGCCATAACGCGCCAGCAGCGCGGCCAGTTGATCGATCACCGCACGCTCGCTCACGGTGCGCGCACCGGCCGGCGCCAGCCGCACCGCCAGCGCATTGAAGGCGCCCTGCATGTCGTAGGCCGCGGCCAGCGCCGCCTGATCGACCCAGAACACGCCGAAGCCACGCTGGTCAGGCATGCCGAACAGCCCGGCGAAGATGAACTCGGGCGAGGTGGCCAGGCCGACGATGCGCAGCGTGCGGTGGCGGCCGTTGACCAGCGCGCTCACGGTCGATCCCGGCTGCAGACCGCGCATCTGCGCAAAACCCTGCGACACCAGTGCGTCCAGCGCGCCGCCGTCGCCGGCGCTGCTGCCGTCGCCCTCGGCCGCGCCGGTGGCAAACAAGCCGCGCCCGGCCACCACGGTGACCTGGTTGAGCCGCGGCGGCTGCAGCCGGTCGACGCCGATCAGCTGGCCCAGCACCGGGTCGGGGCTGTCGACCAGTTGGATGCGCACGATCTGCTCGATGGTGGTCTGCACGTCGGCCACGCCGGGCACCTCGCGCAGGCGATCGGCCAGCGCCAGCGGCGCGCGCTTGACGGTGGCAAACAGGTCGGCAAAGCGGCCCTGGGCGTAGAAGGCCTCGCGCGCAGCGTCGAGCGACTCCACCGCCGACAGGCTGGTGAGAAAGCCGCCCAGCCCGCTGGCCACCACCAGCGCGATGGTCAGCGCCTGGCTCCACATCGTGCGCAGGTCGCGCAGCAGTTTGATGTCGAGCGCTTTCACCAACTCAACTCCGCGGGCGACAGCTTGTGCGCATTGATCTCGATGCGCTGGATCTTGCCGTCGCCCAGGTAGACCACGCGGTCGGCCATGCCGGCCATCGCCGCGTTGTGGGTGATCACCACCACCGTGGTGCCCAGTTCGACATTGATGCGGGCGATGGTCTCCAGCACCAGCTTGCCGGTGGCGTAGTCCAGCGCGCCGGTGGGCTCGTCGCACAGCAGCACCTGCGGGCGCTTGACGATGGCGCGCGCGATCGCCACACGCTGCTGCTCGCCGCCCGAGAGCTGCGACGGAAAGTGATCGCGCCGCGGGCCCAGGCCCACGCGCGCCAGCGCCTCGGCGATCGGCATCGGGTGCTCGACGATGTCGGTCACCAGCGCCACGTTCTCCCAGGCCGTCAGGCTGGGGATCAGGTTGTAGAACTGGAAGACGAAGCCGACATGTTCGCGCCGGTAGCGTGTCAGCGCCTCGTCGTCGGCGGCCGTCAGGTCGTGGTCGTCGTAGCGCAGCGTGCCGGCGCTGGCTACCTCCAGTCCGCCCAGGATGTTCAGCAGCGTGCTCTTGCCGCTGCCCGACGGGCCCAGCAGCACCAGGAATTCACCGCGCCGGATATCGAGATCGACCTCGCGCAGCGCCGGCACGGCCACGTCACCCGCGTGGTAGGTTTTGCTCAGACCGCGGGCGCAGAAGACGATCTCGGGCGCGGCGGTGGGATCGACAGGCATGGCGTGATGCTGCGGCGGCGGTGGTTCGGTGGTCATGATCCCGCTCAAGGGTCGGCCGGTGGGCCACGATGGTGGCGCACCGGCCGGTTTTGGAGTGAACAGCCTAGCGAAATCCCGGTGAATTGGGTTTCGCCCTCTAGAGGGTCCTGGTGACACTGAAGGCCTGGATGCGCACAACGCACCGCCCGATCCGATCCAAGACCTTCCCTGTTCACTTCGAAAGACCATCATGACCCCCACCACCCTGCGTGCCGTGACCCTCAAGACCGTTGCCAACTACCGCCACGCCGCCGAGCGTGCGGTGGGTGCCTACCGTGCCGGTGGCCGCCGCCTGATCGCGGTGGTGCGCAATGGCGTGGACCAGGCCGCCCAGCGTGGTGCCGAGCCGTATGTGCCGGCCTTCGCGGCCGCGATGCAGCGTGCCGGCGATACCATGGGCACCCTGGCCGTCAAGAGCCTGGAAGCCGTCAGCGCCGGCACCGAGCGTGCGATCGAGCTCGGCGCCGACGGCGTGAGCACGCAAGTCAAGCGCGTGGCCGAACTGGCCGGTGGTGTCGAGAACAGCGTCGTGGTGAGCGGCCTGCAGGTCGCCGTGCGCTTCACGCTGCCAGGCGCGCAAGCCGCGCTGGCACTGTCCGAGCGGGTGGCCGCCGGTGCCGACAAGCTGGCCGACGTGGCCGCCGGCCCGCGCAGCACGCGTGCCAAGGCAGCAGCCCAACGTGCACGCCGCGCCACGCCCAAGCTCGGCCAGGCCACTGCCCGCACGGCCGCCAAGGCCGCGCGTGAAGTTGCTGCGCAAGCCGAAGGCTCCGCCCAGGCCGTGACCCGCCGCGCCAAGGCCCAGGTGGCCAAGGTCAGCAAGGCCGCCCGCAAGCCCGCCGCCAAGCCGGTGGTCAAGGCCGCCAAGGCCGCGCCCAAGGCGGCTGCCAAGCCCGCCCGCCGCGCCGCCCGCAAGACGTCGCCGGTGGTGAAGGCCGTGCAAGAGGCCGTCGCGGCCGTGACTGCCTGATCACCGACGGATCGCGCCTGGCAAGATAGCCAGGCAACATCGGTGCACCGACAGGACTGATCACGATGCGACAACTCAGCGGGCATGACGCAGGCTTTCTCTACGCCGACACGGCGCATGCCAACGCCAATGTCAGCCTGCTGCACATCCACGATCAGTCCACGGCGCCCGGCGGCGTGGTGCGCTTCAAGAGCATCCTGGCGCACATCGAGCGCCGGTTGAGTGCCTCGCCGCTGTTCCGCCAACGGCTGCAGCGCGTGCCGTTGGGGTTGGACCATCCGTACTGGGTGGACGACGACGACTTCGACCTCGAATACCACGTGCGCCACATCGCCCTGCCCAAGCCGGGCGACTGGCGCCAGTTCTGCATCCAGGTCTCGCGCATCCATGCGCGCCCGCTCGATCTGGACCGCCCGCTGTGGGAGGCCTACGTCATCGAGGGCCTGGACAGTTTTCTCGACCTGCCCGCCGGCAGCTTCGCGCTGCTGTTCAAGACCCACCTGGCGGCAGTCGACCTGCACCGCCTGGGCGCGCTGAGCAGCCTGCTCTACGACACCAGCGCCCACCCGCCGGCCCCGCCGCCGCCCGAGCCCTGGTTTGCCGATTCACCACCCGGCCGGCTGAGCCTGGTGCGCCACGGGCTGGTGAGCACCGTCACCTCGCCGCTGCGGCTGGCGCGGCCGCTGCTGCGCGCCGCCACCAGCGTGGCGCCGGCGGCCGCGGCGCTGGCCAGCGAGATGCTTCTGCGCCCGCAAAACCTGCCGACCACGCGCTTCAATTCGGTGGTGTCGCCGCACCGCGTGTTCGAGACCCGGCGCTTCACCGAGGCCGAGTTCGAATCCATCCGCGCGCTGGTGCCCGGCGCCAGCGTCGACGACGCGGTGGCGGCCGTGTGCGGTGGCGCGCTGCGCCGTTACCTGGATGCACAAGGCGAGTTGCCCGAGGGCCACAGCCTGGCGGCCATCGTGCCCGAGCCCGAGGTCAGGCCCGCGCCGCCCCCGCCGGGCAGCGCCCGGCGGCGCGCCGAGCCGGTGGTGCCGCTGGCCTGGCGGCATGTGCGCCTGGGCACCGACATCGCCGATGCACGCAAGCGCCTGGCCTTCGTGCACCAACAAACCGTGGCCGGCCCCGACGAGGTGGCCCTGGCGCTGGGCAGCCGTGCGCTGGCCGAAGCCGGCGAGCAGGCCTCGGCCAGCCTGCTGGCCTGGAGCCGCCGGTTGGCCATCCGCGCCGGCGCCCGGCTGGGCACACGCACGCCACCGGCCAACTGCACGCTGGCCTATGTGCCGGCACCGCCGCAGGCGATGTACCTGTGCGGTGCGCGGTTGAGCTACTTTTCGGCCATCCTGCCGATCAACGACGGCCTGGGCCTGGCCTTCGCCGTCACCCGCTACGACGGCCGGCTGGTCATCTCGCCGACCAGCTGCCGCGAGCTGATGCCCGACCCCGAGGTGTTTGCGCAATGCGTGCGCGACAGCTTCCAGGAATACCTGGCGCTGGCGCAAGCTGCCGCGCGCAAGCTCCGCGCGCCGCGCAAAGCGCCATCATCATCGGCGCCGGCCAAGACCGTTGCGCCGCGCAAGGTGCGCGCCGCCGCCCAGCCTAGACCGGCAGCGCCGCGTGCGTCATCAGCCGGTACAGCGCGCCGGGCCAACCGGCCGGGTTGAACGGCTGCCACTGGCCTTCGGGCTGGGCCAGCCGGTCGGCCACGATGCACAGCACCATTGCGTTGAAGCCCAGGCCGGTGTGGCTGCCCGACACGCGGATGTTCTCGCAATGCGTGGCCGGGCCGTCGATGGTGGCCTCCTGCGGCGGCACCACGCCGTCGCTCAGCGTGTAGAGGCAGCTGATCGGCACCGGCGGCAGCTGGTGCTCGCGCAGCATCTTGGCGCGCGGCTGCATCGAATGCACTTCGGGGCCCATCGGGTGGGCGATCATGCGGTACAGCGCCTTGACCAGCGGCGGCGACTTGCTGCCGTGCGGGTCCAGGTTCACCGGGCTGCCCAGCGTGATCAGCTGGCGCACGCACTCGGGGGCCTGCAGCGCGCCGTAGAGCGCAAACACCCCGCCCAGGCTCCAGCCCACCAGGCTGACCGGCCGGCCGGTCTGGTGGTGCAGGTGGCGGATCTTCTGCTCCAGCGCATGGGCGTGGCGGCGCTGGAAGCCGATGTTGCGGCCCAACCCCCAGGTCTGCACGTTGTAGCCGCGGCCGGCCAGAAAGGCCTTCAGCGCGATCAGCGTGCCTTCCTCGGCCATGAAGCCCGGCAGCAGCAGCACCGGATGGCCGTCGCCGGTGGGCGCGGTCGACAGCAGCGGCCAGGTGAAGGGCAGCACCGCCATCTCGGCCAGCGCCCGCCATTCGATCAGCGAATGCAGGCGGTTGGGAGCGCCGGAATGGGGGTGACGGGTGGCCATGGTGTGGGGGTGGGGGTATCTACCCGCAAATTGTGAACCCACCCCGGGCCTGGCGGGAGGGTGAATCGTCTAGCCACCGTCAGGGTTCACCCGTCCAGCAGGCCACGCGCGCGCAGCATCGGCTCGATCTGGGGGTCGCGGCCGCGGAAGGCGCGAAAGGCCGCGCCCGGCTCCACGCTGTCGCCGCGGCTGTAGATCTCCGCCTTCAGCCGTGCCGCCACGGCCGCGTCGAAGGCGCCGCCGGCTTCGCCGAAGGCGTTCCAGGCGTCGGCCTCCAGCACCTCGGCCCACAGGTAGACGTAGTAGCCGGCGGCGTAGCTGTCGCCCGAGAACAGGTGCTGGAAGTGCGGCAGCCGGTGCGCCATGCCGGTGTCGGCGGGCAGGCCGCGCGCGGCCAGCAGCTCGCGCTCGAAGGCAACGACGTCGTCCACCAGCGTGGCGCTTTCATGCGCGGCCAGGTCGAGGATCGCGCTGGCGGTGTAGCGCACCGTCTCGTAGCCCTGGCCGAAGCGGCGCGCCGCCGCCAGCCGGTCGAGCAGTGCGTCGGGCAGGGCCTCGCCGGTCTGCCAGTGGCGGGCATGGCGGCGCAGCACCTCACGTTCCTGGCCCCAGTGCTCGAACAGCTGCGAGGGCAGTTCGACAAAATCACGCAGCACCCGGGTGCCCGACAGGCGCTCGTAGCCCACGTCGCTCAACAGCCCGTGCAGGCCGTGGCCGAACTCGTGGAACAGCGTGCGCACGTCGTCGGGCGACAGCAGCGTGGGCGTGCCCAGCTCGGCCCGGGCGAAGTTGTTGTTGTTCAGCACGATGGGCAGGCTGGGCAGGCCGCCGGGTGCGTTGCGGTGCTGCACCGCCAGCGAGCTCATCCAGGCGCCGCTGCGTTTGGTCGGGCGCGAGAAGTTGTCCTGCAGGAACAGCCCGATCGCGGCGCCAGCCGCATCGTTGACCTGATACACCGCCACGTCGGGATGGTAGGCGGCCAGGTCGGCACGGTGCACGAACTGCAGCCCGAACAGCCGCTGCGCGCATTCGAAGGCCGCGGCCACCATGTTGGGCAGTGCGAAGTAGGGCTTGAGTGCCGCGTCGTCCAGCGCATAACGCGCCTGGCGCACCTGCTCGGCCCAGTAGCGCCAGTCCCAGGCCTCCAGCGGGTGGTCGATACCGGCGCTGGCCATGGCCTCGCGCAGCAGCGCGCGCTCGCGGTCCAGCGCGGGCAGGGCGCGCGTCCACACCTCGTCGAGCAGCGCCCACACCCGTTGGCGCGTCTGCGCCATGGTGTCGGCCAGCTTCAAGTCGGCGTAGTTGGCGCAGCCCATCAGCGTGGCCTGGCGCTGGCGCAGCGCCAGGATCTGCCGCGCCACCGGCCGGTTGTCGTGCGCGCCGGCCTGCTCGCCACGGCCCACCCAGGCGCGCCAGGCGGCCTCGCGCAGGTCGCGCCGTTGCGAGAAGCTCAGGAAGGGCACGATCAGCGAGCGGCCCAGCGTGATCACCGGCGTGTCCAGCCCGCGGTCGGCCGCCGCCTGGCGCGCCGCCGCGCGCACGAAGTCGGGCAGGCCGGCCATGGCCGCCGCGTCGGGCAGCGGCAGCGTGAAGGCGTTTTCGTCGTGCAGCAGGTTCTGTGCGAAGCGGGTGTTCAGCTCGGCCAGCTGGCCCTGCAGCACGGCAAACTCGGCGCGCGCCTCGGGCGGCAGCTGCGCGCCGGCGCGGATGAAGTCGCGGTGCGTGCGCGCCACCAGCCGCTGCTGCTCGGGCGTGAGGCCCAACGCCGCGCGCTGGCGGTGCACCGCATCGATGCGTTCGAACAGCGCCGCCTGCTGGTAGACGGCGCTGTGGTGCGCGGCCAGCGGCGCGGCCAGCGCGCGCTGCACCGCCTGCAGCGCCGGCGACGTGGCCGACGCCGTCAGGTTGTGGAAGATGGCCGTCACCCGGGCCAGCAGCGCACCGCAGCGGTCGAACGCGGCCACGGTGTTGTCGAAGTCTGGCGGCGCGGCCTGCGCTGCGATGGCATCGACCTCGCTGCGGTGCAGGCGCATCGCCCGGTGGATGGCGGGCTCGAAGTGCTCGGCGCGGATGCGATCGAAGGCGGGCAGCGAGAGCGGTGCTTCGCCCTCGATCAGCAGGGCGTTGGTGGTGGCGTCCATCGTGGGGGGTCCGGGCTGAAAAGTCGGGTGGTCGGATCATGCCAGCGTCGCGCCGGCCCACCGCATCGGCGGTTTGCTGCGGTCTGTTTTGCAAGCAACGGTATCTCCTGCGTCGGGATGAAGCGGCGCGCGCGCGCAGGCCGTTCGCGGCCATACTGGCCTTTTCCGGAGCGGCAGGCCATGCCAAGCCGCGGGCCCCTGAGGCCCCACGTGCCGCGAGCCCGCCCCCCAACGTCGGCAGGGAGTCGTGTTTGAGCTTCTTTCGTTTCTGGTCAGGGCCGTCGGCGCTGGACCGCGCCGCACAAGAGGCCGGCCTGCAGCTGACCGCTGTGCACCGCAGCCAGGTGGCGCACGAGCAGATGCGCATGGTGCTGCTGCACACGCGGGTGGGCACGCTGGCGGCCACGGCCTTTGCGCTGATGCTGGCGGCTTACCTGTACGGCAAATTCGACGACGCGGCCGCCCGGCAGGCGCTGCTGGCCTGGGTGGTGATCAAGCTGATCGTGGCCGGTGCGCGCGTGGTGTTGGCCCAGGCCTATGCCCGGCTGGCCGCGGCCCCGGCGCAGCACCAGCGTTGGCAGCGGGCCATGCTGGTGCTGCTGGCCGTGGACGGCCTGGTGTGGGGCGTGGCGGGCTGGCGCCTGATGGGCGAGCCGGTGCCCATGGCCGCGCTGGTGGTGGCCGCCATCGACGGCGTGAGCTGCGTGGCCACTTTCGGCCTGCAGGTGCGGCTGGCCGCCACGGCGGCCTATGTGCTGCCGATGCTGCTGCCGGTGGCGCTGGGCCTGGCGCAGCGCCCCGACGACATCGCGCCCGTCACCGCGTTGGGCCAGCTGCTGCTGGCCTCGCTGCTGCTGACCACCTCGCGCGCCACGGCGCAGCGCCTGGCCACCGGCGTGCTGCTGCGCATCCGCGCCGATGAACTGGCGGCCGAGAAAGAGGCCGCGCTGCAGCTGGCGCGTGAGCAGAGCGCCGAGCGCGACCGCTTCCTGGCCAAGGTCAGCCACGAGCTGCGCACGCCGCTGCACGGCATGCTGGGGCTGGCGCGGCTGCTGCACCTGGAGGCCCGCGACCCCACGCTGAGCCACCGGCTCGAGCTGATCGAGGGCTCGGGCACCCAGCTGCTGGCGCTGATCAACGACCTGCTCGAGGTCTCGCGCATCGATGCCGGCCACTTCGCGCTGCAGATCGGCAGCTTCGACCTGGCTGCGCTGCTGGACCAGCAGGCCGAGCTGTTCGGCCTGCGCGCGGCCGACAAGGGCCTGCGCCTCGACCTGCAGCTGGCGCTGCCGCGGCCCTGCTGGGTGCGTGGCGACGCCGCGCGCCTGCGCCAGGTGCTCAACAACCTGCTGGGCAATGCGGTCAAGTTCACCCACCGCGGCAGCATCACGCTGCAGGCCTCGCCGGGCGCCCAGCCCGAGTGGGTGCGGCTGGCCGTCAGCGACACCGGCGAAGGCATCGGCGCGGCCGAGCGGGTGCGCATCTTCCAGCCCTTTCACCAGACCGGCGCCACCGGCCCGGCCGGCAGCACCACCGACGGCGTCGGCCTGGGCCTGACGATCGCCCGCGAGATTGCGGTGGCCATGGGCAGCGACATCCAGGTGCGCAGCACGCCGGGCGGGGGCTCGACCTTCAGCTTCGAAGCGCTGCTGCCGCCGGCCGCGGGGGCGGCTGCCGATGACAACGCAGGCGACGCGTCGGCTGGCCGCGGGCACCGCCTGCCCGGCCTGGTGCTGGTGGCCGAGGACGATGAGGTCAACGTGCTGATCGTCGGCGCCTACCTCGACAGCCTGGGCGTGCGCTACGAGCGCGTGGCCGACGGCAAGCAGGCGGTGAGCCGCGCGCTGCGCGAGACCGACCGTCCCGAGCTGGTGCTGATGGACTGCCGCATGCCGGTGATGGACGGCCTGAGCGCCACCGCCGACATCCGCCGCCAGGAGCGCATCCTGGGCCTGTCGCGGCTGCCGATCGTGGCGCTCACCGCCACCGCCACCGAGGCCGACCACCAGGCCTGCATGGCCGTGGGCATGGACCAGGTCATCACCAAGCCCTTCACCCCGACGCAGCTGGCCGACGCCTTGCGCGGCGCTGGCCGCTCGCGCCCGGGGTGCTGACGCGGCGCACCGGGGCCACGCTCAGGCCGCTTCGCGCCAGGGCAACGCGGCCATCGCTGCCGCCGGCGCGGTCAGCAGTTGCAGGTCGGGATGCCAGGTCTCGACCATGAAGCCGTACAGCGCATGCCGTGCGCCATGCCAGCGGCGCTCGGCCGATACCACGTCGAAGGCCAGCACCTGGTGCGGCAGGTTGCCGGCGTGCGCCAGCGGCACCGGCCGCGCGCCTTCGCTCAGGTCGGCAAAGCCCAGGCCGCGGTAGATGCGCACCAGCGCCGGGCTGCGCGCGCCGATCACCAGCAGCCGGATCTGGCTGGCCACCGCGGCCAGGTAGCAGGCCTTGACCAGCATCGGCCGCACCAGCGCATCGGCGCCGGCGGCGATGGCCAGCCGGGTGATCTCGGCGCGCGGCAGCGCGGCCAGTGCATCGGGCAGCACCACGCTGGCCTCGATCGCCAGCGGCTGCGGATGGTTGCGCTGCAGCCGCGCGGTGCCGATCACCTGGCCACTGCGCTTGCTGCGGCACAGCAGCACCTGCGTGCCGGGCAGCAGGTCGGCCGCATCGGGCTCGGCCAGGCTGTGCGCCAGCGCCGGCAGGTGGTGGCCGTAGGCCTGGGCGCGCAGCACGCTGACCTCGCGCAGCTCGGTGTCGGTGGTGGCGATGGTGACGGTGAAATCCAGCGTGGCGGTGGTCATGGCGGCGGTGCTCCTGGTGCGCACCGCAGCGTGCCGCGCCGGTGCCTGGCGCGATCGGTGGATCAAGCCGGCCTTTGCCGGGTGCTTGTCCGGCCCGGCGGCTACAGTAGCGCCCGTCCTCCCTCCCAACGCGGCCCTGCCGGCTGCGCCCTGCATGCCTGCTGCCAAGCCCTCCACCACCCCGCTGCGCCCGCCCGCCCGGGGCCGCGCCTCGACCCCGTCGCTGGCGCTGTGGCTGGGCCTGGCGCTGCTGGTGATGCTGCTCGACCAGCTGACCAAGACGCTGGTGATCGACCGCTTCGCGCTGGGCGACAGCCTCACCATCACCGCCTACTTCAACTTGGTGCGCGCACACAACGCCGGCGCGGCGTTCTCGTTTCTGGCCGGCGCCTCGGGCTGGCAGCGCTGGTTCTTCGTCGGCCTGGGCGCGCTGGCGTCGGGCTTCATCGTGTGGATGCTGCGCAAGCACCCCGAGCAGCGGCTGTTCTGCCTGGCCATCAGCCTGATCATGGGCGGCGCGGTGGGCAACGTGGTCGACCGTCTGCTGCACGGCCACGTGATCGACTTCCTGCAGTTCCACTGGGCCTTTCTCGCGCCGATGTTCCCGGGCGGCTACTTTCCCAGCTTCAACATCGCCGATGCCGCCATCACCGCCGGCGCGGTGGGGCTGATCCTCGACGAGATCCTGCGCGTGCGGCGCGGCCGTTGATCGCCGCGCGGGACTGTCCGCATGGCGGTGGCCCCCACCCGGCGCTACGCTGACCGCCCATGAGCGTGTCGTCCACCGATCCCCCCCCGCCGCCCGAGGCCGTGCCGGCGCACAACAGCGCCACCCCACCGGCCGACGGTGATGGGCACGCCGCAGGCGAAGACGATGGCGCGGCCGAGCGCAGCGCCTTCAGCCTGGTGCTGCGCCCGCTGAGCTTCGGCGACCCACTGCGCTGGCTGGCGCTGGGCTGGCGCGACTTCATCCGCTGTCCGGGCATCGGCCTGTTCTACGGCGCCTGCTTCATGGGCATGGGCTGGCTGCTGATGGCGGTGTTCCGGCAGGCGCCGGCCTATGTGCTGGCGCTGTCGGCCGGCTTCCTGCTGACCGGCCCGTTCCTGTGCCTGGGGCTGTACCAGGCCAGCCGCCGGCTTGAGCAGGGCGACCGGCCCGACCTGGGGGATTCGCTGCTGGCCTGGGACCAGCGCACCGGCACGCTGGCGATCTTCGGCTTCGTGTTGCTGGTGCTGGAGATGCTGTGGGGCCGCGCCTCGCTGATCGTGTTTGCGGTCAGCTTCGACGGCATGCCCGATTTCAAGGGCTCGATGCTGGCCCTGCTCGACCCCGAGAACCTGCAGTTCATCGTCGCCTACCTGCTGGTGGGCGGTTTCTTTGCCGGGTTGATCTTCGCCGTCAGCGTGGTGTCGATTCCGATGATCCTCGACCGGCCCACCGATGCCATCACCGCCGGCCTGACCAGCCTGCGCCTGGTGCTCACCCAGCCCGGCGTGATGCTGTGCTGGGGCGCGCTGATCACCACCCTGGTGGTGCTGGCGCTGCTGCCGTGGTTTGCCGGCCTGCTGGTGGTGGGGCCGGTGGTGGGGCATGCCTCGTGGCACGCCTACCGCGCGGCGGTGGCCGATTGATGCGGCCGGCGCGCCGCACCGCGCTGCTGCTGCCGCTGCTGCTGGCCGGCAGCCTGCTGGTCACACCCGCCAGCGCCGGCCTGCCCGAGGTGGTGGCCGCGGCCAAGCCGGCGGTGGTGGCCGTGGGCCTGTACGACCCGCTGGCCAGCCCGCGCTTCAACTTCCGCGGCACCGGCTTCATCGTCGGCGACGGCCGGCTGGTGGCCACCAACGCGCATGTGCTGCCCGACGACCCCACCGTGATGGCCAAGCTGGTGCTGCAGGTCGCCGGCAACCGCAACGCCGCCCGGGACGGTCCGCCGCTGATCCGCGCGCTGACGCTGGTGACGGTCGACCGTATCCACGACCTGGCACTGCTGCGCTTTGCCGGTGAGCCGCTGCCGGTGCTGCCACTGTCCGAGGGGCCGGCGCGCGAAGGGCAGGCGGTGGCCTTCATCGGTTTTCCGATCGGCGGACTGCTGGGTTTCTCGCCGGTCACGCACCGTGCCATCGTCTCGTCGATCACGCCGATCGCGCTGCCGCCGCCCACCGCCGCGCGGCTGGACGCCGCCGCGGTGGCGCGGCTGCGCCTGGGCCCGTTCGACATCTACCAGCTCGACGGCACGGCCTACCCCGGCAACAGCGGCGGCCCGCTGCTCGACGCCGAGACCGGTGCGGTGCTGGGCGTGGTCAACATGGTGCTGGTCAAGGGCAGCCGTGAATCGGTGCTGAGCCAGCCCTCGGGCATCAGCTACGCGATCCCCGTGCACTTTCTGCGCGAGCTGCTGGACCGGCGCTGATGCGCCGAGGCAGCGCCGCTCAGGCGCCGGGGTAGGTGCCGGGCAGCAGGATGCCCTTGTCGACCTGCTCGATGCGGGTCTTGCCGCAGAAGGCCATGGTCAGGTCGAGCTCCTTGTGGATGATCTCCAGCGTCTTGGCAACGCCGGCCTCGCCCATCGCGCCCAGCCCGTAGAGGTGGGCGCGGCCGATGTAGGTGCCGCGTGCGCCCAGTGCCCAGGCCTTTAGCACGTCCTGGCCCGAGCGGATGCCGCCGTCCATGTGCACCTCGATCTGCGGGCCCACCGCGTCGACGATGGCCGGCAGCGCGCGGATGCTGGATTCGGCGCCGTCGAGCTGGCGCCCGCCGTGGTTGCTGACGATCAGCGCATCGGCGCCGCTGGCCACCGCCAGCTTCGCGTCCTCGACGTCCTGGATGCCCTTCAAGATCAGCTTGCCGCCCCAGCGCTTCTTGATCCACTCGACATCGCCCCAGTTCAGCCGCGGGTCGAACTGCTGGGCGGTCCATTGCGACAGGCTGCTCATGTCGTCGACCCCCTTGACATGGCCGACGATGTTGCCGAACTGGCGGTGCTTGCTGCCGGCCATGCCCAGCACCCAGCGCGGCTTGGTGGCCAGGTTGGCCAGCGCGGCCAGCGTGGGCTTGGGCGGCACCGAGAGGCCGTTCTTCAGGTCCTTGTGGCGCTGGCCGAGGATCTGCAGGTCCAGCGTCAACACCAGCGCGCCGCACTTGGCGGCCTTGGCGCGGTCGATCAGGCGCTCGCTGAAGTCGCGGTCGCGCATCACGTAGAGCTGGAACCAGAACGGCGCCTGGGTGCTGGCGGCGATGTCCTCGATCGAGCAGATGCTCATCGTCGACAGCGTGTAGGGGATGCCGAACTTCTCGGCCGCCCGCGCGGCCAGGATCTCGCCGTCGGCATGCTGCATGCCGGCCGACCCGGTGGGCGCGATGGCCACCGGCATCGCCACGTTGACGCCCACCATGGTGGTGGCGGTGCTGCGGTTCTCCATGTTCACCGCCACGCGCTGGCGCAGCTTGATGGACTGGAAGTCGGCCTCGTTGGCGCGGTAGGTGCTCTCGGTCCAGCTGCCCGAGTCGGCATAGTCGTAGAACATGCGCGGCACGCGCTTTTGCGCCAGCTGGCGCAGGTCTTCGATGGTGGTGATGACGGTCATCGGGGTCTCCGGTGTGGTGTTCGTTGCGGGCGCATTTTGACCGCGCCGCCCGCGGGAGGCGGGCCATGGGCCGGGCGGGGGGTGACTACAGGCCCAGCAGTTGCGGCAGCCACAGCGCCAGCGCCGGGAAGGCGCACAGCAGCAGCAGGCGCAGCACGTCGACGGCGATGAAGGGCATGGTGCCGCGGTAGATGGCGGCCAGCCCGATGTCGCGCGCGATCGAATGGATCACGAACACGTTCATGCCCACCGGCGGGCAGATCATGCCGAAGGTGACCGCCATCACGATGATCACGCCGAACCACACCGGATCGAACCCCAGCTGCATCATTGCCGGGAAGACGATGGGCACGGTCAGCAGGATCATCGCCAGCTCGTCCATCACCGCGCCCAGCACCAGGTAGCCCACCATCACCAGCGCCAGCACGCCATAGGCGCCGATGGGCAGGCTGACCAGCCAGTCAACCGCCTGCTGGGTGAACTGGGTGATGGTGAGGAAGTAGCCGAACAGGAAGGCGCCGACGACGATGGTCATGATCGCCGACGACACGCGCAGTGCGTCCACCAGCGCGGCGCGGATCTGCCGCGCGCGCAGCCGCCCGCGCAGCAGGCCGATCACCAGCGTGCCGGTGGCGCCCAGGCCGGCGGCCTCCTGCACCGTGAACAGCCCGCCGTAGATGCCACCCAGCACGAAGACGAACAGCACCAGCACCGCCCACAGGTCGCGCAGGCTGCCCCACTTCTCGGCCCAGCTGTGCGGCTCGCCGAGCGGCAACGCCTGCGGGTGGCGCCAGCCCATCCAGGCCACCACGACCAGGTAGAAGGCCACCGCCATCAGCCCCGGCACCACGCCGGCGGCGAACAGCTTGGCGATGTCGACCTCGGTCATCACGCCGTAGAGCACGAAGATGGTCGACGGCGGGATCATGATGCCCAGCGTGCCGCCTGCGGCGATCAGCCCGGCGGCAAAGCCCTGGTTGTAGCCGGCGCGGCGCATCTCGGGCAGCGCCACCTGGCTCATCGTGGCAGCGGTGGCCACCGACGAGCCGTTGATCGCGGCAAAACCGGCGCAGGCCGCGATGCTGCCCATCGCCAGCCCGCCGCGGCGGTGGCCCAGCCAGGCCCGGCCGGCGGCGAACAGCTCGCGGCTCATGCCCGAATGCGACGCGAACGAGCCCATCAGGATGAACATCGGGATCACCGCCAGGTTGTAGTCGGTCAACACCGACAGCGGCACGTTGCCCAGCAGGTTCATCGCGGTGCCCAGCCCGCTGAGGGCGGCGAAGCCCAGCACCCCCACCACGCCCATCGCCACGCCGATGGGCACGCGCAGCGCCATCAGCACGAACATGCCGATGAAGCCGCCCAGCGCGACCAGGTCACGGTCCATCGGGGGCCCCGTCGGCGAATCCGCCCGGGGCCGGCGCGTTGCCGCGCAGCAAGGCCACCAGCCGCACCGCGGCCAGCACCGCGGCGGCCACGGCGCCGCAGGCCGCCACGCCGGTGAACCAGGCCACCGGCAGGCGCAGGTCGGTGGTGGCCTGGCTGCCGCTGGTCAGCACCTTGGCCCACACCATCCAGGCCATCGGCGCCAGAAAGGCCAGCGTCACCGTGCCGGCCACCAGATCGAGCGCCAGCCGGCCGCGCCGGCCCAGGTGCTCCCACAGCACGTCCACGCAGATGTGGCCGGCCTGCCAGGTGGCCACCGCGATGCCCCAGAACAGCGCGATGCCCAGCAGCAGCTTGGAGCCGTCGAACCAGTCGGGGATCTGCACCGCAAACAAGCCGCGCAGCGTGACGTTGCCCGCGGTGACCAGCGCGATCAGCAGCAGGAACAGCGCCGCCACCGTCTCGATGGCGGAGATCAGGCGTTGCATCGCGTGGTGATGGGCAGGCCGCGATCAGTACGCGCCGCCGGTGCGCTTGAGCTGGGCCTTCAGGTCGTCGAGTGCCTTGCGGCCGGGGTAGCCGGCCTTGTCGGCGGCGGCCACCCACTGCTCGGCCACCGGTGCCGCGGCCTTGCGCCACACGTCGATCTGGGCGGTCGACATCGGCACGATGGTGTGCCCGCCCTTGGCCTGCAGCTTGGCCTTGCCGTCGTCCTCGGCGGCGCCCCAGTCGTGGCCCACGCGCGCGGCCCAGTCGTTGTTGCAGTGGTCGTCGATCACCTTCTTCTGGTTGACCGACAGCGCCTCGTACCAGGGCTTGTTCAGCGCCCAGACAAACACCGCCGCGTACAGCCGCATGTCGGTGTGGTAAGTCACCGCCTTGTCGATGCCGAACGAGACGATCGAGTTCCACGGGAAGGTGATCGCATCGGCCACGCCCTTGGTCAGTGCATCACGCGCTTCGGGTGCCGAGACCTGCACGTTGGTGGCGCCCAGCAGCGACATCAGCTGGCCCACGGTGCCGTTGGCCGGACGGATCTTCATGCCCTTGATCTGGCCGGGCTCGCTGA
Source organism: Burkholderiales bacterium RIFCSPHIGHO2_12_FULL_69_20 (assembly GCA_001770815.1). Classification (GTDB taxonomy): domain Bacteria; phylum Pseudomonadota; class Gammaproteobacteria; order Burkholderiales; family Burkholderiaceae_C; genus Pseudaquabacterium. The sequence continues at coordinate 16,467 of MESD01000112.1, forward strand.
TCGGCTGCTTGCTGTGGAGGGTGCCCACATGCAGGTGGGTCAGGCAGACCTTGACGTCCTTCATCTCGCGCTCGGCATGGGCGCCGCGGTACCAGGCATCCAGCGCCGCCGAGGCCGGGCCGGGCTTGTCCATCATGAAGGGCAGCTCACCGGCGGCGATCAGTGGAAAGCGCCCGGCCTGGTAGCCCGGGTTGACATAGGCCATGGTGGCGATGCCGTCGCGCGCCAGGTCGTAGTGGTCGGGCGCCTTGCCCAGCTGCTGCGCCGGGAAGATGGTGACCTTGATGCTGCCACCCGAGGCGGCCTCGACCGACTTGGCCCAGGGGATGAAGCCGGTGACCGCCAGCGCGTGGTTGGCCGGCACCCAGTGCGCGAACTTCAGCTCGACGGGCTTGTCCTGCGCCAGTGCGGCGCCGGTGGCCAGGGTGGCCGCCAAGGCCAGCGCGCTCAGGGGGATGAATCGGGTCATGGGGGGTCTCCAGTCAGTGTTGTCGTGGTTGACAGGGATCATCGGCTGGCGCCGGGACCGCCGGCGCCGTGGGAAACCCGGGGATGGAATACCAGCGGCTGGCTGCCCCCCGAACCACCCCCCGAACCACCCCCCGAACGCGGCGCGGCGGGCGGCGCGCCGATGGCGTGGTTCAGCGCCTGGTGCTCGGGGTCGGCCAGCGCGGCGGTGATGGCCTGCGCCAGCGCGCGGGCCGCATCGTCGTCGGGCCGGTGGCCGTTGATCAGGCGCGGCGCCACGCAGGTGTCGAAGACGCGCTCATAGGCCACCTTGCCGCGCACGAAGGTGTCGCTGTAGCCCTTGCGCAGCCGCGGCAGCTGGGCCAGCTGGCGCGCAAAGCCGGCATGCAGCGGCAGCCCATGGGCCAGCGCGGCCAGCCAGGTTTCGATGGCCGCGTCTTCCTCGGCAAAACGCAGCGAGTGCGGCCGCAGCGGCCGCAGTGCGGCCAGCAGCCGCAGCGTCAGGAAGCCGCGGATCGAGCTGGTGTGCAGGGTGATGCCGTTGCCGCGCGGGCCCGGCGCTGCGGCCTGCCGGCGCTGCGCGCGCTGCATCAACCACTGGCCCAGACGCCGCGGCGCGATGGCGGCGATCTCGTCGAGACCGGGCTTGAGGTGCTCACGGATCTGCACGATGTCGTCGGGCCCGGCCTGGGCCTCGGCGCGCACCCGCTCGAAGCGTTCGCGCCGGGTCTTCAGGTCGGCCACGCGGATCACGTCCTCGTAGCTCATCCACAACGCCAGGTGGCGCGCGGCTTCGCTCAGCGCGGCCTCGGCCTCGGGATCGGCACTGGCCGGCAAGGTGGCCTGCAGCGCGGCGATGCGGGCGCGGTAACGTGCGGCGTACGCGGCGTTCTGGTAGTCGGTCAGGCGTGCCTCGGCCAGCGCCAGCACCGAGGGCAGGCCCGGGTCGCTGAGGGCGGCCGGCGCCGCGGTCGACGGTGCGGGCAGCGCGGCGTGGGGCAGCGCAGCGGCGGCCGCATCGAAGGCCGCGGCAAAGCCTGCCAGGCTGGCCTCCACACCCAGCCCGCTGTCGCGGATCACCGCCTCGCTGACCGCACGTGGCCAGGGCAGCCGGCCGCTGCCGGCCAGTGCGCCGAACAGCACCGCGCTGATGACAGTGCGGTGGCGTGCGGTCAGCGCCTGCAGGTCGAGTGCCAGGCAATGCTGCGCCAGGCCCTGCACGGTGGCCAGCAGGCGCTCGCTGTCGAAGCGGCCGTCGCCCATCGCCATCTTCTCGGCGGTGGTCAGCACGCGGTGACGGGCGGTGATCAGCAGCGTGCGCTCGGGCGAGACGAAGCCGCGTTCGACCATGCGCGTGGCCTCCAGCAGCTCGCTGGCCAGCAGGATGTCGACGCGCCCGGGCACCGGCATCAGCGCAAACACCGGCTGCGCGCCGGCCGGCGCGGGCGCGGCCAGCCACTCGATGTAGTAGCTGGTGGCGCCGGTGCGCTGCGCGACACCGGGCACCGAGGTGGCCTGCACCGGCAGGCCGGCGCGGGTGGCGGCGTCGACCAGCCACTCGGCCAGCGCACCGCCGCCTTCGCCACCCAGCGCGGCGATCAGCAGGGCGGTGGGTTGCGCGGACGATGTACTGTTCAAACGGTTCTCCCAAGCGTCAAGGTGGCACTCACCAAGCACGAACCGCAGCAGCCAAGCGGCCGCCGCGGATCCGGCTGCGCCGGTCCGCTGACGGCGCCCCCTTGAGGGGGAGCGCCGAAGGCGCTTCGGGGGTGGGTCATGTCTGCATCCATGAGATCACGCGGCGGCGCAGCCGGTCGCGCCAGCGCTCCCAGCCGCTGGGGTGGGTGATGACGTCGGCGCGCCAGAAGCTGGGGCACAGCGCCGCGGCCTGCGCCACCTCGCCGCACAGGCCGCAGCCGACGCAGCCGTTGTCGACGCTGGCCACCGGGTCGGTCTTCAGCGGATCGCGCGAGGGCTTGACCGTCAGCGTGGGGCAGCCCGACAGCCGCACGCAGGAGTGGTCGCCGGTGCAGGTCTCGTCGTCGACGCCGTAGCGGGTGCGCTGCACACGGCGCCCGGCCTTCAGCGCGGCGGCGCGCAGCGGGCGGATGCGGCGCTGGCGCTCGAGCTGGCATTCACCCTCGGCGATCACCACCTTGAGGCCGCGCTCGGGGGTGGTGAAGGCCTCGCGCAGCACGTCGCGCACGTTGCCGACGCGGTAGTTGTGCACCGTGCGCAGCCACTTCACGCCCATGCCCTGCAGCGTGCGCTCGATGGTCAGCTCGCTGTCGGTGGCGCTGGCGGCCTCGGCCTGCCGGCGCACCGCGCCATCGGGCGTGGACACCAGGTCCTGCGTGCCGGTGGCCGAGGTGTAGCCGTTCTTCATGATCACCAGCACGCCGTCGCCCTGGTTCAGCAGCGTGCTGCTGACGCCCGACAGCAGGCCGTTGTGCCAGAAGCCGCCGTCGCCCATGATGGCCACCGGCCGCCGCTGCTGGAAGCTGCGCACGCCGGCGCCACTGGCCAGGCTCATGCCGTAGCCCAGGATCGAGTTGCCGAACGAGAACGGCGCGAAGGTGGCCAGCGCATGGCAGCCGATGTCGGTGCTGATGTGCATGGCGCCGATCTCGCGCTGCACCAGCTTCAGCGCCGAGAACACCGGCCGCTCGGGGCAGCCGATGCAGAAGTTGGGTGGCCGCGCCGGCAGCGCCTGACCCAGCAGCTGAGCGGCCAGGGCGCGGTGGCTGGCCACGTCGGCCAGCAGCGCATGCGCCGGTGCGGTGAGGTCGGCCAGCTGCTCGGCGTCGAACCATTGGGCCAAGCCAGCCAGCACCACCTCGGCGGTGTATTCGCCGGCCATGGGCAGGTGGTCCTTGCCGTGCAGTGGCGTCTGAATGCCGGCGCGGCGCAGCAGCGTCGCGATCTCCTGCTCGATGAACTCGGGCTGGCCTTCCTCGACCACCAGGACGCTCTGCTTGTCGCGGCAGAAGTCCTCGACCTGGCCGGGCACCAGCGGGTAGACCACGTTGAGCACCAGCATCGGCACCTGGCTCACGCCGCAGGCGTCGGCCAGGCCGAACTGCTGCAGCGCGCGGATCAGCGTGTTGTACAGCCCGCCCTGCACGATCAGCCCCAGGCCTTGGCGCGGGCCGTCGAACAACTCGTTCAAGCCGCGCTCGACGATGAAGCGGCGCGCCGCCGGCAGCCGCACCGCGCCCTTGTGCTTCTCGTGGCCGAAGGTCACCGGCGGGTGGCTCAGCTGCTCGTAGTTGAACGGCGCCGGCTCGGCCATCAGCTGGTGCGTGCCGATGGCGGGCTGGCGGTTGTCCTTGGCGACGAAGCTGCCGCGCACATGGCAGGCGCGGATGCGCAGTTCCAGGATCACCGGCGTGTGCGAGGCCTCGGACAGCTCGAAGGCCTGCTCGACGCAGTGCACGATGGTGGGCAGATTGGGGCGTGGGTCCATCAGCCACAGCGAGGACTTCATCGCGAAGGCGTGGGTGCGCTCCTGGATCACGCTGGCGCCTTCGCCGTAGTCCTCGCCGACGATGATCAGCGCGCCACCGATCACGCCGGGCGACGACAGGTTGGACAGTGCATCCGACGCCACGTTGGTGCCGACGATGCTCTTCCAGGTCACCGCGCCGCGCACCGGGTACATGATCGACGCGCCCAGCATCGCCGCGGCCGAGGCCTCGTTGGTGCAGGCCTCGACGTGCACGCCCAGCGTGGCCATCTCGTCGCGCGCCTGCACCATCACGTCGAGCAGGTGCGACACCGGCGCACCTTGGTAACCGCCCACGTAACTGACGCCCGACTGCAGCAGCGCCTTGGTCACGGCCAGGATGCCCTCGCCGTGGAACACCTCGCCCGCGCCCAGCCGCAGCGCGCGGATCTCTTCATGGAAAGAGCGTTCCAGGATCGTCTCCTCGTTGTGCCGCTTCGGGTGGCAGGTCGGGCGCCGGCCGGACGCCGGCTGACCGGCGTCAGACGTCGAGGGTGTAGACCTCGGCGCCCGCACGCTCGGCCGCGCTGTGGCCCTTCAGCGCCTGATCCCATTCTGCGCCGGCCGCGCCGGTGGCCGGGACGAGGCCCCGGGTCATCAGCGCCGTCTCTTCGGTGCTGGCATCGAATTCGGCCACCTGCTCGCGCGTGGCGAGAAAGAGTCGCGCGACGGCGAAGCCACCGGAATCGATCACCACCAGGTAGCGCGAGGCTGCCTTGTGCGCCGTCTGCCGGTGCCGACGGGGAGATTCACCGCCAAAGCCTTGGTTCATGAGGTCACCTCGCCGCTAGGCATCGTGGGATGAGTGCCTGACAGCCTACTCGCGTTCGCGGTCACTTGACCGCTTGGACCTCGGCCTCAGCCGACTTGGCGTCTCAGCCGCAGCGCTGGCCGCCGCAGCCGGTCAGGGCCTCGGCGGGCTGCGGTGGCGTCGCGCACTGGCCGGTGGCCGGGTCGAAGCCGACGCTGGCCAGGTGCTGCGCCAGCGCCGCGTCCATCATCTGCGCATGCTGCGGAAACCAGATCGCCAGCTCGTCCACCGCCAGGCGCAGCGGCTCGAAATCGGCGCCCTCGCGGGCGCGCTTGGCGCATTCGCTCATCACGCCCAGCACCGCCTGGTGCTGGAAGGCATGGCAGTTCTCGGGCGCAAAGCCGGTGGCGGCCATCCAGCGCTCTTCCTGCGCGAAGTGCTCGACGGTGTGCGTGATCAGTTCATCGAAGGCCTGCAGCAGCGGTGCATCGGCGCCGGGCAGGGCGGCTGCGGCGTTGGCCAGCAGGGCCACGAACTCTTCGTGGGTGCGGTCCATCTGCGGGTGATCGATGGCGAGGTTGTCGCTCCAGGTCAAGGGGGTCATGGGGGTGAGGGGCAGACGCAAGGGCCGCCAGGGTAGCAGCGACGGGGCGTGGTGGCGCTTGCGCGATGTCAATGCACAGCGGCGGGGCGGGGTGCGCCCGTTAGGCCCGTTAGGCCCGTTAGCATGCTGCGGTGACTTCCGACCCCCCGCCCGATGCCCCGCTGGCCGCCGCGCTGCCCGACCCGCCGCCGCGCCCGCTGTGGCAGCGTGTGCTGTGGCTGCTGGCCGGGGCGATCTGCCTGGGCGCGGGCGTTGTCGGCATCTTCCTGCCGCTGCTGCCCACCACGCCCTTCGTGCTGCTGGCGGCGTTCTGCTTCTCGCGCAGCAGCACCCGCTGCGAGCGCTGGCTGCTGCAGCACAAGACCTTCGGGCCGATGGTGCGCGACTGGCGCCGCAACCACGCCATCCCGCTGCGCGCCAAGCAGCTGGCCTGGGTGATGATGACCGTGGGGTCGGTGTGGGCCGGGCTGGTGCTGCCGGCGCGCTGGGCCTGGTTGCCCGCCGCCTGCTGCGTGGTGGTGGCGCTGTGGATGTGGCGGCTGCCCAACGCGCCGTCGCACGCGGGCGGCTCGCAAGGCTGAGTTGCATCGGCGCCGCTCAGGCGCTGGGCAGGTCTTCTTCGGCTGGTGACGTGGCGCGCTCCCGCGCGGTGGGCGCCGGCGTCGGCGCTGCCGCATTGATCGGCCGCGCCGGCCCGGCGCCCGGCGCGCGCTGCAGCGTGCCCACGCGCACCCCCAGCAGGCGGATGCGGCGGGCCAGATCCACCCGCTTCAGGCACAGGCCGGCGGCCAGGCGGATGGTGCCGGCCTCGGCGGTGGGCTCGTCGACCGTCATGTCGCGGGTGACGGTCTTGAAATCCTCGAAGCGCAGCTTGATGCCGATGGTGCGGCCCACGTAGCCCTTGCGCTGCAGGTCGGTGGCCACCTGTTCGGCCAGCTGGGTGAAGATGGCGCCCAGCGCGGCCTTGTCGCGCTTGGCATGCAGGTCGCGGTCGAAGGTGGTCTCGCGGCTCATCGACACCGGCTCGCTGAAGGTGACCACCGGCCGCTCGTCCACGCCGTGCGCCGCGTCGTGCAGCCAGGCGCCGTGGCTGTGGCCGAACTGCTGCACCAGCCAGGCACGCTCCTGCTGCGCCAGCTGGCCCACCGTCTCGATGCCCAGCGCGGCCAGCCTGGCGCCGGCCTTGGGGCCGATGCCGTTGATGCGCCGCACCGGCAGCGGCCAGATGCGCCCGGGCAGGTCGTCCATCGTCAGCAGCGTCAAGCCGTCGGGCTTGTCCAGGTCGCTGGCGATCTTGCTCAGCAGCTTGTTGGGCGTGATGCCGATCGAGCAGTTCAGCCCGGTGGCGCGCTTGACGTTGTTCTTGATGTCCAGCGCGAT
>MESD01000113.1:0-605 GCA_001770815.1 Burkholderiales bacterium RIFCSPHIGHO2_12_FULL_69_20
AGAAGGTCAATTTCCTCGAACAGGGCGGCTCGATCTGGGTCTTCAAGATCCCCAAGTGATCACCTGAACTGGCGCTTCACCCGGGCATGATCCGGGGCCGCGCACCGATCACCCAACGAGGGCCCTGCGATGCGGGGCCCTCTTGCCTTGGAGAAGCCCGCGATGATCCCCGACGCCGGCCGTAGTCGCAGCCGCAGCCCGCTGGACCTTCCCCGTCAGGTGATGCGCCGTGCCGGCCTGGTGGCGCTGGTCGTGCTGCTGCTGGCGCTGTCGCTGGGTTTGGCGCGCATGGGTGACGACATCGACGACGAGGTGGACGCCGCGATGGCGCTGGCCAGCGTGATGGCCGGCCTGGGCCAGCTGGCCCAGCATGACGACGCCAGCGCGCTGGCATCCCTGCAGGCACTGCAGGCCGGGCACCCGCTGCGCCACCTGGCGCTGCAGGTGCAAGGCGCCGATGGCCGCCTGCTGCTGGGCCCAGCGCCCGAGTTGCCCGACGCGCCGCCGCTGGGCTGGCTGTTGGCGCTGCACCGGCAGGTCTGGTCGCAGCCCGACACCCGCCATGTGGCCTGGCAGGTGCCGCGCGCCGAGGGCGGGGCGTGGAC
>MESD01000113.1:615-3946 GCA_001770815.1 Burkholderiales bacterium RIFCSPHIGHO2_12_FULL_69_20
CGTGGACGGTGTCGCTGACCGCATCGCACGCCAGCGAGCGGCGCGAAGCCATGCGCGGCCTGCTGGACACGCTGGGCCTGCTGCTGGCCTGCGTGGCCGGCCTGCTGCTGGTGATGCGCTGGAACGTGCGCCAGACCTTTGCGCCGCTGGGCCAGCTGCTCGACGCGATCGCCGGCATCGAAGGCCAAGACACCCGCGCCGTGCGCAGCTTGCCCGCCATGCCGATCCGCGAGCTGGAATCGGTGGCTGCGGCGCTGCGCCACCTGGGCGCCGCGCTCGACTCGGCCGAGGCGCAGCGCCAGCGGCTCAGCCAGCAGGTGCTGACGCTGCAGGACGACGAGCGCGTCCGCCTGGCGCATGAACTGCACGACGAGTTCGGCCAGCGGTTGACCGCGTTGCGCGTGGATGCCGCCTGGCTGGGCCGGCAGGTGGCCGACCAGCCGGCGCTGAAGGCGGTGGTCGTCGGCATGTCGCTGCAGTGCGAACAGGTGCAGCTGGACATCCGTGCGCTGCTGGCGCGGCTGCAGCCGTTCGGCCCGCTGGCTGACGGGGCGTCCAGAGGCGAATCGCTGGCGCGCGGTGTCGCCCTGCTGCGCGCGCTGGTGGCCAGCTGGCAGGCAGGCGGGCGCGATCGCACCGCCCGTTGCCGGCTCGCGCTGGACTGGGTCGACGCGGCGGGCATGGCCCAGCCCTGGCCCGAAGGGGATGCCGCGCAGGCGCTCTGCCTGCCGCGCGTGCTGTGGCTGACGCTCTACCGCATCAGCCAGGAGGCTCTGACGAACGTGGCCCGCCATGCGCAGGCCGGCCAGGCGGTGCTGGCGTTGCGCTGCACCGGCGGCCAGCAGCCGGGCGACGCACTGTGCATCGACTGGCAGGCCTGGGACGACGGCATCGGCCTGCCCGATCCGGCGGCGGCCTTGCCCCGCGGCAACGGGCTGGCCGGCCTGCAGCAACGGGTGTGGGCGCAGGGTGGTGAATGGCGCGCATCCGCCTGGCAGCCGGGCCGCCCGCGGCCCGGCTTGCGGTTGGAAGCGCGCTTTTCCAGCCGTTTGCTGAGTCAGGACTGACCACGGCAGAACAGGTCGGATGGGCCGGTTGCCCGGTCAGAACTTCAGCCGCAGCCCCAGCCACAGGCTGCGCGGCGCGCCGGGGGCCACGAATACGGCCTCTTCTTCGTTGCCGGTGAAGTTGCCCTGGGCGTCGAACACTGTTTCGGCCAGCGCACCGTAGGTTTCATAGCGCCGGTCCAGCGCGTTCTGCACCCGTGCCACCACGCTGAGTGCGGGTGTGGCCTGCCACTGCAGGCGCAGGTGCAGCAGGCCGTGGCCGGGGATGCTCAGGCGATGGATGTCGGGCTCGTCGTCTTCGAGCCGCCCGTCTTCATTGCCCTGCACACCGCGTGACGACACGATCTGCACATCGGCCCCCACGCTCAGGCCCCGGCCCAGCGCCCAATCGGCGCCCAGCTTGCCGCTGTGGCGCGGCAGGCCGGCCATGTGCGTGCCGGGGGTGACGGTGACATTGCGCTCGCCCATGCGCAGGGTGCCATCGGCCTGGTAGGTGGCCTGCAGGTGGCTGTAGGCGGCCGACACCGCCACCGGGCCGAACTGAGCTTGCCAGCTGGCGTCCAGGCCCTGATGGCGGGTGCGCTTGAAGTTCTGGAAGTAGCCCAGCTGGCTGGTGGCGCTGACACTGCCGAAGACGATGTCGTCGCGGTTGTCGGTGCGGAACACGGCCAGCTCCAGCCGCTGCCCCGGTGCCGGCCGCCAGCGCAGGCCGGCCTCCAGGCTGGTGGCGCGCACCTGCTTGAGGTAGGGATCGCTCTGCAGGCCTGCCGGCAGGCGACAGGGCTCGTCGGGGTCGGCGCAGCCCAGCTCGATGACGGTGGGCACGCGGGTGTTGCGCGCCAGGTTGGCAAACAGCGCCAGGCCGCCACCCACCTGCTGGGTGAGGCCGATGGCCGGGTTGAGGCTGGTGTAGGTGAAGCTCTCTTTGGGCTTGAGCTCGAGGTCGCCGGTGTCGTCGTCGACCGACGTGAGGGTGTTGCTCACCCGGCTGCGGTTGCCGCGCAGCGTGCCGGTGAGGTGGGTGCCCGCAGCCAGTTGCCAGGTGTCGGTGGCATACAGGCCCAGGTGCAGGCTCTTGCCGGTGACCGACGCGCTCAACTCGGCCCCTTCATCGCCGGCCAGCACGCCGCGCGTGGCGTCGAAGCTGCCTTCCTGCTCGAGCTGGCGGTAGCGCACGCGGCTGGCATCGACCGTGGCGCCCACCTGCCACTGGTGCGCGCCGCTGCGCTGGGCCAGGCTCAGGGCCGCGCCCCAGGCTGACTGGCGGGTGGCCGTGGTGTTCAGCGAGGCGTTCTCGTCGGGCTCGGTGGGGTCGAAATCTTCGGCGCCGTCGCCATTGACGGTGTCGCGCCGGCTGTTGCGGGCATACACCAGGGCCTGCAGGCGGCTGCTGGCTGCCAGCTGCTGGCTGAAGTTGAAGGTGGCCTGGGCCAGGCGGTTCTTGGTGCGGTCGGGGTGGCTGAAGACGGCGCTGCGCGAGCCGGCGTACAGGTCGGGCGTGGCCTCGCCGTCGTCGATCGTCACGCTGGGCAGCAGGCCGTTGCCTACCAGCGTGGCGCGGCCGCCGAGCACGCCCACGCTCCAGTCGGTGCCACCCTGGCTGCGGCCGATGCGGGCCAGCACCAAGGCCTGCTTGCCAGGCGAATGGTCGCGCCAGCCGTTTTCGTCGAACACCGTGCCACCCACATAGCTGTGCCAGCCATCGGCATGGCGCTGGCCCAGGCCCACCTCGGCGCGCTTGCGGCCATGGCTGCCAAAGCCCAGTTCGGCGCGTTGGCCTTCGGCGCTGCGGCCATCCACCGTCTCCAGCACGATGGCGCCGCCCAGGGTGTTGAGGCCGAAGCTGGGGTTGGCGCCAGGCAGCACAGTGAGCGACTGCAGCGCGAACTCGGGCACCATGTCCCAGTTGATGACATCGCCGAAGGGCTCGTTGATGCGCACCCCGTCCAGGTACACCGACAGGCCTTGCGATGCACCCAGCAGGCCCGAGGCGCGGTAGCCGCGGTAGGTCAGGTCGGCCTGGAACGGGCTGCCCTGGATGTCGTTGACCTGCATGCCGGGCAGGCGCCGCGCCAGAAAGTCGGTCATGTTGTCGCCCTGGGCCTGATCGAGCGCGTTGCGGCGCACGGTTTGGCTGGCGTAGGGCAGCAGGTTGCGGTCGACGCCCAGGCCGGCCAGCGGCGAGGTGCCGATGATCTCGACCTGGCTGGTCGGTGCGCCGGCCGTCTGCGCGCCCGCGGCCGTGGCCAGCAGCGCCGCGGCGG
>MESD01000113.1:3954-26926 GCA_001770815.1 Burkholderiales bacterium RIFCSPHIGHO2_12_FULL_69_20
GCCGGTGGCGGCGTGGGAACATGGCAGTCTCCGTTTGTTGGTGATGTCTATCGACCCATGTTGCAGCAAGCCATGTTCCCGATCGGGCGGGAAATCTTCCCGACCCCAGCGCCCAGGCCCGCGCGATGAGCCTGCGCGTGATGCTGGTCGACGACCACGCCGTGGTGCGTGCGGGTTATCGCCGGCTGCTGGAGCTGGAGTCGGATTTCGAGGTGGTGGCCGAGTGTGCCGACGGCGATGCCGCCTTGACGCTGCTGCAGCAGCGCCAGGGCGCTGGCGTGGACGTGATGGTGCTCGACCTGTCGATGCCCGGGCGCAGCGGCCTGGATCTGCTGCGCCGCGTGGCGCTGCGCTGGCCGGCGGTGCGCCAGTTGGTCTTCAGCATGCACGACAGCCCGGTGATGGTGGCGCAGGCCCTGCAGGCCGGTGCCGACGGCTTCGTCACCAAGAGCAGCCAGCCGGCGTGGCTGGTGGCGGCGTTGCGCCGTGTGGCGGCGGGCGAGCGCCCGGTTCTGTCGCCCGACATCGCCCAGGCCCCGGCAGCCGCCTCGGCGCAACCGCCGCACCGGGCGCTGTCGTCTCGCGAATTCCAGGTGCTGCAGGGCCTGGTGGCCGGTGAGCCGCTGGAGGCCATCGCCACGCGCCTGCACCTGAGCGCCAAGACGGTGTCGAACTACCAGACGCTGATCCGCCAGAAGCTGGGCGTGGGCACCGCGGTGGAGTTGCTGCGCTATGCGCAGCAGCATCGCTTACACAACCCTTGAAACGCCGGGCAGCAGCCCCACCAGCCCCCCGCCCCATCAGCCCCATCAGCCCCAGGCGGACCGGCTCGGCACGCGGCCGCTCACTCGGTGCGTTGGGCCAGCCCCAGCCGGTCGACCACCTGGCGCTCGTGCTCGTAGGCCGCGCGCAGTGCTCGGCCGTAGTCGTCGGGGCCGAGGTAGGCCGGCTCCTGGTCGTAACGCGCCAGCTCGGCGACGAAGGCGGGGTCCTGCATCGCCGCCTTGAAGGCTTCGTGCAGCGTCTGCACGATGGCCGGCGGCACACCGGCCGGGCCGGCCAGGCCATAGGGTGACATCGCCACGATGCCGTGGCCCAGTTCCTTGAGCGTGGGCACCGTGGGCCAGCGCCGCGTGCGCTGCGCGCCGAAGGTGACCAGCAGCCGCAACTGGCCCGAATCGACGAACGGCGCGAAGCCGTTGGAGTTGACGCCCACCATCACCTGGCCCGCTGCCACCGCGATCATCTGCTCGGCCGTGCCCTTGTACGGCACGTGGATGTAGCGCAGCCCGCGCTTGCCGAACAGCTCGTCGATCACCACGTGCGGCGTGGTGCCACCACCATTGGTGGCGATGCTCAGTGTGCCGGGGTGGGCCTTGGCATGGGCGAACAGGTCGTCCAGCGACCTGAACGGGCTGTCTGCCGGCACCACGATGCCGAAGGTGACGCCCGAGAGCTGGATGATCGGCGTGGTGTCGCGGATCGGGTCCCACAGCACCTTGCGTGTCCATGGGGCGCGCAGCACCGTCTGAGGCAGTTGCGCCAGCGTGTAGCCGTCGGGCTGGGCCTGCTGCAGGACGGGCATGGCCAGCGTGCCGCCGGCGCCACCCCGGTTCTCGATCACCACCTTCTGGCCCAGCTTGCGCGCGGCCACCTCGGCCAGCACGCGGAAGGTGAGGTCGGTGGCGCCGCCCGCCGGCCAGGGCAGCCACAGCGTGATCGGCCGGGTGGGAAAGCGCTGCGGCGCCTGTGCCAGCGCGGCACCCCAGGCCGGCCCCAGCGCCAGCGCGCCCAACAGCCCCAGCGACTGCCGGCGCCCGGCGTCCAGCGACGGTCGGGCGCTGCAGCCCGGGTGTTTGCGGTTCACTGCCATTCGATCAGCTCCAGGGTCATCGTGCCGCCGGCCAGAAAGGTGGATCGGGCCGGCTCGGCGCGCTGCACCTTCACCAGGCCCACGCCCTTGCAATACCACTCGGTGGTGTTGAGCGGCAGGTCCTTGAAACCCACCACCGGGTCGGCGAAGAGCTTCATCACCGCCGTGCCCTGCACGCGGATGCAGTCGTTGAACTGGCCGGCGCGGGTGGCCACCGGCTGGCCCAGCGCCTCGATGCGGTAGTTCATCATCACCGGCTTGTGGGTGTGGCGGATCTCGGGCGGAAAGTCGGCGTTGCGCTTGAGCAGGTAGCTGGTGGTGGTGGCCTGCCAGCTGGTGCCCACCGCCAATGGCATCTTCAGCACGAAGCGCGGCGTCTTGTCGGGCTCGGGCGCTTCCTGCAGGTCGGTCTTGGTGGCCACGCGGTAGATGCCGCTGTCGTCGGCACGCAGCCAGTAGTCGATGCCCGAATCGCTGCGCCGACGCCAGGCCTGGCCGCTGTCCAGCGATTCGCTGCCCAGCGTCTGCAGCACCAGGGCCTCGCGCTCGCCGGTGTTGTTCTCCCACTCGGTGCTCAACTCGTAGACCCAGCGGTGGCCGGCTTCGAGCGGAAAGTACGAGGTGCTGGCCGGCGGGCCCGAGCAGGCGGCCAGCATCGCCAGGCCGGCCGCTGCGATCAGGCGTTGGGTGGCGGGGCTCATTTTTCTGGAAGCTGGGGTGCGGGCAGGTCGCGGATCTTCACTTCCTGCTCGTCGGCACCGGGGCGCAGCCAGCCGACGCCCTTCTTGCCGGCCCTGGGCACGGCGGTGCCCATCTGGCTGATGCCCTGGCGCGCCTTCTTCATGCCCTCGTTCAGCAGCGCATGCAGGTCCTTGGTGTAAGGCAGTTTGTAGGCGCGCGGTTGCGCCACCGGCTTGCCCTTGTCAATGGCGTTGACCCAGAGGTAGAGCGCGCCGGCGGTCTTGTTGCTGGGCTCCTCGATCACCACCGCCAGCAGCGCAAAGCGTTCGGGCAGCGCATCGGGCGTGGGCCAGCCCGAGAGGTTGTGCACCACGTCGTCGCCCCAGAAGTACAGCACGGTGACGCCGGCCAGCAGCAGCGCCTTCATCCAGGCCGGCCAGCGTGACCACAGCAGCGCCAGCGTGCACAGCAGCACCAGCGCGGCAAACGAGAGGGAGAGCGCAAGGGACATGGCGGGTCAGATCCGTTCCACGATGGTTTTCGGCAGCGTGTTGATGTTGGTGGCGCTGCCGTCGGGCAGCAGGGTGAAGCGCGCGGCGGTGGCCTCGTCGCCCTTGCGCGCCACGCTGACCTGGCCGTAATAGACGATCTCGGCGCGCGGGTTCACCTTGACGATGGACACGGTGATGTCGACCGGCTTGCCGTCCTTGCTGTCGTAGTAGTGGGCGTTGACGGTGTACTCGCCCGGGGCGATGCCGCGCAGCGTGACCACCTCCTGGTTCAGCGGGTTGACGATCTGCTTGCCGTTGACCACGATCGAATCGTTGGCCAGGCCGCGGTCGTCGCGGTCCAGGTGCATCAGCCCGGCCTCGCGGGCGCGGAACCACACCAGGTTGCCACCCGGGTCCTGCACCCAGGCGTCGATGTCGTTGGGGTTCATGTCGGGCCAGCTCACCGTGATGATGAACTCGGCCTTGGCCGGGATGTCGCCGGCCTTCAACGCCTTCGGGTTCATCGCCAGCAGCGCGATGATGAAGCAGAAGACGAAGGCGATCAGCATGTTGAACAACATGTCGTAGAACGGATCGACCTCGGCTTCGCGGATGCGGCGGCGGCTGCGCATGGCGCGTGGTCAGTCCTGGGCCGTGGTGCGAACGGCCAAGCCGAGGCGCTGGCAATCGGCCACGATCTGGTCGGCGAAGCGGTCCAGCCGCGTCAGCTGCAGGCCCAGCAGGATGTTGCCGACCAGCCCCACCATGGTGGTCAGCAGCGCGATGCCCAACCCTTGCGTCAGGCTCTTGAGCAGGTCTTGCGACTGGCTGGCGTCGAAGCTCTGGATGTTGCCGATCTGCAGCGCCAGCACCGAGAAGCCGATCACCTTGCCCAGCAGCCCCAGCTTGAGCTGGATGCCGTTGACCCACCAGGCGGTGTGGTGCGGGCCCTGGGCGGCCTCGACCAGCAGGTCCAGCGGCGCGTTCTCGTCGACCGGCCGGGCATGCAGCGCGGCCAGGTACTCGGCGGCCCAGCCGTCCTGGCCGCTGCCGTTGCGCGTGGCCGCCAGCAGCCGGCGCTGGCGCTGCAGCTCGCGGCTGCGCGCGCCGCACCACAGCGTGGCGGCGAAGAACAGCGCGATGATCACCAGCGTGATGCCGGTGGGGTCCGACGACAGCAGCAGCGCCCACACGCCGCGCATGCCCAGCAGCCAGCTGCCGAAGGCCAGCATCCCGCCCAGCGCCAGCCATTCGAACCAGATCGGCTCGATCTGCAGGGCATCGTCGCGCCGGCTGGCCGCGTCACCCAAGCGCTTGGAGAAAAAATCCATGTTCAGCCGCCGCGTTTGGTCAGCGCGCCGAAGCCGCGCTGCGGGTCGTAGCCCCAGGCCGCCAGGCCGAAGCACAGCGCCAGCGTGCCCAGCACGATGTACGGCGACATCCCCGGGTCCTTGTCGTAGAGCGCAAAGCGCATCCACTCGACCGCATGGGTGAAGGGGTTCACCCGGGCGATCTGGTAGACCCAGGCGGCGCCCGATTCCTCCAGCTTCCACAGCGGGTAGAGCGCGGTCGACATGAAGTACATCGGGAAGATCACGAAGTTCATCGTGCCGGCAAAGTTCTCCAGCTGCTTGATGTGCACGCTCAGCAGCAGGCCCAGCGAGCCCAGCATCAGCGCCGAGGCCACCGCCGCGGCCAGCACCATCGGTGTGTTGGGCCCGATCACCGGCAGCGTGGTGCCCAGCGCCCAGGCCACGATCACGAAGGCCGCGGCCTGTGCCAGCGACAGCACTGCGGTGGCGGTGAGCTTGGCAAACAGGATCCACCAGCGTGGCAGCGGCGCGGTCAGCAGCAGGCGCATCAGCCCCATCTCGCGGTCGTAGACCATCGCCAGGCTGGACTGCATGCCGTTGAACAGCAGCACCATGCCCACCAGGCCCGGCGCGATGTAGACGTCGTAAGGGATGTAGGTGTCGTAGGGCTCGACGATGGCCACGCCGAAGACGTTGCGAAAGCCCGCCGCGAACACCGCCAGCCACAGCAGCGGGCGCACCAGCGCCGAGACCAACCGGCCGTATTGCCGCGCGAACTTCAACAGTTCTCGCATCACGATGGCGCGCAGCGCCTGGAGTGCGTGGCTCATCGGGATTTGCAGAGTTTCTCGGGCGCATCGGCGCCCAGCGTGTCGAGCGCGTTCTTCGGATGCAGGATGCCCTCGACCGGCGCCATCGCCACCACGCTCTGGCCGTCGCCCAGCAGCAGCGGCTGGCGCAGCTGGCCGTCCCAGGGGCGGAAGTTCATGCCCACGCCTTTCGAGCCGTCCAGTTCGACGCTTGCCAGCGCCTGCTGGAAGGCTGCCGCCGGGCCCTTGGGCGTGGCCACCGCGGCGGCCACCAGCGCCTTGCCCGCCAGCCAGGCCACCCAGTCGGCGCCCAGCATCGGCCGGCCGGCGGCTTTGGCAAAGCGGCGCGAGACCTGCGGCGCGCCAAAGCGCTCGAAGCTGGCCGCCCAGGCCAGCGCCACCAACCCGGCATCGCCCACCACCGGCCGCGGCAGCACCGTGCGGTAGGGCAGGGCGCGGGCGAACTCGCCGTCGCTGTCGACCACCCAGACCACGTCGTAAGCCCCCTGGGTCAGCAGCAGCGGGTTGGCCAGGTCGCGTTCACGCGGGTCGGCCGACAGCTTGAAGGGCTTGCTGCCGGCCAGCTTCAGGCCGTAGCGCTTGATCGCGGCCTGTGCGGTGGTGCTGCGCTCGCGGTCGGCCTCACTCGGGCCGGTCAACAGCAGCACGTTGATCCAGCGCCGCTGCGCCAGCGTTTGCGCCAGGGCGTCGGCGCGCATGCGCTCGCTGGGCGCCACATGCAGCAGGCGTGCGCGGCAATCACGCTCGCGCAGCCGGTCGGACGACTCGCCGATGTTCAGCAGCGGCAGCTTCGTGCCATCGGCAGCGGCCAGCAGCCAGTCGGCGGGCAGATCGGTCAGCAGCGCCACCGCGCCGGCCTTTTCGGCCTTGGCGGCAGCGTCGCGCGCGGCGGCGGCCGAGCCCACCTTGATGGTGTCCAGCACCAGTACCGCGCCCTCCGCGTCGAGCTCGAGCTTCGAGTCCTTCAGCGCCAGATCCAGCGCCGGATTCACCGGGCCGCCGGGGTGGCCCAGCGCCGGGCGTTCGACGCGGCTGCGCTCGAGCCGCGGATCGTCGTCGCGCTGGATCAGCGTGGCCTTGAAGCTGGCGGCCCAGCCGCTGCCCGCACCCAGGCTGGCGGCGACGGCCACGCACAGCGCCAGCGCACGCCGGGCCCGGCGCGCTGGCCGGGTGGCAGCGCCACGCACGGGATCCCTCATTCGACCACCAGCGCCATGTACGGCACGCGGCCCACCGCAATGCTCTTGAGCGCCTTGGCCGCGGCCACGTCGACCACCGTCAGGTCGTCGCTCAGGCCGTTGACGACGTAGAGCCGGGCCTCGGCCTTGTCCAGCGTGACGTTCCACGCCCGCTTGCCCACCAGCACCAGGTCGGTCACCTTGCGCGCGGGCACGTCGACGAAGGCGACATGGTTGGCCTTGCCCAGTGCGACGAAGGCGCGCTTGCCGTCGCGCGTCATGGTGATGCCCACCGGCGTGATGTCGGCCGCACGGGCGCCCTTGACCTGGAAGGTCAGCGTGCCCAGCGTGCTGTAGTCGCGCGTCGACAGGATGGTCACGCTGGCCGCCAGTTCGTTGGTCACCCACAGCTGGCTGCCGTCGGGCGTCAGCGCAAAGCGGCGCGGGCGCTTGCCCACCTTGACGTTCTTCAGCACCTTGCCGCTGGCGGTGTCGATCACATGCACCAGGCTGGCCACCTCGGAGGTCACCCACACCGTCTTGCCGTCGGGCGAGACCTTCACGCCCTCGGGCTCCTTGCCCACCTCGACGCTGCGGATCAGCTTGCCGCTGGCGATGTCGATGACGCTCAGTGCGCCCTCGTCCTCGTTGGAGACATAGATCGTCTTGCCGTCGGGCGACAGGTCGAAGGCTTCGGGCTCGGCGCCCAGCGGCAGCTTGCCGACCGACTTTCGCGTCGCCAGGTCGATCAGGTCGGCCTGGTTCGAATCGGTGCAGGCCACCAGCATCTGCTGGCCATCGGCGCTGCGCTGCAGGTGGCGCGGCCGCTTGCAGGTGGCCAGCGTGCCGGTGACGGCCAGGGTCTTGAGGTCGACGATGGTCAGCGCGTTGTCCTTCTCGCTGGACACATAGGCCACGCCCTGGGCCTGGACCTGCGCCTGGACAAACGGCAGGGCGGCGGCCAGGGCCAGGCCGGCCACGCAGGAACGGAAGTAGCGCGTCTTCATCGGGCAACTCTCTGATCGGGTTGGGGGGTGAACGTGTGCGGGTTCATCGGGCGGTGGCGCGGATGAACGCCTCCTCCAGCGTGCCGCCGCCCAGCGCGGCGGCCACGGCGGCGGGCGGGCCATCGGCCAGCAGTTTGCCCTGGTGCAGCACCAGCACCCGGTCGGCGGCTTCGGCCTCCTCGACCAGGTGGGTGGCCCACAGCACGCTGCTGCCGCGCTGGCGCACGTCCTGGTGGATGGCCTCGCGCAGGTCGCGGCGGCTCTTGGGGTCGAGGCCCACGGTGGGCTCGTCCATCAGCACCAGGCCGGGCCGGTGCAGCAGCGCGCGCACCAGTTCGACCTTGCGGCGATTGCCACCCGACAGCTCACGCACCGGGCGGTCCAGGTCCTGGCCCAGGCCGGCGGCGGCGCAGCCTTCGGCGATGCGCTGCTGCGCCAGCGCCCGTGGCAGCCCGTGCAGATCGGCATGGAAGCGCAGGTTGCGCGACACGCTCAGGTCCAGATCGAGCGACATGGCCTGGAACACCACGCCGATGTGGCGCAGCGCGGCCACCGCGCTGCCACGCAGCGAGTGGCCATCGACGCGCACCTCGCCGGCATCGGCCGCGAACAGGCCGGTCAGCACCTGGAACAGCGTGGACTTGCCCGCGCCGTTGGGCCCCAGCAGCGCCGCAAAGCAGCCGGCCTGCAGGTCGAACGTCAGGTGGTCGAGCGCGGCACGCGCACCGTAGCGTTTGACGAGGTCGTCAATCCGCAGGCGCGGCGCCGCAGCGGTGGGCGCAGAGACTTCAGGTGTGGCGGTCATGAAGCGGCGTTTGTAGCCGCTGCGCCAACGCACGCAAACCTGCGGAATGCCCGGGGCTTGCGGCGGGGCAAAAAGCCGCTCACAGCTCGATCTCCATGCCGTCGTAGGCCAGCGCGATGCCCTGCGCCGCCCAGTCGCGGCCGCCCGCGC
Organism: Burkholderiales bacterium RIFCSPHIGHO2_12_FULL_69_20; assembly: GCA_001770815.1. Taxonomy (GTDB): domain Bacteria; phylum Pseudomonadota; class Gammaproteobacteria; order Burkholderiales; family Burkholderiaceae_C; genus Pseudaquabacterium. Next base: position 12,283 of record MESD01000113.1, read on the forward strand.
CGGCGGGCGTCTGACCAAACAGCACCTTGTGCCGGGCCGGCAGGCTGCGCAGCAGGTCCAGCCACCGCTGGGCCTCGGCGTGTGCGCCCGGCGCCTGGTCGCTGCCGTCGAATCCGGAGCCGGTGCCCAGCTCGGGCAACGGGTTGTCCAGCAGCAGGCAATCGGCCTCGCGCATCCACTCGAACTCGGTCGCGCCGATCTGCGCCAGCCCGGGCGCGCAGAACACCCGCTGCCCGGTGGCCAGGTCACGCACCGCCAGCGCGATGCTGTCGCCCACGCCCGGGCCCTCGCCACCCTGGGCCAGGTGCGGCGGCGCCGGGCACCGCGTGGCCAGCGCGGTGAACTCCAGCGTGGGCAGGCCGTCCACCCGGAACGAGGCCACGCGCCGGTCGCCCGCCACCGGCACCACGTGCCAGTGCACGCCGCAGTAGTGCTGCAGCACCGGCAGCACCGGCAGCGCAGTGGTGAGCTGCTCGAACACCGCCGGCGTGGCGTACAGGTCGATCGGTGCGCCATCACGCAGGCTGAGCAGGCCGCCCACGTGGTCGACCTGCGCATCGGTCAGCACCACCGCGCGCACCTCGGGGTCGGCCAGCCCCGGGTGGCTGTCGAGCCGCGGATCGCTGTCGAGCTGGTGCGCCACCGCGGGCGACATGTTCACCAGCACCCAGCGGCCGCTGCCGTTGCCCAGCGCCATCACGCCCCGCTCGCGGGTGGAGCCGGCGCCAGCGGGGCGGCCGTCTTGGCGGCGGCGCCGTGTGGCACCGCCTCGCAGGATCACGATCTTCACGGGCAGCGTGCGGCGGATGACGCGGGCCGACCGGGCCGGGCTGACCTTGGGGCAAGATGGCTCATGTGCTGCGTATTCCCTCGTGTTGTATTGGCATCGTCCGGCGGTGGCCGGGCGTGGACCTTTGTCAGCGTGCTGCAAGACACATGCCGTGCCGTGCCCTGCCGCGAGACGCTGGTGGTGCCCCGGGCGTGCCCCCTGCGGCGCGGTGGTCTTGTGACACCTTGCGCCAGGGTTGCGACATCGTGACACAGGGTCAACCCTGGCTTTGGCGCCAGGTGTGGCGGCTGTTGTTCTGGCTGCTGGCGTTGGCACTGCCGTCGATGGTGGCGGCCGGTTGCCCCGGCCCTGAACTGCGCCTGCTGCCGCTGGCGCCCGGGCTGTGGTGGGTGCCGGCGGCGCCGGGTGAGAGCGATGGCGGCAACCGCGGGCAGGTGTCGAACATCGTGCTGGCGCAAGAAGGCCGCGGTCGGGCGGCGCGTTTGTGGGCGCTGGGCAGCGGGCCGTCGCCGGCCTGGGGTCGGGCGCTGGCCTGCCAGGCACGTGCCCGGCTGGGCCTGTCCATCACCGATGTGATCAGCCCCTGGGCGCGGCCCGAACTGGTGCTGGGCGTGGTCGGCCTGCGGCAGGCGGGCCCGGTGCGGCACTGGGCGCATGCCAGCGTGGCGTTGGCCATGGCCGAGCAATGCCCGCACTGCGTGGCGCGCCTGAGGCTGCGGCTGCAGGCCGCGGCGTCAGACCTGGGCGACGAGCCGATTCACCTGCCCGATCAGCTGTTGCAAGGTGAGCAAGGCCGGCTGGGCCCGTTCGACTGGTGGCGGTTGCCACGCGCCGAGGGCCGCTGGATCACGGTGTGGCGCCTGCGTCCGACCGGGGCAAAGCAAGCACCGCTGTGGGTGGCGCACGGCCTGCTGCAGGGCGAGGGCCCACCCGATGGCCGCGACGCCGACCTGGCGCTGCTGCTGCAGGCCAGCCAGCGCCTGGCCACGCTGGCGGCGGCCGATGGACCGGCGGCACGCTTCATCGGCGAGCAGGGCCCGGTGCTGGGCGCCGATGCGCCGGCGCGGCAGGCGGTCTACTGGTCGAATCTGCTCGACGAAGCCCGTGCCGCCGTGGCCCGTGGCGACGACGAGGCCGCGCCGGCGCCGGCCTGGCCGGACCTGCCGGCGGGCTGGCAGCGCCATCCCTGGCATGGCTTCAACTGGCAGCGCGCCTGGCGCCAGGTCGAGCCCGAGGTGCTGGCCGCGCCCCCGCGCTGAGCCCGGTCGGGCGACGGCCCCTGCGCCGATCAGCGCGCGACGTCGTCGAACACGCGGTTCCTGCCGGCCTTCTTGCCCTCGTACAGCAGCACATCGGCGCGGGCCGTCAGTGCGTCGAGCGACAGCGTCGAGGGGGCGTCGGTGACCACGCCGATCGTCGCGGTGACGCCGGCAGCGCGGATCTGGGCCTGTGCCTCGATCGCCTGGCGCAAGCGCTCCATCAGCGCGACGGCGGCCTCGCGCGGGGTTTCGGGTAGCAGCACCAGGAACTCGTCACCACCGACCCTGGCGGCGAGATCGGTCGAACGCAGCGACGACATGAGGGCCGAGGCGCAGGCCACCAGCACCTGGTCGCCGACGGCATGACCGAAGCGGTCGTTCACCTGCTTGAAGTGGTCCAGGTCGATGCAGGCCAGCGACACCTCGCGGGCGTGGCGCCGGCTCAGCGCCAGCACCAGGTTGGCCCGGTCGGCCAGGCCGCGACGGTTGTGCAGGCCGGTCAGCGCATCGGTGCGGCTGAGCGCCTCCTCGGCCTCCAGCCGGCCGGCCAGCAGGGCCACCAGCCAGCCCACGGTCAGGAAGCCGGCACCCTGGGTGAGCAGGTTGACGAGCCAGATCGCGCCGTCCACGTGCCGCACACCGCCGGCGTACTGCGCCAGCGTCCAGACCGCCGCCGCCACCGCGGCGCCCAGCAGCGCGCCCGGCCGCTTCAGCCGCCAGCCGGCCCAGGCGAGCGGCATGAAGTACAGCGAAACCGCCCGTATGTCGACGCCGGTGACCCAGTCGATCAGGCCGACCGCCGCGATGCCCAGCGCGGCCATCGCCCAGTCCGCGGCACGGGGTGGCCGGCGGCCACCCGCCAGGCGGCGGGCGGGGGGCGTGGTCATAAGCCGGGCTTGTTCCAGCGCAGCTTGCGGTAGATGGTGTTGCGGCTGATGCCCAGGCGCTTGGACGCCTCGGAGATGTTGCCACCGGCGGTGTCGACCGCGCGGCGGATGGCGTCGATCTCCATCTCCTCGAGCGAGCGGTTGGCCACGGCGGTGTCGCCCGCCCACATTGGCGCGGGCGATGCGCTGGCCGCGGGCTGTGGCGTCGCCGGCGCGGCGCCCTGGCCCGCCGCGGCCACGATCGCCGGGGCGCTGAACGCGGTGTCCGGCAGCGGCGCCGCCGCCGGTGCCTGGGCCTCGGCGGGGCGGCCAGCGGCCAGGCCGGCGGCCTGCGCCGCGCGGGCTTCGTCGAGGAAGTCGTCGGACAGGTGCTCGCGGGTGATCACCGCCTCGCCGGCGGCCATCACCGCGGCGGTGCGCAGCACGTTGAACAGCTGGCGCACATTGCCCGGCCAGTGGTAGTGCTGGAACAGGCGCAGCACGTCGCTGTCGGGCTGCAGCTGGCGCTGGCGGCGCTCGGGCCCGGTCGATTGCTGCAGCAGCTGGTCGAGGATGCGGCGCACCAGCGGCATCAGGTCGCTGCGCTCGCGCAGCGGCGGCAGGCGAACGGCCAGGCCGTTGAGGCGGTAGAACAGGTCTTCGCGGAAGGCCTTGCGGTCGATCATCTCGCGCAGGTTGCGGTGCGTGGCGCAGATGATGGACACGTCCACCGCCACGCTCTTGCTGCTGCCCAGCGGCGTGACCTGGCGCTCCTGCAGCACCCGCAGCAGATGCGCCTGCAGGGCCACCGGCATGTCGCCGATCTCGTCGAGGAACAAGGTGCCGCCGTTGGCCTGCACGATCTTGCCCACCGCGCCCTTGCGGCGTGCGCCGGTGAAGGCGCCGTCCTCGTAGCCGAACAGCTCGGCCTCGATCAGCGTCTCGGGGATGGAGGCGCAGTTCACCGCCACGAAAGCCTGCTTGGACCGCGCCGAATCGACATGGATGGCGCGCGCCAGCAACTCCTTGCCGGTGCCGGTCTCGCCCAGGATCAGCATCGGGATGTCGCGGTCGATGACGCGGCGGATCTTGTCGATCACGCTGGCGATCTGCGCATCGCCGGTGCGCAGCTGAGCCAGGCCGCTGCCGGCCGGCGTGCCCGCGGGCGACGCGCTGGTGGCCGAGGCGCTGCGCTCGGCACGCAAGGTGTCAGCCATGCTGGCGGGCGCCTGGTGCGGCATCTGCACCGTGCCCGTCGACGGCTCGGTGACACCCGGCGCCGCACCGGTGTTGCCCGACACCGCCTCGGCCAGGCTGGTCCACACCGGCCAGTTGAAACGGGCGTGGATGTGGAACTGCCGCCCGCCGTTGAGCTGCACCGGCATTGGCGTGGCCAGCGGGCTGCGGAAGCGGTCGACCAGGGCATTGACGGTGGTGCCGAACAGCGTGGTCAGGCTGTGCATGCGCAGCGCCGCGCCGCTCAGGCCCAGCTGCTCCAGCGCGCCGCGGTTGGCGCCCACCAGCTTGCCGTCGGCGCTGATCGCCAGGATGCCCTCCATCAGCGTGCCGATGAACTCGACCCGGCTGTGAAAATGCAGCCGCATCACGTTGCGGTAGTCGTCGGTGAGCCAGTGGTTCTCGATCATGCGCGCCGACATTTTCACCAGCGCCATGGTGTGCTGGTGGAAGCTGCGGTGATCGCCCGTCACATCCAGCACGCCCAGGATGTTGCCGCGCGGGTCGAGGATGGGCGCGGCCGAGCACGTCAGAAAGTGGTTGGCGTGCATGTAGTGCTCGTCGGCATGCACGAGCGTGGGCACTTCCTCGATCAGCGCGGTGCCGATGGCGTTGGTGCCCTTGGTCTGCTCGCTCCAGTTGACGCCCGGCTGCAGCGCCACCTTGCTGGCGCGGGCCAGAAAATCGTCGTCGCCGATCGAATGGATGATGGTGCCGCTGCTGTCGCACAGCACCACCATGCTCTCGGTGTTGACGATCTGCTCGTAGAGCATTTCCATCACCGGCGCGGCATGGTCGTGCAGGCGCAGGTTGCGGTCGCGCGCCACGGTCAGGTCGCTGCGGCCCAGTGGCGAGTAGTCGGGCCGCTCGATGCGCGAGACACCCAGCGCGACACAGCGCTCATGGCTCTGGTCGATGGTCTCGACATGGTCGGGGCCGAGCTTCAGGCCCGAGGCGATCGGCCGCACCGGCTCGTCGCCGCCGCGCCGCACGCCCACCGAGCCGCCTGAATTGAACGCCGAATGCAACGGCCCACGCATGCTGTCACCTCCTGGGGCCGCCTTGCGGCGGCTTGTCTGCTCGGGCCGGCGCTGGCAGCGCCTTGTAGGCCCCTGACGAATGATCGGCGCGTGCTGTTGGGCAATCAACTGCCCGCAGCCCGACCGGCCATCCGGCGCATCACGCGCCCGATTGTCACGTTCGCAAGAGCCGGGCCGGCACCGAGTGCTACAACTTCGAACACTTGCAGCTGCATTCGGCCGCAATGGGCCACGATCGTACCGCTGGCGGCCGCGAGCGCTCAAAATCTCAGCACCCGTGTCGGGCGCTGCCCGCATGCCGGGCCCCTGTCGCCGACCCGACACGCCGTGGCACGGTGATTGCAGACAAGCTCGGCAAACAGGTTTCATCAACGCACGGAGACGCCTCTCATGACCACCCCGCAAACCGCTCACACCCGGCGCCGGCCCCCGGCCGGCCTGCTGGCCACCTTGCTGCTGGCCGCCGGCCTGGCTTCCGGCCTGGCCCAGGCCCATGGCGACGTGACGCCGCAGGCCGTCGATACCAAGGACTTGCCGGCGCTGGGCGAAGCCTGGCTGCCCGAGAACCCCTACCGCAAGAACGACAAGGCGATCAAGGTCGGCACCTCGGCCTACAACCAGAACTGCGCGCGCTGCCACGGGCTGGAAGCCATCTCCGGCGGCATTGCGCCCGATCTGCGCAAGATGGACAACGACTGCACCGCACTGAAGGACGCCCGCAAGAAGGCCGCCTGCGTCAAGGAGATCGACGACTACTACCTGGGCAGCGTGCGCCGCGGCAAGGTGCGCAACGGCGCGGTGTACATGCCGCCGTTCGAAGGCATCCTGAACCAGGAAGCGATGTGGTCGATCAAGGCCTACCTCGAAACCCGCCGCGAGAAGCCCCTCTGATGGCCACGACACCGTCTGACGCGCGCGGTGCAGGCAGGCGCCGCTGGCTGGCCGGTGCGGGCGCCACGCTGGCGGCGCTGGCGCTGCCCGCGCTGGCGCAGGACAAGCCCGCGCTGCAGCGCATCCGCGAGCGCGGCACGCTGGTGGTCGGCGTCTACAACGACATGCCGCCCTTCCACGTGGGTGGACAGGGCATCGACGTGGCGCTGGCCGGCGCGCTGGCCAGGGCGCTGGAGGTCAAGCTCAGCCTGCTGCCCTTCACCGCCGACGAGAACATGGACGACGACCTGCGCAACATGGTCTGGAAGGGGCACTACCTGGGCTTCGGCCCGGCCGACGTGCTGCTGCACGTGCCGGTGGACCGGCCGCTGATGGCCGCCAACCCGCGCGTCAACATCTTTGCGCCCTACTACCGCGAGCGGGTGATGATCGCCCGCAACCTGGCCGCCGCGCCCAGGATGGAGTCACTCGACGACCTGGCCGGCAAGCCGATCGCGGTGCCGGGCCTGAGCCTGGCCGGCTGGCTGCTGATCGGCGCCGACAGCGGCAAGTACCGCGAGCAGCTCAGCACCCGCTGGAAAGACGGCGCCGAGGCCGCCGGTGCGCTGCAACGCGGCGAGGTGGTGGCCGCGGCGGGCAACGCATCGGAGCTGGAATCGGTGCTGGGCGGCGATGCACGCTTCGCCATCGAGCCGCTGCCGCTGCCGCGCATGCGCGACGGCTGGGCGGTGGGCCTGGCCGTCAAGAAAGACAGCGAAGACCTGGCGCATGCGCTGCAGGCGGCCGTCAATGCGGTGGCCGACAACGGCGAACTGGGCAAGATGTTCGCCGCGGCCAAGGTGGGCTGGCGCAAGCCCTGACGACGCTGCCGGGCCGCCGCTGTCAGGCCGCTTCGGCCAGGCGTTGCTCGAGGTCGCGCTTGCCCGCCGCCGAGGCCAGCACGATCAGCACGCTGCCGGCGTGCAGCAGGGTCTCGGGCCCGGCGTTCACCTCCAGCTTGCCCTGGTGGCGCACGCCCAGCACGAGGTAGCCGCTGCCGCGCAACTCGAGGTGGCCCAGGGGTTTCGAGGTGATCGAGGCCGGCACGGCCACGTCGACCACCCGCATCGCATCGGGGTGGCTCAGCAACTCGTCGATGAAGCCGGCGGCCTGCGGCCGCAACATCGCCGAGGCCATGCGCAGCGCGCCGGTGAAATCGGGCGACACGATCTCGTCGGCCCCGGCGCGTCGGCACTTCTCGATGTTGCCGACGTCGTGCACCCGCGCCACCACCCGCACGGCGGGGTTCAGCTGCTTGGCCGACAGCGCGATCAGCATGTTCTGGCTGTCGTCGCCGGTCACCGCAAACACGCCCGCCGCAGACTTCAGGCCGGCGTCCAGCAAGGTGTTGTCGTCGCTGGCATCGGCGACAAGCACGCGCGCGTCGCCGCGGTCGGGTTGTCGCAGGTAGTTGTCGATCGCGGTCTGCAGGGGCTCGATGGCGACGAAGCGGTGCCCGGTGGCGCTCAATTCGCGCGCCACGTTGGCGCCGATGCGGCCCAGCCCGCAGACGATGTAATGCCCTTGCATGCTCTTGACCTCCTTGATCAGCCGCGCCCGCTGGCGCGAAGGGTCCATGGCGCGGGCCAGCAGCAGCGCCGTGAAGTTCGAGAACATCACCCAGACGAAGCCGATGCCGCTGATCGCGATGGCCACGTTGAACAACCTGCCGGGGTTGTTGCCCGTGAGGTCGATGGTCTCGGCATAGCCGATCGTCGCCACGGTGATGAAGGTCATGTAGAAGGCATCGAAGACCGTCGCGCGGCCGTCATCGATCACGTAGAAGCCGATGGTGCCCACGACATGGATCGCCACCAGCGCCAACGCCGCGTTGACCAGGTTCTCTTTGAGCGCGCGGGTGGTGGCAGTGTCCATCAGGGGGGTGGTCGACTGCGCTGCAGCGTAGACAGGGCCGGCGGCCCGCCCATTGCGGCAGCGCAATCCGGCCGGTGCGCCAGCATGCCATGCGGGGCGGCCGGCTGCCGCTGGATGCCGCCGGAGGTGGCCAGGGTGAGCATCAGCTGTTGCTGATGGCCCGCACTTCCTCGATCGCGGTCAGCCCGGCCAGCACCTTGTGGATGCCGTCCTGGCGCAGCGTGCGCATGCCTTCGCCCATGGCCACGCGCTGCAGCTCCTCGGCGCGGGCGCTGGTCTGGATCAGGTGGCGCAGTTCGCGGCTGACCACCAGCAGTTCATGCAGGCCGACGCGGCCGGCAAAGCCCGAGTTGTCGCATTTCGGGCAGCCCGGTGCGTGGTGGTGCAGCAGCACGCCGTCCACGCCGTAGCGCGCGGTCCATTCGTTGAGCAGGGCCTCGCGGCTGGGGCGCTGCTCGGGGTCGGCAAAGGCGAACAGGTATTCGTCGACCAGCGCCTGCATGTCTTCCACCGTGGCGGGATGGTGTGTCACGCAGTGCTTGCACAAGCGGCGCACCAGGCGCTGCGCCAGCACCGCCAGCAGGCTGTCGGCAAAGCTGAACGGGTCCATGCCCATGTCGAGCAGGCGGGTCACCGTCTCGGGCGCGCTGTTGGTGTGCAGCGTGCTCATCACCAGGTGGCCGGTGAGGCTGGCCTCGATGGCCATCTGCGCGGTCTCGCCGTCGCGGATCTCGCCCACCATCACCACGTCGGGATCGGCGCGCAGGAAGGCGCGCAGCGCCTTGGCAAAGGTCCAGTCGATCTTGGGGTTGACCTGCACCTGGCGCAGGCCGGGCTGGGTGATTTCCACCGGGTCTTCGGCGGTCCAGATCTTGCGCTCGGGGGTGTTGATGTGGCCCAGCGCGGCATGCAGCGTGGTGGTCTTGCCGCTGCCGGTGGGGCCCACGCACAGCACCATGCCATAGGGCCGCTCGATCACCGCCTTGAGCTTGCTCAGCGTGTCGGGCTGCAGGCCCATGCCTTCGAGCGGCATGGTCCTGGCCGAGGCCAGCAGGCGCATCACCACGTCTTCGAGGCCGTTGGCGGTGGGGATGGTGGCCACCCGCAGCTCGAGCTTGTGACCCTGCATCCAGCGGCCGAAGTTGATCTTGCCGTCCTGCGGTTTGCGGCGCTCGGAGATGTCGAGATCGCACATGATCTTGATGCGCGCCACCAGCGCCTGGCGGTAGGTGTGCGGCAGCTCGATGTAGGGCTTGAGCACGCCGTCGCGCCGAAAGCGCACCCGCACCTTCTCGGTGTTGGGCTGGCACTCGATGTGGATGTCGGACACACGCTGCTGCTGCGCCTCCAGGATCATGGTGTTGATCAGCCGCACCAGCGAGTTGTCGCTCTGCTCGATCGGCGTCTCGTCCTCGTGGCTGTCGTGGGTCTGCTGCTGCTCCAGGCTGGCCAGCAGCTTGTTGGCGCTGTCGGCGCCGTCGTGGTCCATGTTGAACGCCAGGCTCAGGTCGGCGGACGGCTCGATGCTGTCTTTGCCCAGGCGTTGGTACACCCGCTCGATCACGCCCGACAGCGAGCCGGCGCGTGCCAGCACCGGCAGCACCTTGCACTGGGCGCTGAACTCGATCTCGTCGAGCGCGTTGCGTGCCGACGGGTCTTCCAGCGCCACCACCAGGCGGCCGCCGCGCATCATCAGCGGCAGCGCGGGCAGGCGGCGTGCGGCCGCCACCGGCAGGCGCAGCGCGGCCTCGGGCTCCACCGGAAAAGCGCTCACGTCGACCATCGGATAGCCCATCTTGCGGGCCAGCGCGGTTTCAAGATCGGCGCGCGACACCGTGCCGCGGCTGACCAGCAGTTCACCCAGCGGCAGGCGGCGATCGCGTGATTGCAGTTGCAGCGCCTCGGTGAGCTTCTCCTCGGTGATGAAGCCCAGGCCCAGCAAGGCCTCGCCGATGCGCACCATCGGCATGCGGGCCTGCTGGTCGATGGCGGCGCTCAGCTGCTCGGGGCTGGTGATCTGATGCGTGGCCAGCATGTCGCCCAGCTGGCGCGCGCGTGGCAGTGGCGCGGCAGCGGCCGCTGCTGCGAGCGCGGCGTCGACCACGGGCGCGGGCGCGGCCGGGTGAGGCAGTTCGTCCAGGGCCATCGGCTCGGTGGCCTGGTCCTCGGTCGAGAAGTCGATGACCTCGTCGTCGGACACCGGTGCGAAGGACGCCAGCAACGGGCGCGGGTACAGATTGCGCTGCACGCGGCCGGTGGCATCGACGGGCGTGAAGGTGAACAGCCCCAGCGGGGTGTCGACCACACCGACGCTGTCGATGGTGAGCGACACCCCATCGCTGAAACGCAGGCGCAGGGGCTGCAGCAGGCGCTGCGGCAGCAGCGGGGTGGTGGCGTCGAAGGCCGCATCGTCCGCACAGGCCTGGGGCTCGAGCACGCGCATCAGGGACAGCCGGCGAAACTGGCTGAACTTCAGCGACAGCGTGCTGCGCGCCGGCGGAATCTGCACCTGCAGCTTGCCGGTGTCGCCATCGACGCTGATCAGCCGCCCGGCGTTGACCTTGCCGCCCGGGCCTTCCAGCTCACAGGCTTCGCCCGCGGCCAGGGCGGTGGCCCCCGGGTAGCCGGGCGTGGGCGGCGCGGGCCAGGCAAAGGCCGTGGTGGTGGCAGCGGCGCTGGCGGGCGTGGACGCCGAGGGCGGCGTGGACGGCGGGATGCTGCCCTCGGGGGCCAGCGGCACCAGCGACAGCGGCAGCATGGACATGTCTGACATGGCGGTTCCTAGCGGGGGCGGCAGCGACCATGCGTGCGCGTCACACGGCATGCCTGCCCTGGTGATGCTAGGGATGCGGGGCGCCGGCCAAGGCCGGAAATGCGGGGTGTTTGGCCGCCGTTCAGCGGCTCATCTGCGCCGGCAGCGCGGTGACGATGCCCGGAAAGAGCCAGATCAGCGCCACCGCGGCCATCATCAGCAGAAAGAACGGCAGCGTCACCCGCGCCAGCCAGCCGATCTCGCGCTGGGTCATGCCCTGCAGCACGAACAGGTTGAAGCCCACCGGTGGGGTGATCTGCGCCATCTCGACCACCAGCACCACGTAGATGCCGAACCACAGCAGGTCGATGCCGGCCCTCTGCACCGTGGGCAGGATCACGCCCATGGTCAGCACCACCATCGAGATGCCGTCGAGAAAGCAGCCCAGCACGATGTAGAAGCCCATCAGTGCGGCCAGCAGCGCCACCGGCGACAAGTTCAGGCTGCCGATCCATTCGGCCAGGTGCCGCGGCAGGCCGATGTAGCCCATCGCCAGCGTCAGGAAGCTGGCGCCGGCCAGGATCATCGCGATCATGCAGTACAGGCGGGTGCCGCCCATCAGCGACGCCTTGAAGGTGGCCCAGTTCAGCGAACCCTGCGCCGCCGACAGCGCCAGCGCGCCCAGCACGCCCACGGCGGCGGCCTCGGTGGCGGTGGCCACGCCGCTGTAGATGGAGCCCAGCACCGCGGCGATCAACCCCACCACCGGGATCAGGTGGCGGCTCTCGTGCAGCTTCTCGCGCAAGGACATCGGCGCGTCGGCCGGTGGCACGCGGCCGGGGTTGAGCAGCGCCCACAGCGCCAGGTAGCCCGAGAACAGGCTGGCCAGCAGGATGCCCGGCAGCACGCCGGCCATGAACAGCTGGGCGATCGACACGTCGGCCGACACGCCGTAGACGATCATGATGATCGACGGCGGGATCAGCAGGCCCAGCGTGCCGGCGCCGGCCAGCGAGCCGATGGCGATGTCGTCGGGGTAACCACGCTCCTTGAGCGCGGGCAGCGTCATCTTGCCGATGGTGGCGCAGGTGGCCGCGCTGCTGCCCGACACCGCCGCGAAGATGGTGCAGCCGATCACGTTGGTGTGCAGCAGCCGCCCGGGCAGCGCCTGCACCCACGGCGCCAGGCCGCGGAACATGTCGTTGCTCAGCCGGGTGCGGAACAGGATCTCGCCCATCCAGATGAACAGCGGCAGCGCGGTCAGCGTCCAGCTGGAGCTGGAGCCCCAGATCGTCACCGCCATCGCGTCGCCGGCCGGCCGGCTGGAAAACAGCTGCATGGCGATCCAGGCCACGCCCGACAGCGTGAGGCCGATCCACACGCCGCTGCCGAGGATGGCGAACAGCGCGGCGATCAGCAGCGCGGTGATGGCGAGATCATTCATGCCGCAGGTTCATTCGTTGCGCAGCATCTCGCCGCTGGCCGGCGCCCGGCGCTGGCCGCGCCATTCGAGCACCAGCTCGTCGACGAAGGCGATCAGCAGCACCAGCGTGCCGGCGGCCATCGCCAGCTGCGGCAGCCACAGCGGCGTGGCGTCGTTGCCGGTGGAGATGTCGTTGAAGGCGTGCGACTGCCACACCAGCCGCAGGCTGTAGCCCGCCAGCAGCGCCGACAGCGCGGTGGCCGCGGCCAGCGACCACAGCTCGAGCGCGCGGCGGGCACGGCCGTGCAGCGCACTGAGCAGCAGCGTCACGCGGATGTGCTCGCCGCGCTTGAGCGTGTGGGCCAGCGCCAGAAAGCCGGCGGCGGCCATCAGGTAGCCGGCGTAGGCGTCGGTGCCCGGCAGGTGGAAGTGCAGCAGCCTGCCCAGCACCGACAGCATCACCATCACCAGCAGCGCCACCAGACACAGCGCCGCCAGCGCGGCGCTGCCGTCGAACAGCGCGTCCAGCCAGCGCCGCACGGCTTACTTCAGGAACGCGTCGAGCATGGCCTTGCCCTCGGGCCCGGCCTTGTTCAGCCATTCCTTCTGCATCGTCTCGCCGACCTTCTTCATGTCGGCCTTGAGCTGCGGCGTGGGCGCGGCGATGGTCATGCCGTTCTTCTTCAGCAGATCCAGGTACTCGGTGTTCTTGGCCCGGCTGGTGGCCCAGCCGCGGGTCTCGGCCTCGGCGCCGGCCTTCTGCAGCGCGGCCTTGGTGGCGGCGTCCAGCGCGTCGAAGGCGCCCTTGTTGACGATGACCGCGTTCTTGGGCAGCCAGGCCTGGGTGTCGACAAAGAACTTCAGGTGCTCGTAGGTCTTGGTGTCGTAGCCGGTCGAGCCGCTGGACATGTAGCTCTCGACCACGCCGGTGGCCATCGCCTGGCTCAGCTCGGCGGCCTGCACGGTGACCGGTTGCGCGCCCACCAGCTCGGCGATGCGGGCGGTGCTGGGGCTGTAGGCGCGCCACTTCACGCCCTTCAGGTCGGCCGCGCTGTTGATCGGCTTCTTGGCGTAGATGCCTTGCGGCGGCCACGGCACCGAGTACAGCAGCATCATGCCCTGCTCACCCAGCTTCTTCTCGAGCAGCGGCTTCTGCGCCTTGTAGAGCTTGGCCGCCTCGTCGTAGCTGTCGGCCAGGAAGGGCAGGCCATCGGCCGCGTAGACCGGCCACTCGTTGCTGAAGTTGGCCAGCAGGATCTCGCCGATCTGCGCCTGGCCGCCCTGCACCGCGCGCTTGATCTCGGGCGCCTTGAACAACGAGGCACCGGCATGCACCGTGATCTTGAGCTTGCCGCCGGTGGCCTTGTCGACATCGGCCGCGAACTGCGCCAGGTTCTCGCTGTGGAAGTTGCTGGCCGGGTAGGCGGCGGGCAGGTCCCACTTGGTCTGGGCCAGCGCGCTGGGGGCCAGGTTGAAGGCGGCAAATCCGCCCAGCGCGATCGAGATCAGTTGGCGACGGGTCGGCATCCGGGGTTCTCCTGTGGTCATCCCGAGGTGAAACGGGACGGGGGGGGTGGGTCGGCAAAACCTGCAGCATATCGGCATATGGCGCTGCCCCAAGCGGCCTCGTGCGCCGCGCCGGGCTGCAGGGATACTGCGGGCTTGTTCGCAGCAAGCGGTGCAGCCCATGGCCCTCACGTCCACCCCCCGTTGGCAGTTCTGGATCGATCGCGGCGGCACCTTCACCGACATCGTCGCGCGCCGCCCCGACGGCACGCTGGCCACCGCCAAGCTGCTGAGCGAGAACCCCGAGGCTTATGCCGATGCGGCGGTCGAGGGCATCCGCCGGCTGCTGGGCCTGGCGGCCGGCGAGGCCATCACGCCCGCGCTGGTCGAGTGCGTGAAGATGGGCACCACGGTGGCCACCAACGCGCTGCTCGAACGCAAGGGCGACCGCACGGTGCTGGTGATCACACGCGGCTTTGGCGATGCGCTGCGCATCGCCTACCAGAACCGCCCACGCTTGTTCGACCGCCAGATCGTGCTGCCCGAGCTGCTGTACGAGCAGGTGGTGGAGGCCGACGAGCGGGTGGACGCGCAGGGCGCCGTGCTGCAGCCACTGGACGAGGCCGCGCTGCGGCGTGATCTGCAGCCGGCGTTTGAGGCCGGCATCCGCGCCTGCGCCATCGTCTTCATGCACGGCTGGCGCTGCCCGGCGCACGAGTCGGCGGCCGCGACCATCGCACGCGCCATCGGCTTCACGCAGGTGAGCGTGTCGCACCAGGTCAGCCCGATGATCAAGCTGGTGCCGCGTGGCGACACCACGGTGGTCGATGCCTACCTGTCGCCCATCCTCGGGCGCTACGTCGACCGCGTGGCCAGCCAGATGCCGGGCGTGCCGCTGTACTTCATGCAGAGCAGCGGCGGGCTGACCGAAGCCCACCGCTTCCAGGGCAAGGACGCGATCCTGTCG
>MESD01000114.1:0-11238 GCA_001770815.1 Burkholderiales bacterium RIFCSPHIGHO2_12_FULL_69_20
GTTGACGCCGAACTTGGCCGCGCTGTAGGCCGGGCCGGTCAGCGTGCTGACATGCTTGCCGGCCCACGACGACACGTTGACGATCAGCCCGTCACCCTGCGCACGCATCATCGGCAGCGCGGCGTGGCAGCAGTAGAAGGTGCCGTCCAGGTCGATGCGCAGCACCTGGTCCCAGCCGGCGCGCTGCAGGTGCTTCCAGTTGCGCTCGCGCACGTTCAACCCGGCGCTGTTGACCAGCACGTCGAGCCGGCCCTCCTGCTGCGCAATGCTGTCGGCCACGGCCTGCACCGCATCGGCATCACTGACGTCCAGCACCGCCACGCGGGCGCTGCCGCCGTGGGCCACCACTTGCGCTGCCACCTGCTGCAGTTCAGCCTCGCGCCGGCCCGACAGCACCAGCCGCATGCCCACGCCGGCATAAGCCAGCGCCGTGCCCGCGCCAATGCCGCTGCCCGCGCCGGTGATCCAGGCCACTTTGCCCTTGAGGTCTCGCATGCTGTTCTCCTGTGGATGATGAGAGTGAGTCGTGCCTTGCCGGGCCACGATGATGGGAAGCTTCCTGCCGCTGCGCGGCACTGATCATTTCACGCGGAAGTACACCCCCGCCAGATGGAAGGCATCCCCCTCGATGCGATGGCCGCAAGCCACGGCGCGGTCCAGCGTGGCCTGGACATCGGCCACCTCGACCACCACCGCGCCCAGGCAGTCGGCCGCACCCGGTACGAAGCGCAGGGCCACGCCGTCGACCACCAGCGCCGGCGCGCCTTCGGCCACGGTGAGCGGCGTGGCCAGGATGCGCGACCAGTGCGTGGCCAGCGATTCGGGCGCCGGGCTTTCCAGCGCGATGCCCAGCAGCCGGCGCGTGTGATCGGTGCGCACATGGTCCTGCCAGTGCGGCCCGGCCGGCCACCAGGTGCCCGATCGTTCATCGCCACCCGGGCTGTGGCCCAGCTCGATGAAGGCGGCGCGGCAATCGCGCGGGTGCAGCTGCGCACTCTGGTAATCAGGGCGGTCAATCTCGTGGGCGGTGCGCACGCCCAGCGTTGCGGCATGGGCCTGGCGCTGCTTCGGATCGGGCACCTGAAAGATCGCCATGTAGCCGCCGTGGCCGCGCGTGCGGTTGATGAAGCGGCCGGCGGCCGTGTCGGCGTGCAGCGGTGCCACCACCTCCAGGAAGTCGTCGCCGATGGGCAGCAAGGCGTTCTGCAACCCGTAGGCCGACAGGCCGGGATCGCGGTGGCACACCTCGATGCCGAAGATGGCCTGCAGGTGATCGACCACCGGTTCCAGCCGCGGCGCGGCCAGGCAGATCTGGCGAAGGCGAAGGTCATCGGGCATGGGTGAAATCCGAAACAGCGGGGCCGGCCAGATTAAGCGCGACCGCGCCCGGCGGCGCGCACGAAGGTGACAGCCGGCATCGGCCGCCGCGGCCGCCCCTGCCCACTGCGCGACAGGTGGCGCGGCGCTTGCGTGCTAGTGTTTGCGCACCGTTGTTGACCTCCAGGAAGCAGACCATGGCCACAGCCGTTTCCACCGCCTCACCCGAAACCTTCGACGTGATGATCGTCGGCGCCGGCATCTCCGGCATCGGCGCGGCCTACCACCTGCAGCAGCAATGCCCCGGCAAGCGCTACGTGGTGCTCGAGTCGCAGGCCGGCTACGGCGGCACCTGGCGCACGCACCGCTACCCGGGCATCCGCTCCGACAGTGATCTGTTCACCTTCGGCTACCGCTTCAAGCCCTGGATGGGCGCGCCCATCGCCACCGCCGCCGAGATCCTGAAGTACATGGGCGATGTGATCGCCGAGAACCAGCTCGCGCCGCACATCCGCTACCGGCACGGCATCGTCTCGGCCAGCTGGTCCAGCGCCGACCAGCGCTGGTTGATCGAAGCCACCCGTCCGGTGCCCGACGAAGACCGCACCGAGACGGTTCAGTTCTCGGTGAAGTTCCTGTGGATGTGCCAGGGTTACTACCGCCATGCCGAGGGCTACACCCCCGAGTGGCCCGGCATGGCGCAGTTCAAGGGCCGCATCGTGCACCCGCAGACCTGGCCCGACGACCTGGATCTGGCCGGCAAGCGGGTGGTCGTCATCGGCTCGGGTGCCACCGCGGCCACGCTGATCCCGGCGATCGCCGACCAGTGCGCGCAGGTCACGATGCTGCAGCGCTCGCCCACCTACTTCATCACCGGGCGCAATGCCAACGAGCTGGCCGACACGCTGCGCCAGCTCGACATCCCGGCCGAGTGGACACACGAGATCGTGCGCCGCAAGGTGCTGTTCGACCAGGCCAACTTCACCCGCCGCTGCGTGGCCGAGCCCGAGGTGGTCAAGCGTGAACTGCTGGCCGGCGTCAGCGCCGCGCTGGGCCCGGGCTTCGAAGATCAGGTGCAGCAGCACCTGACGCCGCGTTACCGGCCCTGGCAGCAGCGCATCGCCTTCGTGCCCGATGCCGACCTGTTCAAGGCGGTGCGCAGCGGCAAGGCGGCCATCGTCACCGACCAGATCGAGAGCTTCACCGAGACCGGCATCCAGCTGACGTCGGGCCAGGTGCTGGATGCCGACGTGGTGATCACCGCCACCGGCTTCAACCTCAGTGCGCTGGGCGACATCCACTTCACCATCGACGGTGCGCCGCTGGACTTTGCCGACACCATCACCTGGCGCGGCACCATGTTCACCGGCGTGCCCAACATGGCCTGGGTGTTTGGCTACTTCCGCGCCAGCTGGACACTGCGCGCCGACCTGATCGCCGACCTGGTATGCCGCCTGCTGCAGCACATGGACGCGCGGGGTGCGAGCGTGGTCACGCCCACGCTGCGCCCGCAGGACCAGGGCATGCCGCTGCTGCCGTGGATCGATCCGCAGAACTTCAACCCGGGCTACCTGGCGCGTGGCATGGCCCTGCTGCCGCGTCAGGGTGATCACCCGCCCTGGCAGCAGTCGCAGGACTACGCCCTCGACAAGGACGAGCTGCCGAAGGTCGACCTGGACGACGGCGCGCTGGTCTATCGGTAGGCGCAGGCCCGCGCTGGGTCAGGCGGCCGCAGACACCCGTGCGGTGACCCCGATCACCCGGTCGAGGGTGCTGCGCCAAGCGGCATCGATCTCGGGCGTCCAGTCGGCGCCCAGCGCCTGCTGGCAGACCTCGACGATGATCTCGAAGAAGCTGTCGAACTGCCGCGTGCTCACGCCGTTCATGCTGTGGTTGGACCACTCCGACGCGATCATGCCGGCGGCATAGTGGCGCTCGCCGGCCAGGTCGGTCAGCGTGTCGATCGCGCGCAGGAACATCTCTGCACGCACGCTGCCCCGGGTGTCGCCGACAAACATCGGCAGCAGCTCGGGCGAGCGTTCGAACAAGCGCTGGTAGACCAGCGGCGCCGGGTCGCCCACCCGCTCGACCACCTGCTCCAGTGATTGCGCCAGCAGCTGTTGTGTCGTCATGGTCTGCTCCTCTCGACGGCCGCCAGCGCGGCTCAGGCCTTTGACTCGATGATCGCGGCGTTCACCATCGTGCGCAGTTCGCGCCGGATCGGGTACAGGCTGCTGGGCATGAACTGGGTCAGGAACACCACGCTCAGGTCTTCCACCGGGTCGATCCAGAACGCGGTGGACGCCGCCCCGCCCCACCAGTATTCACCCACCGAGCCGGCCAGCTGGGTCTTGGCCACGTCGGTGGTCATCGCAAAGCCCAGGCCGAAACCGACGCCCTGGTAGGTGGCCTCGGAGAACAGCGACACCGACAGATCGGCCAGGTCGCGCCCGCCGGGCAGGTGGTTGCTGCGCATCAGCGCCAGCGTCTTGGGGCCGAGCAGACGCACATCGCCCAGCGCGCCACCACCCCGCAGCGCCTCGCAGAAGCGCATGTAATCGGCCGCCGTCGACACCAGCCCGCCGCCGCCCGACGGCGCGCCCGGCGCCTTGCGGAAGTCGCGGTTGGTCACCAGCGGCGTGAGTTGGCCGTCGCTGCCGTTCATGTAGCACTCGGCCAGCCGGTGGGCCTTGTCATCGGGCACGTGGAAGGCGGTGTCGACCATGCCCAGCGGGCCGAAGATGCGGTCCTGCAGGAACTGTTCGAACGGCACGCCCGAGATCTTGCCCACCAGGTAGCCCAGCACGTCGGTGGCCACCGAGTAGTTCCACGCGGTGCCGGGCGAGAACTCCAGCGGGATCCTGGACAGCGCCTGCACGAAGCCTTCCAGACCCTCGGTCTGCTCGAAGGGCTCGAGCCGCTGCTTGCGGTAGGCGGCGTCCACGCTGGTGCGCATCTGGAAGCCGTAGGTCAGGCCCGCCGTGTGACGCAGCAGGTCGATCATGCGCATCGGGCCGTCGGTCGGCCGCGTCTGCCAGCCCGGTGCCGAGCCCGGCAGGCCAGCGGCACCGGCCACGTACACACCCAGGTCGCGCCAGCTGGGGATGAAGCGGTGCACCGGGTCGTCCAGCGCCACCAGGCCTTCTTCGACCAGCATCATGAAGGCCACGCTGGTGATGGGCTTGCTCATCGAATAGATGCGCACGATGCTGTCCTCGGCCAGCAGCGTGCCGGTCGCCAGGTGGGCATGGCCCAGCACCGACTGGTGCACCAGTTGCCCGCCGCGCGAGATCTGCAGCTGCGCGCAGGGCAGCTTGCCGCTGGCGATGTAACGCGCTTGCAGAAAGCGGTCGATGCGCGCCAGGCGCTGCGAGCACATGCCTTGGGATTCGGGTTTGACGGTCATCGGGTGTCTCCTGGTGTCACCTGCGCAGCGCTCGGCCCGGCCGGGCCCGCCTACGATGGCCATTTCAACATCGACACTCACGAGGCACTGTCACGATGGCTCCACTTCTGCAGGGTATCCGGGTGCTGGATTTCGGCCGCTACATCGCGGGGCCCTATTGCGCGGCGCTGCTGGCCGAGTACGGCGCCGACGTGATCCGCATCGAAAAACGCGACGGCAGCGAAGACCGCTTTCCGGCGCAGGTGGGTGGCGGCGTGGGCGCGCTGTTCCTGCAGATGAACCGCAACAAGCGCTCGATGACACTCGACCCGGCCTCGCCGCAGGGCCGCGAGGTGGTGGCCAAGCTGGTGGCCGGCGCCGAAGTGGTGATCGCCAACCTGCCGCAGGCCACGCTGACCGCGATGGGGCTGGACTACGACACGCTGCGTGGCTACCGCCCCGACATCATCTTCGTCACCAACACCGCCTTCGGCCCGGTGGGCCCGATGCAGCGCAACGTGGGTTTCGACGCGGTCGGCCAGGCCATGGCCGGCGCCATCTACATGACCGGCACGCCCGAGCAGCCCTACCGCAGCACCGCCAGCTGGGTGGATTTCGGCACCGCGCTGCACTGCGCCTTCGGCACCCTGGCCGCGCTGATGGAGCGCCAGCGCTCGGGCCAGGGCCAGATGGTCACCGGCGCGCTGCTGGCCACCGCGCTGACGGTGACCAACTCGTCGCTGATCGAGCAGGCGCTGGTGGCGCCACACCGCATCGCCACCGGCAACCGTGGCCAGACCTCAGGCCCCAACGACGTGTATGCCGTGAACGATGGCTGGGTGCTGGTGGCCGTGACCGGACATCCGCTGTTCAAGCGCTGGGCCCGGCTGATGGACCAGGACGCCAGCCGCGCGCCCAGCGACCCCGATTGGCTGAACGACCCGCGCTTTGCCACCGACGACGAGCGCGGCCGGCACCGCGACATCCTCAGCGAGCGCATGGGCCGCTGGTGCGCCACGCGCAGCAGCGACGAGGTGGTGAAGATCCTGGGCGAGGCGATGATCCCCTGCGCGCCGGTGCTGTCGCCGCAGCAGTCGCTGGACCACCCGCAGGTGCAGGCGCTGGGCCTGCTGCAAGACACCCACTACCCCGGCCTGCCCGGCCCGGCGCCGGTGGCCGCGGTGCCGATCTGGATGACCCACACCCAGCCGGTGCCGCGCCAGCGCCCGCCGCTGCTGGGCGAGCACACCGAGCAGATCCTGGCCGAGCTGGGCTACGACGAGGCCGCCATCACGGCGCTGCGGGCAGCCTCGGTGGTTTGAACGAGGGCGGGGCCGCGACCGACGGCAGCGCCGTCGGTCGCCCGCGGATCAGGACGCCGCAAAGCGCGCGAGCCGCTGCGTGATGATCGCCTCGGCCTCGGCCATGATGCGGTCGATCAGCACCTTGACGGTGGGCACGTCGTGGATCAGGCCGGCCACCATGCCGCAGCTCCAGGCGCCGGCCTCCATCGCGCCCTCGGTCATGATCTTCGGGTAGACGCCGGCCACCTCGTCGATGATGTCCTCGAACTTGATCGATGCGCCCAGCGCCTTCTCCTTCTCGATCAGCCGGTCGACCGCGGCGTTGCGCAGCACCCGCTCGGTGTTGCGCAGCGGGCGCATCACCAGCCGGGTGTCCAGTTCGCTGGCCGCGACGATGGCGTCCTTCACGTTCTGGTGCACCGGCGCCTCTTGCGTGGCGATGAAGCGCGTGCCCATGTTCATGCCCTCGGCACCCAGCGCCAGCGCGGCCACCAGGCTGCGGCCGTCGGCCATGCCGCCCGAGGCCACGAACGGGATCTTCAGCTCGTCGGCCGCACGCGGCAGCAGGATGAAGTTGGGCACATCGTCCTCGCCCGGGTGTCCACCGCACTCGAAGCCGTCGACGCTGACCGCGTCGCAGCCGATGGCCTGCGCCTTCAGCGAATGGCGCACCGAGGTGCACTTGTGGATCACCTTGATGCCGGCCTCGTGCAAGGCCGGCAGCCACTTCTGCGGGTTGTTGCCGGCCGTCTCCACCGCCTTGACACCGCCATCGATGATGGCCTTGATGTAGCCGGGGTAGTCGGGCGCGGTGAGCACCGGCAGGAAGGTGAGGTTCACGCCGAAGGGCTTGTCGGTCATCTCGCGGCAGCGGCGGATCTCGTTGGCCAGCAGTTCGGGCGTGCGCTGCGTCAGCCCGGTGATCAGGCCCAGCCCGCCGGCGTTGCTCACCGCGGCGGCCAGCTCGGCAAAGCCGACATAGTGCATGCCGCCCTGGATGATGGGGTGCTGGATGCCGAAGAGTTCAGTGATACGGGTCTTCATGGGGTCTCCTGGAGGATCGTGAAAGGGTCTGGGCGCCGGCAGGATAGCGTGGCGGCAAAGCCTTGCCGGCACAGCGCGCCGGCCGGGCGGCGAGAATCCCGGTTTTATCCCCCACCCTTGCCCGTGCCTTCTGTCACCGATGCGCCAACCGCCGGCACCCAGGCCAAGCCGCTGACCAGTTACCGGCCGTACTGGGCCCGGCGCTTCGGCACCGCAGCCTTCCTGCCCACCAGCCGCGCCGAGATGGACGCACTGGGCTGGGACAGCTGCGACATCGTCATCGTCAGCGGCGACGCCTATGTCGACCACCCCAGCTTCGGCATGGCGGTGATCGGCCGCACGCTGGAGGCGCAGGGTTTTCGCGTCGGCATCATCGCCCAGCCCGACTGGCAAAGCGCCGAGCCCTTCCAGGCGCTGGGCGCACCGAACCTGTTCTTCGGCGTCACCGCCGGCAACATGGATTCGATGATCAACCGCTACACCGCCGACCGCCGCGCGCGCAGCGACGACGCCTACACGCCCGGCGGCGCGCCCGACCGGCGGCCCGATCGCGCCAGCCTGGTCTACACCCAGCGCTGCAGGGAGGCCTACGGCCAGATCCCCATCGTGCTGGGTGGCATCGAGGCCAGCCTGCGCCGCATCGCCCACTACGACTACTGGCAGGACAAGGTGCGCCGCTCGCTGCTGGTCGATGCCCAGGCCGACCTGCTGCTGTACGGCAATGCCGAGCGCGCGATCATCGAGATCGCCCACCGCCTGGCCAAGGGCGAGCCGGTGGCCCGCATCACCGACGTGCGGGGCACCGCATTCCTGCGGCGCGACGACGACCCGACGGCGGCCGGCTGGTTTCAGATCGACTCCAGCGATGTCGATCTGCCCGGCCGCATCGACGAGCACATCAACCCCTACCAGAGCACTTCGGAGCAGGCGGCCGAGCAAGGCACGTCCTGCGCCAAGGACGACGGCACCACCGCCGCCGGCGCTGCCCAGCCCATCCAGATCGTGCGCAAGCCCAGCGGCCGCATCCAGATGCCGCCGCGTGAGCGCTGCGTGATCCGCCTGCCCAGCTACGAGCAGGTCAAGCGCGACCCGGTGCTCTACGCCCACGCCAACCGGGTGATGCACCTGGAGACCAACCCGGGCAATGCGCGTGCGCTGGTGCAGCGTCATGGCGAGCGGGACGTGTGGATCAACCCACCGCCGATCCCGCTGAGCACGCCCGAGATGGACCATGTGTTCGACCTGCCCTACGCACGCAGTCCGCACCCGCGTTATGCCGATGAACAGGGCCGCCACGACGGCGCCACCAAGATCCCCGCCTGGGAGATGATCCGTTTCAGCGTGAACATCATGCGCGGCTGCTTCGGCGGCTGCAGCTTCTGCTCGATCACCGAGCACGAGGGCCGCATCATCCAGAGCCGCAGCGAGGACTCGGTGATCCGCGAGATCGAGGACATGCGCGACAAGGTGCAGGGCTTCACCGGCATCGTCTCCGACCTGGGCGGGCCCACCGCCAACATGTACCGGCTGCGCTGCAAGAGCACCACCATCGAGGCCGCCTGCCGCAAGCCCAGCTGCGTCTACCCCGGCATCTGCCCCAACCTGGGCACCGACCATGCGCCGCTGATCAAGATGTACCGGCGGGCGCGCGCGCTGAAGGGCGTCAAGAAGATCCTGATCGGCTCGGGCCTGCGCTACGACCTGGCGATCCGCTCGCCCGAGTACGTGAAGGAACTGGTCACCCACCACGTCGGTGGCTACCTGAAGATCGCGCCCGAGCACACCGAGGGCGGGCCGCTGAGCAAGATGATGAAGCCCGGCATAGCCAGCTACGACCGCTTCAAGGCGATGTTCGACCAGTACAGCGCCGAGGCTGGCAAGCAGCAGTTCCTGATCCCCTACTTCATCGCCGCCCATCCGGGCACCAGCGACGAGGACATGATGAACCTGGCGCTGTGGCTGAAGACGAACGGCTTTCGCGCCGATCAGGTGCAGACCTTCTACCCCAGCCCGATGGCCACCGCCACGGCGATGTACCACAGCGGCCGCAACCCGCTGAAGGGCCTGAGCCGCGACCCGGCCAAGCCCGAGTTGGGCGAGCGGGTGGACATCGTGCGCGGCGAAAAGCGCCGCCGCCTGCACAAGGCTTTCCTGAAGTACCACGACGCCAAGAACTGGCCGCTGCTGCGCGAGGCCCTCACCACGATGGGCCGCGCCGACCTGATCGGCAACGGCAAGCGCCACCTGGTGCCAAGCTACCAGCCGGCCGGCACCGTGGCAACAACGGGAAGATCGGCACCCGCTGCCGCCCGCGCTGCCACAACCACGGCGACACCCCGCCGCGGCACGCTGCTGACCCAGCACACCGGCCTGCCGCCGCGCGCGGGCACGGCCGGGCCCGCCGCAAAAACCACCCGGCGCCGGCCGCGCTGATGGCCCGGTGCAGAACCTGATGGAAGACAAACACCCCACGCCCGACCGATCCGTGGTGCTGCTGGGCGGTGGCCATGCCCATGTGAAGGTGCTGGCCGATCTGGCCGAGCGGCCACTGGCCGGCTGGCAGGTGCACCTGGTCACGCCGTACCGGCGGCAGATCTACTCGGGCATGCTGCCGGGCTGGATCGCCGGCCACTACCCGATCGACGCCTGCGCGATCGCGCTGGATCGGCTGGCCGCGGCCGCCGGCATCACGCTGCACGAGACCAGCGGCAGCGCGCTGGATCTGGCGCAAGGCCGGGTGCACTGTGCCGATGGCAGCAGCGTGCGCTTCGACCAGCTGTCCATCGACACCGGCCCGATGCCCGCGCTGCAAGGCCTGCCCGGCAGCGCCGAACACGCCTTGCCGGTGCGGCCGATCGAGCGCTTCATCGCCGCCTGGCCGGCCATGGCCCAGCGTTTCACCGGCCAGCGCCAGCGCTTCGATCTGGCGATCCTGGGCGCCGGCGCCGCGGGCATCGAACTGGCCTTCGCCATCCAGTACCGCGCACGCATCGAGGGCTGGCCGCAACTGCGCATCACCGTGGTCGGCAGCGATGCCTTGCCCCTGCCCGGCACGCCAGCGGCCACGCGGCGGCATGCCGCGGCGCTGCTGGGGCAACGCGGCATCACCTGGATGGGCCAGCGCCGCGCCACCCACCTCACCGCCGAGGCGATGCACTTCGAGCAGGGCGCGCCGCTGCACTTCGATGCGGCGCTGGTGTCCACCGGCGCAGCGGCACCGGCCTGGCCCGCGGCCAGCGGCCTGGCCACCGATGCCGGTGGCTTCATCCGCGTGCGGCCCACGCTGCAGAGCGTGTCGCACCCGCAGGTGTTTGCCGCCGGCGATGTGGCGGCCTATGCCCAGCCGCGGCCCAAGTCGGGCGTGTACGCGGTGCGCGCCGGGCCGGTGCTGGCGCACAACCTGCGCGCCGCCTGCGAGGGCCAGCCGCTGCAGAGCTGGACGCCGCAAGCCCGCGCGCTGTACCTGATCAGCACCGGCGAGCGCCACGCGCTGGCCACCTGGGGCCGCTGGTCGTGGGGTGGCGCCTGGGTGTGGCGCTGGAAGGACCGCATCGACCGGCAGTTCATGCGGCGCTTCGGCACGGCAGCCTGACCCTCGCCCGGCGCGGCCCCGGCACCTTGCCGCGCTGCATGAATCACGCGTCGTGCTGCCAGGGTGGCAACGGCGAGCCGCAATCGCGGCAGAAGCGCGCGGCGGGCGCATGCCCCTCGCTGAGGCAGGCGTGGCAGTTGCGGGTGGTCGGCGCTTGCCGGGTGCGCTGCGCGGTGAACTCGGCGGTGGCGCTGCTCGGGGTCGGCGGGGTGATCATGGGCCGCATGCTATGTCGGCGCCGGTATCGCCGCGCCGTCACCGGGTGCCCGCGGCTTGCAGCGTGCGGCGCGACCGAAGCCTCCCGTGCATGCACGGTGCGCCCCGGCGCAGCCGCCACAATGGCCGTTGCCCGCCATGCTGACCCTGCACTTCGCCAACCGCTACGAGACGCTGAGCCGCCAGCTCAGCGCTGCCCTGCAGCCCGCGGGGCAGGACCTATTCACCCCCGACGAGGTGATCGTGCCCAGCGCGGCGCTGCGCCGCCAGCTCACGCTGCAACTGGCACGTGAGCAGGGCGTGTGCACCAACCTGCGCTTCTCGTACCTGGCGCAATGGCTGTGGCAGCAGGCCAATCGGGTGGTGGCTGCCACCGCGGC
>MESD01000114.1:11268-17103 GCA_001770815.1 Burkholderiales bacterium RIFCSPHIGHO2_12_FULL_69_20
TGGGTGGCCGGGCATGCACGGCTGGCGCGTTACCTGGCTCAGGCCGATGCGGTGACGCGGCTCGACCTGGCGCAGCGCGTGGCCGGCCTGCTCGACCAGTACATCACCTACCGGCCCGACTGGCTGGCCAGCTGGGCCGCCGGCCGGCTGGCGCTGCCAACGGGCAGCGCGGGCGCGGTCGACGAGGCCTGGCAAGCCGCGCTGTGGCGCCGTCTGCAGGCCGATCTGCAAGCGGCCAACGAGGCACCGGCCACCGCGCCCGGCGTCGACCCCACCGCGGCGCACACCCTGGCCGCCGCGCTGGCGCGCATCGATGCGAGCGACAGCACGGTGCAGGCGCTGCGCCGCGCCGGCCTGCCCGCCGCCGCGCATGTGTTCTGCCTGCCCACCATCGCGCCGGTCTACCTGGCGCTGCTGCAACAACTGAGCCGCTGGATGGACCTGCGCCTCTACGCGCTGAACCCCTGCGAGGCCTACTGGTTCGAGGTGGTCGACCGCCGCCGGCTGGCGCGCCTGGCCGCGGCCGGGCGTGCTGCCCACCACGAGGTCGGCCACCGCCTGCTCGCCGCCTGGGGCCAGCAGGCCCAGGCCCAGTTGGCCGGCCTGGTCGATGCCTGCGGCGACGCGGTGATCGACGACGACCATTACCTGCCGCACCCGGCACCAACGCTGCTGGGCGCGCTGCACAACTCGATCCTGCGGCTGGAGGACCTGGCGCCCGGCGCGGTGCCGCTGCAACCGGGCGACCGCAGCGTCGAGGTGCATGTGTGCCACTCGCTCACGCGCGAGCTGGAGGTGCTGCACGACACCCTGCTGGCGATGATGGCCCACCCCGATCCGGCGCAACGCCCGGCGCCGGGCGAGATCCTCGTCGTCACGCCCGACCTGGATGCCGCCGCGCCGCTGATCCACGGCGTGTTCGGCACCGCGCCGCGCGACCGCGCCCTGCCCTACACCCTCACCGGCCAGTCGGTCAGCCAGGCCAATGCACCGGCACGCGCGCTGCTCGATCTGCTGGCGCTGGCCGGTTCACGCTGCACCGCCAGCGCGGTGTTCGGCCTGCTGCAGCAGCCGGTGGTGGCGCGCCGCTTCGGGCTGGACGACGACGGCCTGGACCAGGTGCACCGCTGGCTGCTGCAGGCCGGCGTGCACTGGGGCCTGGACGCCAAGCACCGCGCCGCGTTGGGCCTGCCCGCGGTGGCGCGCCACAGCCTGGCCGATGGGCTGGACCGTCTGATGCTGGGTTATGCGCTGCCCGGTCAGTCCACCGAGCCGTTCGACCACAAGCTGCCGGCTGGCGCCGCCGAAGGCACCGGCGCGCTGGCATTGGGCGCGCTGTGGCGCTTCTTCGAGGGCCTGCACCGGCTGCAGGCCGAGGTGGCGCAGCCGCTGCCGCCGGCGCGCTGGCCGCTGCTGCTGGCCGGCCTGGTCGAGCGCTTCCTGCAGCCCGACGCCAGCGCACAGGACGATGCCGCCGAGCTGCGCGCCGCGCTGGGCACGCTGGCCGATCAATGGCAGCGCAGCCGCCTGGCCGAGCCACTGCCGCTGGACGTGCTGCGCCAGGCGCTGACCCAGGCGCTGGACGACCCCGCGCGCGGCGGCGTGCCCACCGGCCGCATCACGTTCTCATCGATGAGCAGCCTGCGCAGCCTGCCCTACCGTGTGGTGTGCGCGATCGGCTTGAACGACGGCGCCTTTCCCAGCACCACCCGGCCGGCCGAGTTCGACCTGCTGGCGCCCCAGCCCCGCCCCGGCGACCGCCAGCGCCGCAGCGACGAGCGCAACCTGTTTCTCGATCTGCTGCTGGCCGCGCGCGACCGGGTGCACCTCAGCCACACCGGCCGCAGCGTGCGCGACAACGCACCGCTGCCGCCCTCGGTGTTGGTGGCCGAGCTGCTGGATTACCTGCTGCCGGCCATCGCCGCCACACCGGCCGAGGCGCGCGCGCGGTTGGTGGTCGAGCACCCGCTGCAGGCTTTTGATGCCTCGCTGTTCGATCCGGCCACCGATGTGCGCCAGCGCAGCCACCACCGTGAATACGCGTTGGCGCTGGCGGGCGCACGGCCCGCAGCGCCGGCGATGACGCCAGCCCAGACCGACGATGACGGCGAATTCGCGGTCGAGACCGACGAGGACGCCGACGACGACAGCGCCACGGACACCACCAGCAACGGCCCGCTGCCGCCCTTCTTCGCCCGCCCGCTGGCCGCGCCGGGGCCCGAGGCGCGGCAGCTCGATCTGGAGCAGTTGCAGCGCTTCTTCCGCCACCCCTCGCGCACGCTGCTGCAGCAGCGCCTGGGCATCCGGCTGCGCCAGGCCGACGAGGCGCTGGACGACGACGAGCCCTTCCTGCCCGGCTGGCGCGCGCGCGCCGAACTGGCCCAGCGCCTGCTGCCCGCGCTGGCTGCCGGCGCCGACGACACCACGCTGATGGCGCTGGCCGAGGCCGGCACCGAACTGCCCACCGGCACGCTGGGCCGGCTGGCGCTGCAGGCCGAATTGCCGCTGCTGCGCGCGCACGCACGCACCCTGGCCGCCCTCACCTCGGCGCCGCTGCTGCCCACCCATGCCGCCCGCCTGACTTTCGAGGTGAGCGGCCAGCCCTGGCAGCTGAACATCGCGCTGGCCGACCTGCGGCCCGACGGCCTGGTGCGCCACCGTTATGCCGAGGCGCGCGCGGCCGACTACCTCGGCGCCTGGATCGCGCACCTGGCCTTGTGCGCCTGCGCGCCGGCGGGCGTGGCCGGCCGCACCCGCTGGCTGGGGCGCGATACGGCGTTCGGCTTCAAGCCCTGCGACGACGCGCCCGAACAGCTGCAGATCCTGCTCGGCCTGATGGCGCAGGGCCTGTGCGAGCCGCTGTACTTCTTTCCGAAGACGGCCTGGGCCTGGGCCCGCAACGGCCAGAGCCTGAGCAAAGCCACCACCACCTGGCGTGCGACACCTCGGCAACCGTTCGCCGAGCAGGCCGACCCCGCACACCGGCTGGCGCTGCGCGGCCTGCCCGATCCGCTGGGTGAGGGGCTGCCGCGTTTCGAAGCCGCCGCCGAGGCGGTGCTGGGCCCGCTGCTGCAGCACCTGGAAGTTGGTCCGGCGTGATGACCGCCACCACGATCACCACGCCCCTCGATGTGCTGGCCTGCCCGCTGGCCGGCCTGCAGTTGATCGAGGCCTCGGCCGGCACCGGCAAGACCTGGAACATCTGCGCGCTCTACCTGCGCCTGTTGCTGGAGCGGCGCTTCACGGTGCAGCAGGTGCTGGTGGTCACCTTCACCAACGCCGCCACCGCCGAGCTGCGCGAGCGCATCCGCAGCCGGCTGGTCGACACACTGGCCGCGCTGCGCTCGCCGCCATCACCCGGTGCGGCCAGCACCGACCCCTTCGTGGTCGACCTGTTGCAGCATCTGCGCGGCGCTTGCGGCCTGGCCGATGACCCCATGGCGCAGCAACTCGATGCCGCGCTGCAGACCTTCGACGAAGCCGCGATCTTCACCATCCACGGCTTCTGCCAGCGTGCGCTGGCCGACACGCCGTTCGCCGCGATGATGCCGCTGGTGCAGACGCTGCTGCCCGACGACAGCGAGCTGCTG
Organism: Burkholderiales bacterium RIFCSPHIGHO2_12_FULL_69_20; assembly: GCA_001770815.1. Taxonomy (GTDB): domain Bacteria; phylum Pseudomonadota; class Gammaproteobacteria; order Burkholderiales; family Burkholderiaceae_C; genus Pseudaquabacterium. Next base: position 14,859 of record MESD01000114.1, read on the forward strand.
CTGCAGGCGGTGCACGATGTCTGGCGCCAGCGTGTGGCGGGTGACGCGGCCGACCCGGCGCTCACCGCCTTTCTGCTGGCCCACGGCGACACGCCCGAGCGCTGGGCCAGGCTGCTCAAACGCCAGATGGCCAAGCCGCTGTCGCTGTCGCGCTGGCCGGCCGACATCGACCAGGCCACCGATGCGGCTGCCGCCGCGGCCGCATTGCAGCAGGCCTTCGACACGGCACGATCGATCTGGTCGGCTGAACGCGACGAGGCGCTGCGCACGTTGAGCGCCGGCCTGTCGCGCCTGAACGGAACCACCTACAAGACCGAGGCAGTGTTGACCGCCGCCCAGGGCTGGGATGCGCTGCTGGCCCAGCCCACGCCACCCGCGCCCGGCGCGCCGCTGCCCGACAAGCTGGCGCTGCTGGGCAGCGGCCTGATGCAGCAGCGCGCCAAGAAGGACCAGGCGCCGCCCACGCACGCCTTCTTCGACGCCGCGCAGGTGCTGATCGATGCACTGGCCAGCGCCGAACGGCAACTGCGGCTGGCGCGCCTGCGCCTGCTGCGTGACCTGCTGACCGACGGTGCGTTGCGCCTGCGACAGGCCAAGCGTGATCACCGCGTGGTGGCCTTCGACGACATGCTGTTCAACCTGTACGAGCGGCTGCATGGTGGCGAGGCACCCGGCCTGGCCGCAGCGCTGCGCACGCGCTTTCCGGCGGCGCTGATCGACGAGTTCCAGGACACCGATCCGCTGCAGTTCGCGGTGTTCAACACGGTGTATGGCGTCGACAGCAGCGTGGGTGGCGACGATGCCGAGGCCGCGCCGCCGTTGTTCCTGGTGGGCGACCCCAAGCAGGCGATCTACAGCTTTCGCCATGCCGACCTGCACACCTACCTGCAGGCGCGTGCGCTGGCCACCGGCCGCCACACGCTGCTGGCCAACCAGCGCGCCACCGCGCCGCTGATCGCCGCGCTGAACCGCTTGTTCGGCCTCAATCCGCAGGCCTTTCTGCAGGATGGTCTGCAGTACCACGCCGTGGCCCTGGGCGCCAAGCCACGGCCGGTGCTGCACGATGCCACCGAGCCCCGCGCACCGTTGCAGGTGTGGACATTGCCGCTCGATGCGCGCAGCGGCACGCCGCTGCTCAAGCCCCGCGCCAGTGCCGCGGCGGCCGACACCTGCGCCGGCGAGATCAGCCGCCTGCTGGGCGCGGCCGCGCGGGGCCAGATCAGCGTGGGTGATCGTGCGCTGCGCGCCGGCGACATCGCGGTGCTGGTGCGCAGCCATGCCCAAGGCAGCGTGATGCGCCAGGCGCTGGCAGCGCTGGGCGTGGGCAGCGTCGAGCTGTCACTGGCCAGCGTCTTCAAGAGCCCCGATGCCGAGGAACTGGAACGGGTGCTGGCCGCCATGCTGGAACCCACGCGCGAAGGCCTGCTGAAGGCTGCGCTGGCCACCCGCTGGCTGGGTTATGACGCCGCGCAGATCGAGGCCTTGTCGGGCGACGAGCCCGCGCTGGGCGCGCTGCTGCAGGGCCTGGCCGGCCACCACCAGACCTGGCGCAGCCGCGGCGTGGGCTTCATGCTGCGCCAGTGGCTGCATGCCGAGCAGGTGCCGGCGCGCCTGCTCGCCCAGCCCGACGGCCCGCGGCGCCTCACCAACCTGCTGCACCTGGCCGAATGCCTGCACCAGGCCGAGCGTGAGCATGCGGCACCCGAAGCGCTGCTGCGCTGGCTGCAGGCGCAGCGCGACGACGACCGCGGCGACGAGACCACCCAGTTGCGGCTGGAGAGCGACCGCAACCTGGTGCAGATCGTCACCATCCACAAGAGCAAGGGGCTGGAATACCCGATCGTGTTCTGCCCCTTCCTGTGGGATGGGCGGCTGCCCTCGGGCAGCGACGGTCTCGACGGCCTGACCCGCCACGACGAACAAGGCCAGGCAGTGATCGACTACCGCGCCGGGCTGGACGAAGAGTTCGACGAGACCGGCGCCAAGGCCGAGGCGCGGCTGGAGGCCGCGGCCGAGGTCATGCGCCTGATCTACGTGGCGCTGACCCGCGCGGTGCAGCGCTGCTACCTCGTGGCCGGCGCCTACCGCAACAAGTCGGGCAAGGGCAGCAGCAGCAACGAAGGCGGCCGCGCGCTGCTGAACTGGCTGGTGGCGGGCACCGGCCTGTCGCCGGCCGACTGGCTGTCGAGCAAGCGCAAGCCGGCCGAGCCGGCCGAGATCAACGCCGCCTGGGCCGCGCTGGTGA
>MESD01000115.1:0-34689 GCA_001770815.1 Burkholderiales bacterium RIFCSPHIGHO2_12_FULL_69_20
CCCAGCCCGGTGACCGGCGAGCCGGTGCCCGACGAGGCGGCGCGGGTGGCGCAATGGGCCTACGTCAACCCGCGCCGCGCCGAGTGGCCACAGGCGGATTTCATCGTGGGGAATCCGCCGTTCATCGGCGCCAGTTCGATGCGTGCCGCTTTGGGTGACGGCTATGTGCAAACGCTGCGCAGCACTTGGCCTGAGGTGCCTGAGAGCGCCGACTTCGTCATGTACTGGTGGAACCAGGCGGCAAGCACCGTACGCCGCGACCACGCCCGCCGCTTCGGATTCATCACGACCAACAGCATCAGGCAGGCCTTTAACCGGCGCGTTATTGAGTCGCACCTCACGGCAACCGATCCGCTGTCGCTGAGCTTTGCCATTCCCGATCACCCTTGGGTCGACAGCGCGCAGGGCGCTGCGGTTCGAATTGCGATGACGGTAGGAGTCGCTGGTCAACGCACGGGTCGCCTGCTGGCCGTCAGCAACGAACGGCCAGGTGGCGATGATGGCGTTCAGGTGGAACTCGACGAACGCGAAGGGGCTGTCCATGCGGATCTGCGCATTGGCGCCAACGTAGCTGGTTGTCGTGGACTTCAGGCCAACCAGTCGCTGGCGTTCCGCGGTGTCACTTTGATGGGAAGTGGCTTCTGGGTCGAACCTGCCGACCCGCTGATCCAGGATGAACCAACCGCCCTGAAGCTTCTGCGCAACGGTCGTGACATCACCGATCGACCTCGTGGCGTCTTGGCCATCGACTTCTTTGGCTTAACAGCCGACGAGGCAAGGCGCAGGTTTCCGATGGCCTTTCAGCGTGTACTCAATGGAGTCAAGCCAGAACGCGAGCAGTCTGAGCGGCGGTCCTACCGAGAAAGATGGTGGCTATTCGCCGAAGCACGCCCCGACATGCGTCGCGCACTTCAGTCACTGCGCAGCTATTTCGTCACTTCAATGACGGCAAAGCACCGAACATTTGTGAGCTTGCCATCGCAAGTCTTGTCGGACCAAGGGCTGATTGTGGTCGCCAGCGACGACTTCTTGGTGCTCGGGGTGTTGTCCAGCCGAATCCATGACGAATGGGCACTTGCCGCGGGCGGCCGACTGGGCATCGGCAACGACCCTCGCTACAACAACTCTCGCTGCTTCGAAACATTCCCCTTCCCCGCCGAAGACACCGGCCTGACGCCCGAGTTGAGCGACCGCATCCGCGCGCTGGCCGAGCAGATCGACGCGCACCGCAAGGCGCGGCAGGCGGCGCACGAGGCCGTCACGCTGACCGGGCTGTACAACGTGCTGGCCAAGCTGCGCAGCGGCGAGCCGCTGTCGGCCAAAGACAAGGCCCTGCACGAACAAGGCCTGGTCAGCGTGCTGCGCACCCTGCACGACGAGCTGGATGCCGCCGTGCTGCAGGCCTACGGCTGGGCCGATCTGGGCGCGGTGCCCTGGGGCGACGAGGCCGCCCGCGCCGCCTGGACCGAAAGCCTGCTCGAGCGCCTGGTGACATTGAACGCCCGCCGCGCCGCCGAAGAGGCGCAAGGCCTGGTGCGCTGGCTGCGGCCCGAGTTTCAAGACCCCGTGCGCCGCCACGCGGCCGCCGCGCCCGCACCCGCCCAGGCCGAGTTGGACGTGCTGACCGAGCAGCCGGCCCAACCCGAGGACAGCGACGACAGCCCCGTCACCGGCACCACCCCCGGCACCAGCATCGCCGACATCGTCGGCACCACCAGCCCCGCCAGCGCCCGCCGCCCCTGGCCGCCCAGCCTGCCCGAGCAGATGCGCGCCGTGGCCGATGCCCTGGCCGCCAGCCCCGGCCCGCTGGGCGAGGCCGCGTTGGCCGACCGCTTCACCGGCCGCGGGCCGTGGAAGAAGCGCCTGCCGCAGATCCTGCAGACCCTGGAAGCGCTGGGCCGCGCCCGCGCCGATGCCGGCGCCAGCGGCGCGGTGTGGCGGGCGGCGTGACCACGGCGAGCATCGCTGGCTTGCTGCGGATGCCTGTTGATGCTGGCGCGCACGCCCACTGTCGAGTCCGAAGACGCGGCGCCAGACGTTGCCAGCATCCGGTTTGCCCGTCGCCGTCCACCAGTGCATCCGCAAGGTCGAGGTCGTGGGGTCGGGCAGGGCTTGGCACGCGAGGCGCGGCGTCGATGCGTCGCATACCTCGGCCTGCGACGTGTGCTCGCGTGCCAAGCCCTGAACGGCGCCGCGGCCTCGGCCTGGCCGCCGCGATGTTCGGATTGGCGAGCATCAAGCACCGTTCGCCATACGGAAACCCACGCAAGTCCTTGATCTGCCAGCATTGGCCGCACAAATCCAGATCTTCTGAAAGCTACGGCCAATGGACTTTCTGCCGCTGCCAGACAACGCCGCTCGCCCGGTGATCGGCTCGACCACGTTCGTCACCGAGTACCGGCGATTCAAGGCCAGCGGCCTTCCGCCATCAACTCGCGGCTGCTGAGGCCGCCCAGGCTCACGCTCTGGCGGCAGGCACGCAGGCGGTTGATGCTCTGCTGCGCGTGCGCGTCGGCAATATCGACCTCGGGCAACACAAGCCGTGCGACCGGCTTGCCCCGGCGTGTGATGGTGAAGGCTTCACCCGCCTGCAGACGATCGATCAGTTCAGACAACCGCTTCTTGGCTTGGACCAGGGCGATCGCGGTCATGGTCATCGTCAAGGTGCGTCGACAACGCGATCCAGCTTGTCCAGCAAGGCCAGCGCCCGTTCGGGGTTGCCCCTGGCCGCCCGGGTTTCGAAGCGAACACGCGCATCGAAGTTGGCCAATGCCACGGTCGCCAATTCGTCGATCAACTTATTGACGCTGACGGCGTTGGCGCGCGCCAACGCCTTCAGGCGTTCATGCTTGTCGTCGGGCAGACGGATCGTCAACGTGGACATGGGAACACCTCCAGACATCGCTCGGGTGAAAGCACCTCGAGCCCGGGAAACTTCAACTCGCCTCGCGTCAGATCGCGCAGGTTTCGGGTGACGATGGCCTGCGCCTGGGCCGCCACCGCCAGCTCAATCAAGTGATTGTCGGCCTCGTCGGGCAGGTTGGGTCGCCAGGCGTAGAAGACCTCGACCCAGCGACAACGGCTGAGATAGCCATCGAACACCTCGTTGCGCTCGGCGGCCGACAGCACGCCGTCGGCAAACAGTGTGGCACGTCCCAACACATCCTCGTACTCGGCCAGCAGCGCCGGGCCGACCACGGGCTGGTAATCCCGGTTCAGGCAGGCGCGCAGGACAGCGCGCGCGCTGCCACCACCACGCAGCAGCGCGGCGACCAGCACATTGGTGTCGAGCACGAGCGTGACCATTGGCAAAATGATAGCGTATATGCTATCAAATGACGATGATCGAGTGCGCCTGAGTCGGTATTGCCGCGCGCTGCGGCTCCAGTTCGGTTCAGTTGGACGTCTGGCCGTACACCGGCTTGCGCTTTTCGAGAAACGCGCGGATGCCTTCGCCAAAATCACCGCCACGGGTGCACAGCACCTGGTTGCGGTCTTCCATCGCGATGGCCGCGCGCAGGCCCTGCGCGTCGATGTTCTGGTTCAGGCAGTCCTTGGTCAGGCGCAGCGCCAGCGGCGTGGCGTTGAGCATCTGTTCGACCAGCGCCTGCGCCTCGGCCTGCAGCGCGGGCAGCGCATCCACCTTGCTGACCAGGCCCAGCGCGTAGGCGCGCTGGGCGTCGAGGAAGCGGCCGGTCAGCAGCATCTCGGACGCCACCGAGGCGCCCACCATGCGCGGCAGAAAGTAGCTCGATCCCATGTCGCAGCCCGACACGCCGATCTTGATGAAGGCGGCGTTGAAGCGCGCCTCGGGCGTGGCGATGCGGATGTCGCTGGCCAGCGCGATGCCCAGCCCACCGCCGCTGGCCGAGCCCTGCACGATGCTGACGATGGGCTGCGGGCATTCGCGCATCGCGATCATGATGTCGCGGATGGCCTTCTGCCCGGCAAAGCTGGCCTGCACGTCGGCCGGCGCCGCGCCGACACGGTCTTTCAGATCCAGCCCGGCGCAGTAGGCGCGGCCGGCGCCCTGCAGCACCACCACGCGGATATCCGGCCGATCCTCCAGCGCCTGGAAGTAGGTGCGCAAGGCATCGGTCAGCCCACGGTTCAGCGCGTTCAGGCGCTCGGGCCGGTTCATCGTCAGCCAGGCCACGCCGTCGCGCTCGTCGATCAGCAGGGGTTGTTCGGTGGCAGCGTTCATGCGGGGTTCTCCGGTGAGCGGCGCGCGGGGGTCACAGCGCGCGGGAAATCACTTCTTTCATGATCTCGCTGGTGCCGCCGTAGATGCGTTGCACCCGGGCGTCGGCGTACATGCGCGCGATCAGGTACTCGTTCATGAAGCCGTAGCCGCCGAACAGCTGCAGGCATTCGTCCAGCACCTTGCCCTGGGCTTCGCTGCCCCACAGCTTGGCCATGCTGGCGGTGGCGGTGTCGAGTTGGCCCGCGATCAGCTGCTCGACGCAGCAGTCCATGAAGGCGCGGCCCACCTGGATGGTGGTGGCCACCTCGGCCAGCTTGAAGCGGGTGTTCTGCAGATCACCGATCGGCTTGCCGAAGGCCTTGCGCTCGCGCACGTAGGCCAGCGTGGCCTCGTAGGCGCCTTCCATGCAGGCCAGTGCGCTGATGCCGATGATCAGCCGCTCGTACGGCAGATCACCCATCAGCTGGTAGAAGCCCTGGCCCTCGGCGCCGCCCAGCAGGTTGGCGGCCGGCACGGTGACGTCGTCGAAGAAAAGTTCGGAGGTGTCCTGCGACTTCATGCCCAGCTTGTCGAGCACACGGCCGACGCGGTAACCGGCGCAGCCTTCGGTCTCGACGATCAGGATCGAGGTGCCGCGCGCGCCCTGGGTCGGGTCGGTCTTGCACACCACCAGCACCACGCCGGCCAGGAAGCCGTTGGTGATGAAGGTCTTGCTGCCGTTGATGACGTAGCTCTCATTTCCGGCAGTCCCACGCTTTTCGGCCTTGGTGCGGATGCCCTGCAGGTCGCTGCCGGCGCCGGGCTCGGTCATCGCGATGGCGCCCACCAGCTCGCCGCTGGCCAGCTTGGGCAGGTACTTCTGCTTCTGCTCGGGCGTGCCGTGGTTCAGGAAGTAGTGCGCCACGATGGTGTGCACCGAGTTGGCCCAGCCCGACAGGCCGCGCCGCGCACATTCTTCATACAGCACCGCCTCGTGGCGGAAATCACCGCCGCCGCCGCCAAATTCCTCGGGGATGTCGGTGCACAGCAGGCCCAGTTCACCGGCCTTGCGCCACACCGCGTGGCCCACGTTGCCGCGCTTGCGGGCGGCCTCGTCGTCGGGCATCAGCTCGGTTTCGGCAAAGCGCGCACAGGTGTCGCGCCAGCGGTCCAGGTCTTCGTCGGTCCAGCTGCGGGCAAAGGTCATGGCCATGGGGTTGTCTCCGGGAATAGCAAGGGATGAGGGTGGCGCTGCGGCGGACAAACCGGCAGCGGTGTTCTAGCGCAGCGGCTGGTACGCGGCCACGCGGCGCAGGTGCACGTCGACGCTGCCGAAGTGGTGTTCGATCAGGGTGAGTCGCTTGAAGGCATGGCCCACGGCCAGTTCGTCGGTCATGCCCATGCCGCCGTGCAGCTGCACCGCACCCTGCCCCACGCTGCGCGCCGCCCGCGCCACCGCCACCTGGGCCGAGGCCACCGCACGGCGGCGCTCGGGCGCAGGCTGGTCCATCGCCGCCAGCGTGGCGCCCACCAGCGCACGCGCCAGCAGCCAGGCCATGTGCATGTCGGCCAGGCGGTGCTGCACCACCTGGAAGCTGGCCAGCGGCGTGCCGAACTGCTGGCGCTGGCGCACGTAATCCAGCGTGTCGTGCATCAGCCGCTGCATCACGCCCACCGCCTCGGCACCAGCGGCCAGCAGGGCCTCGTCGGCGGCTTGCAGCAGCAGCGGCAGCAGGTCGGTGCCGGCATCACCCAGCAGCGCCTCGGCCGGCGTGGCGTCGAAGGCCAGTTCGGCGGCCCAGCCGCCATCGGCCAGGCGCAGATCGCGCCGGCTGATGCCGCTGGCATCGGGTCGCACCAGCGCCAGGCGCAGCGTGCCGGCCTCGTCGCGCGCGCTGACCAGCCAGTGCGTGGCATAAGGCGCGGCGCGCACCACCGCCTTGCGGCCGCTGAGCCGGCTGGCGCCGTCGCCGCTGCGCACGGTGGTGGCCACCTGCGACAGATCGTGCCGGCCGCTGGGCTCCAGCGCCGCCAGCACCGGCCGCACCGTGCCGTCGGCCACGCCGGCCAGCAGCTGGCGCGCCCGCGCGCCCGGCAGGCGCTGCAGCAGGCCCGCGCCGGTGACCACGCAGGCGGCATACGGCTCGGGCAGCAGCGCATGGCCCAGCGCCTGCAGGATGACCAGGTGGTCGGCCAGGCCGCCGCCCAGGCCACCGGACTCCTCGGGCAGCGCGGCGCCCAGCAGGCCCAGCGATTGGGTCAGGCCGGTCCACAGCGGCGTGATGGCCTCGGGCGTGGCCAGCAGCCCGGCGCGGCGCTCGAACGGGGCGTGGTCCTGCAGCCAGCGCGACAGGCTGTCCTGCATCAGGGCCTGGGTGTCGCTGAGGGGAAAGAGGGCGTCCATGGTCAGTGGCTCAGCAGGTGCTGGGCGATCAGGTTGCGCTGCACTTCATTCGTGCCGGCGTAGATCGACGCGGCGCGGTCGTTGAGGTAGGTGCTCATGGCCCAAATCGCGTCCTCGGGCAGCGCCAGCACATGGGCAGCGCAGTCGGCCTGGGGCAGCCGCGCCGCACCGTAGGGCCCGGCGATGGTGACCGCGATCTCGGTGATGAACTGGCGCAGTTCGGTGCCCAGCAGCTTGCCCACCGACGGCGCGATGGGCTGATCTTCGCCACGGATGCGCGCGGCCAGCACCTGCTGCTCCAGCGCATGCAGCGCGTCGATGCGGCAGGCCGCGTCGGCCAGCAGCCGGGCCACGTCGCGGCGCTCGTCGTCGTCGGCCGGCCGGTCGGCAAAGGCCTGCACCGCCGCACGCTGCAGCCGGCCCAGGCGGGCGCGCAGCGCGGGTGCGTAGGTGCCGCCGCGCTCATGCACCAGCAGGTACTTGGCGATGGTCCAGCCCTTGTTCTCCTCGCCCAGCAGCGCCGTGGCGGGCACGCGCACGTCGTCGAAGAACACCTGGTTCAGCTCGTGGTCGCCCGAGATGCTGATGATCGGCCGCACCGTGATGCCCGGCGTGTCCATGTCGAACAGCAGGAAGCTGATGCCCTGCTGCGGCTTGCCGGCGCTGCTGGTGCGCACCAGGCAGAAGATGCGATTGGCCCACTGGGCATGGGTGGTCCAGATCTTGGTGCCGTTGATGACGTAGCTGTCGCCGTCCCGGACTGCCTTGCACTGCAGCGAGGCCAGGTCGGAGCCCGAGCCCGGCTCGCTGTAGCCCTGGGCCCAGTAGTCGTCGCCGTTGCGGATGGCCGGCAGCCAGCGGGCTTGCTGCTCGGGCGTGCCGAAGGCCAGCAGCACCGGCGCCACCATGCGCACGCCCTGCGGCGCCAGCACCGGGGCCTGGGCCGCCGACAGCTCGCTGGCGAAGATGGCGTGCTGGCGCGGCGTCCAGCCGCAGCCACCCCATTGCACCGGCCAGTGCGGCACGGCCCAGCCACGGCGCGCCAGGATGCGGAACCAGCGCTGGCCGTCGTCGTGGTCGGTGAAGATGCCGGCGGTGCGCTGGCCGGCCAGGCGCAGGTCGTCGGTGAGCTCGGTGGCGAGGAATTGCCGCACCTCGTCGCGGAAAGCATCGTCGGCCGCAGTGGATTGATTGCAGGCAGGGGATGACACCATCGGCCTCCAGATCAGGGTCAGCGGGCAGTCTCACATGCGGGGCGGGGTGCATGAATCGTCGAAAGCGACGATGTAGGCGCGGCGCGGCAACCGATTCAATCGCGCTTCTTGCGCAGCGGCCGGCGCCAGCAACTCGCCGCAAGACAGCAGCGCGCCGCCCGCCTCAGCATGCACGATCGAAGGAACCCCGCCCATCATGCCCAAGCCCGCCAGCACCCCGGCCCCGCCCCCCGCCACCATCGGCGACCACCTCAGCCTGGCGGCGCGCCGCCGCGGCGGCCAAACGGCCTACATCGAGCACGACGCGGCCTATGGCTGGGCGACGGTGGACGCCGCCAGCGACCAGATGGCCTGCGGCCTGATGGGGCTGAAGCTGCAGCGTGGCGACCGCATCGGCATCATCGGGCTGAACCAGATGGAGTGGCTGCTGCTGTTCTACGCCGCGGCCAAGATCGGCGTGGCGGTGGTCGGCCTGAGCGTGCGCTACCGCGACAGCGAGCTGGAGGCCATGCTGGGCGACAGCGAGACCAAGGCGGTGTTCACGCTGCGCGAGCACGAGGGCTTCGACTTCATCACGATGTTCCAGCGCCTGGGCCCGCGCCTGCCGGCGCTGCGCCACGTCATCGCCATCGACGGCAGCGGGCTCAACAGCCTGGCCGCGCTGGCCGCCACGCCGCTGGAGGCCGGGCGGCTGTCGGCGCTGCGACGCCGGGTGCTGGCCGACGATGTGGCCATGGTGATCTACACCTCGGGCACCACCGGCCGGCCCAAGGGCGCCGGGCTCACCCACCACAGCCTGCTGGCCAGCGCCGCCGCCCAGGCCGCCCACACCCGCGTGAGCGAGGCCGACCTGATCCACATGGCCAACCCGCTGAACCACGTGGGCGGCATCACCTGCGGTGTGCTCACCCACCTGGTGGGCGGCGGCACGGTGGTGCTGGTGCCCGAGTTCAAGGCCGATCTGATGATCACGCTGATGCAGCGGCACCGGCCCACCATCGTGGCCGGCGTGCCGACCATGCTGACGCTGCTGCTGATGCATGCGCGTGTCGACCAGGTCGATTTCTCGGCGGTGCGGCTGGTGTTCTCGGGCGGCTCGAACGTGGACGCGGTATTGCTGGAGCGGTTGGCCGCACGCATGCCCAACGCCACGCTGATGAACCTGTACGGCCTGACCGAAACATCGGGTGCGATCGTGATGACGCCCTGGGAGCGCAGCCACGACGACCTGATGGGCACCATCGGCAAGCCGTTTGCGGGCGCGTTGTTGCGCATCGCCGGGCCGCATGGCGAATCCCTGCCCGCAGCCGCGGGCAGGGGTGGCGAAGCGCTGCCGGCGGGCACCATCGGCGAGCTGTGCTTCAAGGGCGTGGGCGTGGTGCCGGGCTACATCGGCGCGGCCGCCGGCCAGGGTTTCAGCAGCGACGGCTGGCTGCAGACCGGCGACCTGGGCGAGGTGGATGCACGTGGGGTGATCACGCTCAAGGGCCGCAAGAAGGACATGTACATCCAGGGCGGCTTCAACGTCTACCCGGCCGAGGTGGAGGCGCTGATCAACCGCCACCCCGGCGTGGTGATGGCCGCCATCATCGGCGTGGGCGATCCGGTGCTGGGCGAGGTGGGCCGCGTCTACGTGATCCCCAGGCCCGACAGCGGCCTGCGCGAGACCGACATCCGCGCCTGGTGCGCCGAGCACCTGGCCGACTACAAGGTGCCGCGCCAGATCGTGCTGCGCGAGACGCTGCCGATGACGCCGGCCGGCAAGATCCACAAGGCGGCGCTGCGCAACGAGGGCGCCTGAGCTACTGCATCAGCGGCAGGGTGTCAGTAATCGGCATCGCAGCGTGGATCGGGCAGGTACGAGGCACCGCCGCGCACCCAGCCTTCGGCTGTGAAGGTGATGCGCACCCACTCGCAATCGTAGGTCTCGAAGCGCCACGACCAGGTCTGGCGGTTCATGTACTCGGCGGCCTTGTCGCCGGGCCGGCCCAGCAGGCGCAGCACCTCGTCGCGCGGCATGTTGTGGCGCACCTGGGCGAAGTTCTCCCGCGTCAGCACCTGCTGCACGGCACTGACCCGGCCGGTGGCGTCCAGGTCGACCATCCAGGTGTGCAGCCCGAACGGGCCGGTGGCGTACTCCACCCGCTGCGCCCCACCGGCCAGCGGGTAGCGGCCGGTGGGCGTGCCCATGGTGGCCAGCATCTGCGCCTCGGTCTGGCCCGGCTGGGCCAGCGCAGGCTGCAGGCTGGCGCAGCCCGACAACCCTGCGAGGCCCAGCACCAGCGTCGCGGCGACCGTGCGCCGCCGCAGCCCGGAAAAGACGTGAAGCGGGGCCGTGGCGGGCGGCAGCATGGACGGGGGTCTGGGCATCGTGGGCTCCGGGGCAGGTGCGATCAATGCAACATCATCGCATCGTGCCGCGACCCACCGGCGTGGCCCCGCAGCCACCCCGCCGCCGCCCCTGTCAGACACCTGCGCGACACCGGGTACACCGCAACTTGCGGCGCGCGCGGCGCCTCCGGCATCATGCGCCGCAGCCGATGCCCGGTGGATCGGGCATCGATCAACCCGAAGGAGACTCCATGACCCACGTTCGCAAGCCCCGGCTGATCGCCGCCCTCGGTGCCGTGTTCGGCGCCGCGCTGCTGGCCACTGGCGCCGCCCACGCGCAGGACATCAAGCTGCCGCCTTCGTTGACCATGACCGCCTACGACACCGGCTCGTCGGGCTTCAACATGGCAGTGGCCATCGGCAAGATGATGAAGGAGCGCAGCAGCACCGACGTGCGGGTGCTGCCCGGCGGCAACGACATCGCCCGCCTGGCGCCGCTGAAGGGCGGCCGCGCCCAGGTCTCGGCGATGGGCGTGGGCGGCTACTTTGCCCAGGAAGGCGTGTTCGAGTTCGGCGCCAAGGACTGGGGCCCGCAGGCGCTGCAGCTGATGCTGGCTTCCACCTCGTGCAACGGCCTGTCGCTGGGCGTGGCCAAGGACGCTGGTGTCAAGGACATCAAGGACCTGAAGGGCAAGCGCGTGGGCTTCGTGGTGGGCTCACCCGCGCTCAACCAGAACGCACTGGCCGTCATCGCCTACGGCGGGCTGACCCGCGCCGACGTGAAGATCGTCGAGTTCTCGAACTACGGCGCGATGTGGAAGGGCATGGTCAACAACGAGGTCGACGCGGCCTTTGCATCCACCATCTCGGGCCAGGCGCGTGAGGTCGATTCATCGCCGCGCGGCCTGATGTGGCCGACATCACCGGCCGGCGACAAGGCGGCCTGGGCGCGGGTCAACAAGGTCGGCCCGTACTTCTACCCGCACCAGGTCACCTGCGGCGCCGGCGGCCTGAGCAAGGCCGCACCGCTGGAACTGCCGGCCTATCCGTACCCGCTGTTCGTGGCCTACGGCAGCCAGTCGGCCGACGTGATCCACGGCGTGACCAAGTCGATGATCGTCAATTACGACGCCTACAAGGACGGCGCACCGGGTGCCGATGGCCTGGAGCTCAAGCGCCAGAACCTGACCTGGGTGCTGCCCTACCACGAAGGCGCGGTGCGGGCGATGAAGGAGGCAGGCGCCTGGACGGCCGCCGCACAGCAGCACAACGACGCGCTGCTCAAACGCCAGGCCACGCTGGCGGCCGCCTGGGGCCAATACACCAAGGCCGGCGCGCCCGATGACAAGGACGCCTTCTACAAGGGCTGGATCGCCGCACGCAAGGCCGCCCTGGTCAAGGCCGGCATGGACCCGGTGTTCGAGGAATGAAGCCGGCCATCGACACCCCGGCACCCGCGACCACCCAGGCCGTCGCACTGGACGACGGCGAGGCCGGCAGCAATCCGGCGCGCACCCGCCAGTTGTCCCCCGGCTGGCGCTGGTTGCTGCTGACCTGGACCGTGGTGTCGATGGCGCTGTGCTTCAACCAGCAGTTCACGCTGCGCTTCTTTGCCGACGTGACGCTGCTCGACACCGAGTACTTCTGGCTGATCCTGGCGGTGCTGCTGCCGCTGGCCTTCATCCTGTACCCGGCCCGGGTCGGGCGCCAGCTCGACCACGTGCCCTGGTACGACCTGGTGCTGTTCGCCGCCGCCACCGGGCTGGCCCTGTTGTGGGCCTGGACGGCGCGCGACTCGGCCGGCAACGGCTGGGAGTACAGCGCACCCGACGTGGCACCACGCTGGATGGTCTGGGGCGCGGTGGCCAGCTGGCTGCTGGTGCTGGAGGCGCTGCGCCGCGCCGGCGGCATGGCGCTGCTGATCATCATGGGCGTGTTTTCGCTGTTCCCGCTGTTCTCGGTGCTGATGCCCGCGCCGCTGCACGCGCCGTCGGTCAGCCTGCTGGAGGCGGCGTCGTTCCACATCTTCTCGCGCGAAAGCGTGCTGGGCATCCCGATGCGCGCCTTCGCCGAGCTGGTGATCGGCTTCCTGGTCTTCGGCACGGCGCTGCAGTACACCGGCGCGGGCACCTTCTTCATCAACTTCGCCTTCTCGCTGTGCGGCCACTACCGCGGCGGCGCGGCCAAGGTGTCGATCTTCTCGTCGGGCCTGCTGGGCTCGATGAGCGGCAGCGTGATCAGCAACGTGCTGACCACCGGCACCATGACCATCCCGGCGATGAAGCGCACCGGCATGAAGCCCTCCACCGCCGCCGCGGTGGAGGCCTGCGCGTCCACCGGCGCGGTGCTGGCGCCGCCGGTGATGGGCGCCACCGCCTTCGTGATGGCCGAGTTCCTCGACATCCCCTATGCCCAGGTGGCCCTGGCCGCCGCGGTGCCGGCGGTGCTGTACTACTTTGCGCTGTTCATGCAGATCGACGGCAATGCCGCGCGCAACGGCCTGGTGGGGCTGCCCAAGGCCGAGTTGCCGAAGCTGGGCCAGGTGTTCCGCGAAGGCTGGTACTTCATCTTCGTGATCATCCTGCTGGTGCTGCTGCTGCTGGTGATGAAGCGCGAGAACTGGGCGCCCTGGCTGGCCACCGCGCTGCTGCTGGTGCTCAACCAGCTGTTCTCGCCGCAACGCTGGGGCCGGCGCGAGGTGCTGGGCTTCATCGAAGGCAACGGCCGGGTGTTCGTCGAGCTGGTGGCCATCCTGGCCGGTGTGGGCCTGCTGGTGGGTGCTTTCTCGTTGACCGGGCTGACCGGCACGCTGACCACCGAACTGCTGCACCTGGCCGGCAACTCGCCGCTGCTGCTGATGCTGATGGGCGCGCTGACCAGCTTCATCCTGGGCATGGGCATGACCATCACCGCCTGCTACATCTTCCTGGCGGTGCTGCTGGCACCCAGCCTGATCAAGGTGGGGCTCGACCCGCTGGCGGTGCACATGTTCATCATGTACTGGGGCATGGTGTCGTTCATCACGCCGCCGGTGGCGCTGGCGGCGTTTGCCGCCGCCTCGGTGGCCAAGGCCAAGCCGATGGAGACCGGGCTGGAGGCGATGAAGATCGGCAGCATCATCTACTTCGTGCCGTTCTTCTTCCTGATGAACCCGTCGCTGCTGCTGCAGGGCAGCCTGGTCGATTTTGCGATGCACTTCGGCACCGCGCTGATCGGCGTGGCGCTGGTCTGCAGCGGGCTGCAGGGCTACCAGCAAGGGGTGGGTGACCTGCGGCGCTGTGGCGCGCTGGAGTGGCCGGTGCGCATCGCGCTGATGCTGGGCGGGCTGATGTTCATTGCCCCGGGCGGCGGGCTGATGCCACTGTCGCCGCTGCAGATGACCGGCGCGGCGCTGGCGCTGACCCTGCCGGCGCTGCTGGTGGCGCGCCTGCTGTCGCGCCAGCGCGCCGGCTGACCGGGCGCCGCCGGCCCGGCGGCGCCCGGTCAGGCCGCCGCCTGCTGGGCCTGCGCGGCGCGCACCTCCACCCGCACCTGCTCGGTCAGCTCGGCCTTCAGCTCGGCAAACGCCGGCGTGGTCTTGACCGAGTAATGCCGCGGGTGCGCCAGCGGCACCGCGCGGTCGAGCTTGATGCGGCCGGGCCGCGCGCTCATCACCACCACGCGGCTGCCCATGAACACCGCCTCGTCGATGTCGTGGGTGACGAACAGCACGGTCTTCTGCTCGGCCTCCCAGATGCCCAGCAGCAGCTCCTGCATCAGCTCGCGGGTTTGATGGTCCAGCGCGCCGAAGGGCTCGTCCATCAGCAGCATGCGCGGGTTGTTGGCCAGCGCCCGGGCAATCGCCACGCGCTGCTGCATGCCACCCGACAGCTGCTTGGGAAAGTGGTGCTCGAAGCCGCGCAGCCCCACCTTGTGGATGAAGGCGCCGGCCTGCTCCAGCTGCTGGGCGCGTGGCAGGCCACGTTCACGCAGGCCGAAGCAGACGTTCTGCTGCACCGTCAGCCAGGGAAACAGCGTGTAGCTCTGGAACACCATGCCGCGGTCGGCGCCCGGGCCGCTGATGCGCGCGCCGTCCAGCAGCACCTCGCCCGAGGTCTGCACGTCGAGCCCGGCGACGATGCGCAGCAGCGTGCTCTTGCCGCAGCCGCTGGGGCCCAGGATGGTGATGAAGTCGTTCTCGGCCACGGCCAGGTCGGTGGCCTGCAGCGCCACCGTGGGCACGCCGCCCGATTGCGAAGGAAAGCTGCGCGAGACGCCGCGCACTTGCAGGATGGAATGCGGGGCGGGTTGCGGCATGGTCATTTCTTTGGTGAAGCCAGATCGACGGTGAAACCAATGGGGCGGCTGGTGCGCCCGGGCGTCGCAGTCATCTGGCGCAGGGCCTCGATCAAGCCGGTGATGGCCTGGTCGTGGGTGGAAAGCTTGCGCTCAAGTTCATCGAGCTTGATCGCCAGCTCTCGGTGGGTGCCCAGCAGCGAGCGCAACTGCACGAATGCCCGCACCACGAACACGCTCATCTCGATGGCGCGTTGGGAGTTGAGCACCGTGGCCGCCATCAGCGCACCATGTTCGGTGAAGACCTTGGGCGCGGTGCGCCGGCCACCGCGGCCAGGCGGCTTTGAGGTCACAAGTTGTGACCTCAAAGCCGCCACCTCGACCGCCGTCAGCTCGAACATGAAGTCGACCGGAAAGCGCAGCGTATTGCGCTTGACCGCCTGGTTCAGTGCCTTGGTCGGCACCCCGTAGAGCGCGGCGAGGTCGCTGTCGAGCATCACCTTGGCCTCGCGCACCCAGTGGATGTGCTGGGCCAATGCGGCCACAGCCAAACCGTCACCGTCGTCGTTCTCCTGGCGCTTGGTCATGTGCTTGCCCTCCCTCTGCTCGGTATCGCGAGAGTCCGGGATCACGCTCGGCCCAGCCCACGCACTCACCGCCCCAACTGCGCCCACGGGAACAGCCGCCGGTTGAAGGCCTTGAAGGCCATGTCGCTGACCAGCCCGATCACGCCGATGACGATGATGCCGAAGATGATCTGGTCGGTGGCCAGCAGCGCCTGGCTGTCGGTGATCATGTGGCCGATGCCACTGCTGGCACCGATCAGCTCGGCCACGATCACGTAGGTCCAGGCCCAGCCCAGCACCATGCGCAGGATCTCGGCGATCTCGGGCGCGGCGCCGGGGATCAGCACCCGCTTGACCAGGCTGGCATCGCTGCTGCCCAGCGTGTAGGCGGCTTCGACCAGATCACGCCGGGTATTGCCCACCACCACCGCGATCATCAGCACCAGCTGAAAGAAGCTGCCGATGAAGATCACCGCCAGCTTCTGCGCCTCGCCGATGCCGGCCCACAGGATCAGCAGCGGGATGAAGGCACTGGCCGGCAGATAACGCGCAAACGACACGAACGGTTCGAAGAAGGCTTCGACCGGCTTCCAGGCGCCCATCGCCACGCCCAGCGGCAAGGCCAGCACGGCGGCGATGGCAAAGCCACCCAGCACCCGCCACACCGTCATGCCGATGTCGGTGGCAAAGCCCATCTCGGTGAGCAGCGTGTAACCGCTGCGCACCATCGTGATCGGGTCGGCCAGAAAGGTCTTCTGCACGAAGCCGCCCAGCGTGGCCACCGCCCACACGGCAAAGAACAGCACGAAGAAGGCGATGCCGAGCACGACGCGCGTGCCCGGTGCCACCGGCACCAGCGGTTTCATCGACGATCGCCCTTGCGGCTTATTTCAGAAAACGCGTATCGGCCAGCTTGGTCAGGTCCGGCATCTGCCGGATGATGCCGCTCTCCAGCAGCAGCGCAGCCGCCTCCTTGCTGAACTCGGCATGCTCGCCGGCGAAGAACTTCTGGTTCGCCTCGCGGTCTTGCCAGCGCAGGTAGGCCTGGCTCTTCTCGAAGGCCTCGGCGCTCTGCTTCACATCCGCGCCCATGATCTGGAAGCTCTTCTTCGGCTCGGCCTTGATCATCGCCAGCGCGTCGAAGTAGCCATCGGCCAGCGCCTTGGCGGCCTTGGGGTTCTCGGCCAGAAACTTGGGCGTGCAGCCGAAGGTGTCCATCACCATCGGGTAGTCCAGCGTGGTGGCGATGATCTTGCCAGCCTCGGGCTTGGCCCGCACCGCGCCCAGGTAGGGCTCGTAGGTCATCGCGGCGTCCACGCCGTCGGTGCCGGCGATCATCGCGTTGGCGGCGGCCTGCGGCGACAGGTTGACCACCTTCACGTCCTTGATCGACAGGCCGTTCTTCTTCAGCATCCAGGCCAGGCCGAAGTACGGTGCGGTGCCCGGTGCATCGGCGGCCACGGTCTTGCCCTTCAGGTCGCTGATCTTGGTGATGTGCGGCTTGACCACCATGCCGTCGGCGCCGTAGCTCTTGTCGAGCTGGAAGATCTGCGTGGTGGCCACGCCGTTGGCGTTCCAGACCACCCAGGTCTCGACCGTGGTGGCGGCGCACTGGATGTCGCCCGAGGCGATCGCCAGGTGGCGGTCTTTCTGCGGAATCTTCTTGATAGCCACGTCCAGCCCGTGCTTCTTGAACAGACCCGCCTCCTTGGCCAGCGTCAGCGGCGCAAAGCCGGTCCAGCCCGAGATGCCGATGGCGATCTTGGTGTCTTGCGCCGAGACGGCGCCGAAGGCGCTGGCCAGGGCCAGGGCGACGAGAGATTTCTTCATGGAGGCTCCTCTTGGGGTTGGGGGTCAGACGGGTGGGTTCAGGCCGGTATCCACAGCGCCGGCAGCTCGGGCAGCTGGTGCAAGATGCGCGCCAGCGCGCCGTCGCGCACCAGCGCGGTGGCCTGCGCGATGTCGGGCGCAATGTAGCGGTCTAACGCCATCGCGGGGCAGTGCGCACGCAGTTCGGCGTGCGCCGCCTCCAGCACCGGCGAGCTGGCCAGCGGCCGCAGGAAGTCGATGCCCTGCGCGGCGGCCAGCAGCTCGATGCCCAGGATATGCGCCACGTTGGCGATCATCGGCTGCAGCCGGCGCGCGGCGAAGGTGGCCATGCTCACGTGGTCTTCCTGGTTGGCGCTGGTGGGCAGGCTGTCGACGCTGGCCGGGTGGGCCATCGACTTGTTCTCCGACGCCAGCGCTGCGGCGGTGACATGGGCGATCATGAAGCCGCTGTTCAGGCCCGCATTGGCGGTCAGAAAGGGCGGCAGCCGCGACACGCTGCTGTCGATCAGCATGGCGATGCGGCGCTCGGCGATGGCGCCCACCTCGGCGATGGCGCAGGCCATCGCATCGGCGGCCAGTGCCACCGGCTCGGCGTGGAAGTTGCCACCGCTGATCATCATGCCGTCCTCGGCAAAGACCAGCGGGTTGTCGGTCACCGCATTGGCCTCGCGCAGCAGCACCAGCGCGGCATGGCGCAGTTGGTCGAGGCAGGCGCCGACGACCTGCGGCTGGCAACGCAGGCAGTAGGGGTCTTGCACGCGGTCGTCGCCTTCGGCATGGCTGGCGCGGATCGCGCTGCCGGCGAGCAAGGCCCGGTAGTAGCGTGCCACGTCGATCTGGCCGGGCTGCCCGCGCAGCGCGTGGATGCGCGGGTCGAACGGGCCGTCGCTGCCACGCGCGGCATCCACCGTCAGCGCACCCACCACCAACGCCGACTCGAGCACCGGCTCGAAGCTGAACAGCGCGTGCAACGCCAGCGCAGTGCTGGTCTGCGTGCCGTTGATCAGCGCCAGGCCTTCCTTGGCTTCGAGCGCGAGTGGTGCGATGCGGTGCTGCTGCAGCACTGGCGCGGCCGGCTGGCGCTGGCCGTCGACCACGAACTCGCCCTCGCCGATCAGCGCCAGCACCATGTGCGCCAGCGGCGCCAGATCACCCGAGGCGCCGACCGAGCCCTGGCTGGGCACGAAGGGGATCAGGCCGGCGTTGTGCACCGCCAGCAGCGTATCGATCACCACCGGCCGCACGCCCGAGTAGCCCCGCGCCAGGCTGGCTGCCTTGGTCGCCAGCATCAAGCGCAGCACCGGTGCGGCCAGCGGCTCGCCCACGCCCACGCTGTGCGAGCGGATCAGGTTGCGCTGCAGCGTGGCCAGGTCGTCGGTGCTGATGCGCGTGCCCGCCAGCTTGCCGAAACCGGTGTTGACGCCGTAGACCGGCGCATCGCCGGCCGCCGCACGCTGCACCACCGCCGCGCTGGCCTGGATCCCCGGCAGCGCGGCCGGGTGAATCATCAGTGGTTGCGGTTTGCCAGAACCACCGGCGTGGATGGCCTGCAGTTCGTCGAGCGAGAGTTGTCCGGGGCGCAGCAGCATCAGCGCGCTCCGCCGTTGACCATCGGCAGGTCCAGCCCCTGCTCGCGGGCGCAGGCCACGGCCTCGTCGTAGCCGGCGTCGGCATGGCGCATCACGCCGGTGGCGGGGTCGTTCCACAGCACACGCGCTATGCGCCTGGCCGCGGCGTCGGTGCCGTCGCAGACGATCACCACGCCGCTGTGCTGGCTGTAGCCCATGCCCACGCCGCCGCCGTGGTGCAGGCTGACCCAGGTGGCACCGCCCGCGGTGTTGAGCAGCGCATTCAGAAGCGGCCAATCGCTCACCGCATCGCTGCCGTCCATCATGGCCTCGGTCTCGCGGTTCGGGCTGGCCACGCTGCCGCTGTCGAGGTGGTCGCGGCCGATCACGATCGGCGCCTTCAGCTCGCCCGACTTCACCATCTCATTGAAGGCCAGCCCGGCGCGGTCGCGCTCGCCCAGCCCGATCCAGCAGATGCGCGCCGGCAGGCCCTGGAAGGCGATGCGCTCGCCGGCCATGTCCAGCCAGCGGTGCAGGTGCGCATCCTCGGGGAACAGTTCCTTCATCTTGGCGTCGGTCTTGCGGATGTCTTCCGGATCACCCGACAGCGCCACCCAGCGGAACGGCCCCTTGCCGCGGCAGAACAGCGGCCGCACATAGGCCGGCACGAAACCAGGGAAATTGAAGGCGTTCGTCACGCCCGCATCGAAGGCCACCTGGCGGATGTTGTTGCCGTAGTCGACGGTGGGCACGCCCATGGCCTGGAAATCCAGCATCGCTTGCACATGCACCGCGCAACTCTGCGCCGCGGCCTGGCGCAGGCCGGCGTGGGCCGCATCGTCGGCCTGTGCGGCTTGCCACTGCGCCACCGTCCAGCCCGAAGGCAGGTAGCCGTTGACCAGGTCGTGCGCGCTGGTCTGGTCGGTCACCAGATCGGGCCGCAGGCCGCCGGCCCGGGCGCGTCGCGCCAGCTCGGGCAGCAGGTCGGCGGCGTTGCCCAGCAGGCCGACCGACTTGGCCTGGCCGGTAGCGGTGTAGTGGGCGATGCGCGCCAGCGCGTCGTCCAAATCGTTGGCCTGTTCGTCGAGGTAGCGGCTGCGCAGGCGGAAATCGATGCGGCTCTGCTGGCACTCGATGTTAAGCGAGCAGGCGCCGGCGAAGGTGGCGGCCAGCGGCTGCGCGCCGCCCATGCCGCCCAGGCCGGCGGTCAGGATCCACCGGCCTTGCAGACTGCCGTTGTAGTGCTGCCGGCCGGCCTCGACGAAGGTCTCGTAGGTGCCTTGCACGATGCCCTGGCTGCCGATGTAGATCCAGCTGCCCGCGGTCATCTGGCCGTACATCATCAGGCCCTTGCGGTCCAACTCGCTGAAGTGCTCCCAGGTGGCCCACTTGGGCACCAGGTTGCTGTTGGCGATCAACACCCGCGGCGCATCGGCATGGGTGCGGAACACGCCCACCGGCTTGCCGCTCTGCACCAGCAGGGTCTCGTCGTCACCCAGCTTGCGCAGGCTGTCGAGGATGGCCTCGTAGCAGTCCCAGTTGCGCGCGGCCTTGCCGATGCCGCCGTAGACCACCAGTGCGTCGGGGTTCTCGGCCACCTCGGGGTCGAGGTTGTTCTGCAGCATGCGGTAGGCGGCTTCGATCAGCCAGTTGCGGCAGCTGAGGGTGGTGCCGCGCGGCGCACGCACCGGGTGCGGCTGCGCCGGCGACTTGGCAGCGGATTGGGCAACGGCGTGGACGGCGGAGAGGTCGGTCATGGTGGGGCCCCGGCGTGGTTGGGTGGTGAAGTTGAATCCGTGCAGGCGCCGAGCCGCTGGGGCTCGATAGGGGTTGAATCCTACTTGTCTAGACAAGCAACCGCAAGTAGCATGGGTCATGGTTTCTACCCAGTCACCGTCCACTGCACCCGCCCCCGCGCCGCGTCTGGCGCCTTATGCCCGGGTCAAGCAATCCTTGAAGGACGGCCTGGCCTCAGGCCGCTGGCCCGCCGGTGCGCTGATGCCATCCGAGGCCGAACTGGTGGCGCAGTTCGGTGTCAGCCGCATGACGGTCAACCGCGCGCTGCGCGAGCTGCAGGCCGAGGGCCTGGTGCGCCGCGAGCAAGGCGTGGGCACCTTCGCAGCGCAGCTGCACCGCGTGGCCTCCACGCTGACCATCCGCGATCTGCACGAGGAGATCGAGGCGCGTGGCCACCAGCACCACGCGGTAGTGAAGCTGCAGCGCAGCGAGAAGGCGCCCGCCGCGCTGGCCGAGCAACTGAGCCTGGCGCCCGGCGCGAAGGTCTTCCACACGCTGATCGTGCACCACGAGAACGGCGTGCCGCTGCAACTGGAAGATCGCTACGTCAACCCCGCCTGCTCGCCCGGCTACCTGGATTCCGACTTCAGCCGCACCACGCCCACCCAGGTGCTGTTCGACACCACCGCGCTGTGGCGTGCGCAGTACGCCATCGAGGCCGAGCCCGCCACTGCCGACGAGGCCCGGCTGCTGGGCATCGCCCCCGGCACCGCCTGCCTGGTGGTGACGCGCCGCACCTTCACCCGCGATGCCACCATCACGCTGGCGCGGTTGGTGCATCCCGGCCAGCGTTATGTGTTGCAGGGCGAGTTCCAGCCATGAACGGCCCGCGCTTGGTGATGCTCGACGATGTCCCGCCGCAGCCCTGGCGCAACGGCGGTGGCCTCACCCGCGAGCTGTTCACCTGGCCCGCCGCCGGGCCCTGGCAGTGGCGCATCAGCGTGGCCGACATCGAGCGCGACGGGCCGTTCTCGGCCTTCGACGGCGTGGACCGCTGGTTCACCGTGCTGCAGGGCGCGGGGGTGCGGCTGCTGCTGCCGGCGGGGGCCGTCGACCTGCACACCGGCAGCGCGCCGCTGCACTTTGCCGGTGAGGCCGCGCCCGGCTGCACGCTGACCGACGGCGCCACACGCGATCTCAACCTGATGGTGCAGCGCGCGGCCGGCCGCGGTGCGATGCAGCGGCTGCAGCCGGGGGTGGGCTGGACCGATGCCGCTCCACTGCGGGCCCTGTTCACCGCCCAGCCGCTGATGCTGCGCATCGATGATCAAGCGGCCGTGGCCGTGCCGGCCTGGTCGCTGGCGGTCAGCACCCAGGCTGCTCACCAGCGCTGGTGGGCCGATGGTGCCGGCGCAGCGCCGCAGGCCTGGTGGCTGGCGTTCGACCCCAACACCGGAGCCTCATCGTGACCGACCCCAGCGCAGCCCTCACCCTCTGGCGCGACGCCCGCCTGGCCACGATGCAGCCCGGCAGCGCCTGGGGCTGGATCGAAGACGGCGCCCTGCTGGTGCACGATGGCCTGCTGCGCTGGGTCGGCCCGGCCCGCGAGCTGCCCGCCGCGTGGGCCGCCCAGGCCATCACCGAGCATTCGCTGGGCAACGCCGTGGTCACGCCCGGCCTGGTCGATTGCCACAGCCACCTGGTCTACGGCGGCCACCGCGCGCACGAGTTCGAGCTGCGCCTGGCCGGCGCCAGCTACGAGCAGATCGCGCGCGCCGGCGGCGGCATCCAGTCCACCGTGGCCGCCACCCGCAACACCGACGAGGCCGCCCTCTACGCTGCCGCCCTGCCCCGCGCCCGCGCGCTGATGGCCGAGGGCGTGACCACGCTGGAGATCAAGTCGGGCTACGGCCTGTCGGCCGAGCACGAGGCACGCTGCCTGCGCGTGGCGCGCCGCCTCGGCTGCGATCTGCCGCTGACCGTGCGCTGCACCAGCCTGGCCGCACATGCACTGCCTCCCGAGTTTGCCGGCCGGCCCGATGCCTACATCGATGCCGCCTGCGCCTGGCTGCCGGGCCTGGTTGAACAAGGCCTGGTCGACGCGGTCGATGCCTTCTGCGACCACATCGCCTTCACGCCCGACCAGACCCGCCGCATGTTCGACACCGCCCGCGCCTTGGGGCTGCCGGTCAAGCTGCATGCCGAGCAGCTGAGCAACCAGCACGGCGCCGCACTGGCGGCGGGTTATCAGGCGCTGTCGTGCGACCACCTCGAGCACCTCGACGACGCCGGCATCCAGGCCATGGCCGCTGCCGGCACGGTGGCGGTGCTGCTGCCGGGCGCGTTCTACTTTCTGCGCGAAACCAGGCTGCCGCCGATCGCCGCGCTGCGCGAGGCCGGCGTGCCGATCGCCATTGCCACCGACCACAATCCCGGCTCGTCGCCCGGGCTGTCGCTGCTGCTGATGCTCAACATGGCCTGCACCTTGATGCGGCTGACGCCCGAGGAAGCGCTGCGTGGCGCCACCCAGCATGCCGCGCGGGCGTTGGGGCTGGGCGCCAGCCACGGCCAGCTCGAAGCCGGTTTGGCCGCTGACTTCGTCGCCTGGGATGTCGACCATCCGCGCGAGCTGGCCTACTGGTTCGGCCGCAACCCCTGCCGGCGCATCGTGCGCGCCGGCGTGGACACCACCGCCTTCAACACCGCCTTCACCACCGCCTTCACCCCGGACACCCTGCCATGACCGATGCCGTCTTCACCCTGCACCGCGGCACCGCGCCGCTGCTGCTGAGCCTGCCGCACGTGGGCACCGAGTTGCCCGAGGCCCTGCGAGCGCGGCTGGTCGATCGCGCCCTGGCGGTGGAAGACACCGACTGGCACCTCGATCGCCTGTACACCTTTGCCCGCAGCCTGGGCGCCAGCGTGCTGGTGCCGCGCCACAGCCGCTTCCTGGTCGACCTGAACCGCCCGCCCGAAAACGTGCCGATGTACCCCGGTGCCAACAACACCGGGCTGTGCCCGACCACCTTCTTCACCGGTGAGCCGCTGTACCGCGACGGCCAGGCGCCCGACGCCACCGAGATGGCCGATCGGGTGGCACGTTATTGGCAGCCCTACCACGACGCGCTGGCCGGCGAGCTGGCGCGGCTGCGCAGCACGCATGCCAACGTGGTGCTGTTCGACGGGCACAGCATCAAGAGCGTTCTGCCCTGGTTGTTCGACGGCCAGTTGCCCGACCTGAACCTGGGCACCGCCAACGGCCAGAGTTGCGCGCCCGCGCTGCGCGATGCGCTGGGCCAGGTGCTGAGCAGCCAATCGGCCTACACGCAGGTGGTCGATGGCCGCTTCAAGGGCGGCTACATCACCCGCCACTACGGCCAGCCCGAGGTCGGCATCCACGCGGTGCAGCTGGAGATGTGCTGGCGCTGCTACATGGACGAAGCGCCGCCGTATGCCTGGCATGAAGGCCGTGCCGCGTTGGTGCAGCCGCTGTTGCTGCAGCTGGTGCAGGCCATGCTGCGCTTCGCCGCCTGACCCCACCCCTGTCGACCACCGGCCATGAGCACAACCGACCGACTGCTGTGGGCCCCGCAGGCCTGGATCGCCAGCCGCTGGCAGGCGCAGGTGCTGATGCGCGTGGGCGCCGATGGCCACTTCAGCGCCATCGAGGCCGGCACGCCCGCCCCGGCAGGCGCCACCGTGCTGAGCGGCCCGGTGCTGCCGGGCTTCGTCAACGCGCACAGCCATGCCTTCCAGCGTGCCTTCGTCGGCCTGGCTGAGCGCCGCAGCGGCGCCGACGACGATTTCTGGGGCTGGCGCGACCGCATGTACGCGGTGGCGCTGCGGGTGTCGCCCGAGGCGCTGCGTGCGGTGGCCGCCCAGCTGTATGCCGAGCTGCTGCAGGGCGGCTATACGCAGGTGTGCGAGTTCCACTACCTGCACCATGCGCCCGATGGCCGGCCTTATGCCGATCCGCTGATGATGAGCCGCGCGCTGATGCAGGCCGCCGCCGACACCGGCATCGGCCTGACCATGCTGCCGGTGCTCTACGAGCGCGCCGGCTTCACCGCACCGGCGCTGCGCGACGACCAGCGGCGTTTTGCCACCAGCGCCGACGACGTGCTGGCGCTGCGCCGCGGCATCGCGGCCGCGCGCCAGCCGCGGGTGACGGCCGGCGTGGCCATCCACTCGCTGCGCGCGGCGCGGCCCGAATCCATCGCCCGGCTGGAACGCGCGCTGGCCGACGAGGCCACGCCCATCCACCTCCACGTGGCCGAGCAAACGGCCGAAGTGGACGACTGCCTGGCCGCCACCGGCTGCCGCCCGATCGAGTGGCTGACGAAGCACGTGTCGCTCGACGCCCGCTGGCAGCTGGTGCACGCCACCCATGCCGAGCCCGGCGAGATCGAGGCCGTGGCGCGCAGCGGTGCCGGCGTGGTGATCTGCCCCAGCACCGAGGCCAACCTGGGTGATGGCCTGGTCGATCTGCCGGGCTGGCTGTCGCACAACGCGGTCACCTCGATCGGCTCGGACAGCCATGTGACGCGCCACTGGCCGGCCGAACTGCGGCTGCTGGAATACGGCCAGCGCCTGGCGCTGCGCCGCCGCAACGTGGCCGCCGCGCCCGAGCTGGGGCTGGATGCCACCGCCGCGCGCCTGTTCAACCGCCACCTGGCCGGTGGCGCGGCGGCGGCCGGCTTCGATGCCTGGGGCCTGGTCAAGGGTGCGCGCGCCGACCTGCTGGTGCTCGATGTGCAGGCCGGTGGCCTGGCCGGCGTGCCCTTGTCGCACCAGCTCGATGCGCTGGTCTTCGCCACCGAGGCGCCGGCCTTCGACGAGGTGTGGGTGGCCGGCGAGCGCTGCGTGGCCGGGGGCCGGCACCGGCGTCAAGCCGAACTGGGTGCCGGCTTCGTCGAAGCGATGCAGGGCTTGTGGCCGGCGGGCTGATCAACCGGCCGCCGACCCCACGTTCAGGACACCGCGCCGCGCCCGTAGCGCCCCACCAGCAGCTGCCCGCTGCGAAAGCGCTCCAGCGCATACGGCGCCAGCGACACGTCGGTGGGCAGCCCCAGCGCCTCTTGCGCCAGCACCCGGCCGACGGCGGGCGACAGCTTGAAGCCGTGGCCCGAGAAGCCGTAGGCCACGATCAGCCCCGGCACCTCGGGCAGGCGGCCCAGCACCGGGTTCCAGTCGGGCGTCACGTCGTACACCCCCGTCCACGACGAGGCCACACCGGCCTCGACAAACGACGGAAAGCGCTCGGCTGCCTGGCCAGCAATCTGCAGCAGGTCGTCGTCGCTGATCGCGCCCTGCTCGGTGTCGGCGCTGGTCAACACCTCGCCGGCGGTGCCCTCGCTCACCAGCATCTGGCTGCCGCCGTAGCTGCGGCAATAGATCATGCCGGGCGAGGCCAGGTCCTTGAACACCGGCATCGCCCGGGTGTAGCCCAGCGGGCCCTGCAGCGCCAGCACCTTGTGGCGCTCGGCCACCACCGGGGTGGCGATGCCGGTCCAGCGCTCGATGTCGGTCGCCCAGATGTTCTGCGCGCTGATCACCAGCGGCGCGTCGAAGTCGCCCTCGTCGGTGGCCACGCCGATCACCTGGCCCGCCTCGCGCCGCAGGCCCTGCACCGTCACGCCCTCGATGAAGCGCACGCCGCGCCGCCGCGCCGAGCGTGCGAACGAAGTGGCGACCAAATGCGCATCGGCAAACCCGGCCTCGGGCTCGTGGCCGATCAGCGCCGCATCGTCGAAGCGGGCGATCGGCAGCAGCGCCTGGGCGTCTTGCGCCGACAGGCGCTGCACCGGGATGCCCATCGCCGCCTGCGCGTCCAGCGACGCGGACAGCGCGGCGCAGCGCTCGCCCTCGGGCGCGGCGATCAGGTAGCCGCAGCGCACCAGGCCGGCCGAGGCCTCGTCGTCGCCCACGTACTCTGAAAAGCGCTCGAAGGCACGCCACGAGCGGCGCGCCAGATCCACGTTCTGCGGTACCGAGTAATGGGTGCGCAAGATGCCGCTGCTCTGCGCCGTGGTGCCCTCGGCGATGCGGCCACGCTCGAGCACCAGCACCCGTTGCGCGCCCAACTCGGCCAGATGAAAAGCCACCGAGGAACCGATCACCCCGGCGCCGATGACGATGATGTCGAAAGAAGCCATGGGGCCAGCTTAGCCGCTGCGGCGTGCACTCCGCATTGCGCCCGATTGACGCCCCCCAGCCACTGGCCTCTACTCATGGGTTTCATCCCCCAACGCAGGAGCAATTCCATGGGCAGCATGATCAGCTTCAACCGACCCGACGGCGCCGCCGTGCAGGGCTACCTGGCCGAATCCGCCGGTGCGCGCGGCGCGGTGGTGGTGATCCAGGAATGGTGGGGCCTGAACGACCAGATCCGCGGCGTGGCCGACCGCATCGCGCGTGCCGGCTACACCGCGCTGGTGCCCGACCTGTACCGCGGCAAGAGCACCATCGCCGCCGAGGAAGCGCATCACCTGATGAGCAACCTCAACTTCGGCGACGCCGCCTCGCAGGACGTGCGCGGCGCGGTGCAGCACCTCAAGGCCACGCATGCCAAGGTGGGCATCACCGGCTACTGCATGGGCGGCGCGCTCACCGTGCTGGGCATGACGATGGCGCCCGAGGCCGATGCCGGCGTGGTCTGGTACGGCTACCCGCCGCTGGAGTTCGTCGACGCCAGCAAGATCAAAGGCCCGCTGATGGCGCACTGGGCCGAGCAGGACCAGGCCTTCGCGATGTCGGGCGTCGACGCGCTGGAACAGAAGTTGCGCGATGCCGGCGTGGCCTACCAGGGTCACCGCTACCTGGCCCAGCACGGCTTCGCCAACGAGACCGCGCAAGGCCCCGGCCGCTTGCCGATCACCCAGTACGATGCGGCGTGGTCGCAGATCGCCTGGGACCGCAGCTTCGCCTTCTTCGGCAAGCACCTCTGATACCCGAACCCTCCTCAGGACCCACGATGAAACTCACCTGGAAACACGGCGCGGCAGCGATCGCCGCCATCGCCATTGCCACCACCGCCGTGGCGCAGCAGCGTCTGTTCTTCGGTATCGCCACCGGCGGCACCGGCGGCACCTACTACCCGCTGGGCGGCATGCTGGCGCAATTGATCTCGAACAAGGCCACGGTCGATGGCAAGAAGATCAGCGCCACCGCCGAGGCCGCCGGCGCCTCGGTGGGCAATGCGCAGTTGCTGGGCAAGAAGGAGATCGAATCGGCCTTCGTCGCCGCCGACATCCTGGACGCCGCCTACAAGGGCAGCGGCCAGTTCGCCGCCGCGCCGCTGAAGAACCTGCGCGCGCTGGGGGCGCTGTACCCCGAGACGGTGCAGCTGATCACCCGTGCCGACACCGGCATCAACAGCGTGAAGGACCTGAAGGGCAAGAGCATCTCGTCGGGCTCGCCCGGCTCGGGCCAGTACCAGCTGCTGACCGACCTGCTCAAGGTGCACGGCATGACGCGCGCCGACGTGAAGGAAGACCTGTCGTCCTTCACCCAGGCGGTCGACAAGATCAAGGACGGCAACCTGCATGCCACGCTGATCACCGCCGGCGTGCCCACCGCGGCCGTCACCGACTTTGCGCAGAGCCATGCGCTGAAGGTGATCCCGCTGTCGGGCCCCGAGATCGTCGAGCTGCAGAAGCAGCAGCCCTTCTACGCCAGCGTGCCGTTGCCGGCCAACACCTACAAGGGCCAGACCGCCGCGGTGCCCACGCTGGCGGTGATGGCGGTGTGGACCACGCACGACGGCGTGCCCGACAACGTGGCCTACGAGGTGACCAAGGCGCTGTACGAGAACGTGGCCATCATGGGCCAGGTGCATGTGCAGGGCAAGAACATCACCCTGGCCACCGCCACGGCGGTGGGCAACGCGCCGATCCACCCGGGCGCGCTGAAGTACTTCAAGGAAAAAGGCATCGTCAAGTGATGCGGCGCGGGCACGCTGCCACGCTGGTGGCGTGCCTGGCCGGCCTGTGCGCCGGCGCACCGGCCGGCGCCGCTTGCGAGCTGGTGCTGCTCGATCACCGCAGCGGCACCGAGCTGCAGCGCCTGCCGCTCGATGCCCGATCACCCGAGCTGCGCATCGCCTTCGTGCACTCGGTGCTGGGCACGCCGGTGGTCGACCGCTACCGCTTCACGCCGTTGGCGCGGCTGGTCGAAGAGGTGTTCGAAGGCGAGGGCTACGGTCTGCCGTACGCGGCCGGCCCCGGTGAGAGCCTCAGCCGCGCAGGCGCCGGCTGGCGCCTGCAGCTCGATCGATCGGTGCACCCGCTGGTGGTGCGCCCCCTGCCGCAGCAGCGCATGCGCTTGCTGCTGCCCCACCGTGAATGGCTGCTGGGCGAGATCAGCACCCGGGCCATCGAATTCCAGGCGCAGGGCTGTCCTGCGCTCGCCTCACCATGACGGCCCAAGCGATCAACCAGACGCCCGACAACACGCCCGACCGGACCCCCGACCAGGACGAAGTCGACCGCCTGATCGAGCAGTTCGACCCCGAGTCCAACTTCCGCCGGCTGGCGGGCGTGGCCGCGGGCATCGTCACCGTGATCACGGTGGCGCTGTCGGGCTGGCACTACTACACCGCCGGCTTCGGGCTGCACAACGAGATCGCCCACCGTGCCATCCACCTGTCGGTGGTGCTGGGGCTGTGCTTCCTGGTGTTTCCGCGCCAGCGCCGGCTGCCCGGGCCGTGGGAGTGGATCGTCTCGGTGGGCCTGGCCGGCTTTTACCTGGTGATGGGCTTCAGCCTGTTGCAGGAACTGGGCGCCGACGCGCCCGCCGGGGCGCAGGCGGTGTTCTACAGCGTGCTGCTGGCGATTGCCGGGCTGTCGCTGCCGTTCAAGCTCTACGACGGCAGCCACCACCACATCCCCTGGCGCGACTGGATCTTTGCCGGCCTGGCATCGAGCTTCTCGCTGTACCTGCTGCTGTTCTTCGACAGCATCTTCATCGACCGCCCGGGCCAGCACAGCCAGGTGGACCTGATGTTCGGCGTGATCGCCATCGCGATGGTGATCGAGGCCACACGCCGCACCATGGGCATCTTCCTGCCGCTGCTGGCGGTGGCCACCGTGGTCTACGGCATCTTCGGCCCCTACCTGCCGGGTGATCTGGCGCACCGCGGCTACAGCGTGCCGCGCGTGGTGGCCCACCTCTACAAGGGCACCGAGGGCATCTACGGCATCCCCGTGGGCGTGGTCGCCACCTTCGTCTTCCACTTCGTGCTGTTCGGCATCATGGCCCAGCTCACCGGGCTGGGGCAGCTGTTCGTCAACCTGGCCACCATCGCCGCCGGGCGTTTTGCCGGCGGGCCGGCCAAGGTCAGCGTGGTGTCGTCGGGGCTGTTCGGCATGATCAGCGGCTCGGCCATCGCCAACACCGTGACCACCGGCGTGATGACCATCCCGCTGATGAAGAAGGTGGGCTTCTCGCCGCGCTTTGCCGGCGGGGTGGAGGCCAGCGCCTCGTGCGGCGGGCAGGTCACGCCGCCGATCATGGGCGCGGCCGCCTTCATCATGGCCGAGACCCTGGGCATCCCCTACAACCAGCTGATCCTGGTGGCGGTGGTGCCGGCGCTGATGCACTACACCGCAATCCTGTGGATGGTGCACCTCGAGGCCAAGCGGCTGAAGCTGGCCGGCATGCCGCCCGATGAGATCCCCTCGCTGGGGCTGGTGCTCAAGAGCAGCTGGCACCTGTTCATCCCGCTGGTGGTGATGGTGACGCTGCTGCTGATGCAGTACACGCCTTTCCTGGCCGCGTTCTGGGGCATCACGCTGACGGTGGCCTGCTCGTGGATCCCCAAGCTGCTGAGGCCGTTCGGCTCGATCGGGCGCAGCATGACCGGCCTGGCCATCACGCCGCGCGCCCTGGTGCAGGGCTTCGAGATGGGCGCCAAGTCGGCGCTGGGCATCGGCGCGGCCTGCGCCTGCGTGGGCTTCGTCCTGGGCATCACCACGCTCACCGGCATGGGCTTCAAGTTCTCGGCCTTCGTGCTCGATCTGTCGGGCGTTGCCGCGCAGATGCTGCATGCACTGGCACCCGCGGGCTGGTTCGAGCTGCAGCCGATCACGCTGCTGTTCGGCCTGCTGTTCACCGCCATCGCCTGCATCATCATGGGCTCGGGCGTGCCCACCACGCCCACCTACATCATCCTGGCGGCGATCGTGGCGCCGGCGCTGGCACAGCTGGACGTGCCGCAGTTGGCGACCCATTTCTTCGTCTTCTACTTCGGCGTGCTGGCCGACGTGACACCGCCGGTGGCATTGGCCGCGTTTGCAGCGGCGGGCATTGCGCGCAGTGAGCCGATGCGCACCGGCATGACGGCCTTCCGGCTGTCGATGGGCAAGGCGCTGGTGCCGTTCGCCTTCGTCTACACACCGGCGCTGCTGTTCATCAACTTCAGCTGGGGCAGTTTTCTGGTGGCCTTCTTCGGCACCGTCGTCGCCATCCTGGGGCTGGGCGCGGCCTACACCGGCTACTGCGGCCGCAGCATCGGCCGCAGTGCGTTCTGGCTGCTCAACGCGCTGTCGCTGTCGCTGATCTTCGGCAACCCGCTGGTGACGGCCGTGGCCGCCCCCGCGGTGTTACTGATCCTGGTGTGGCACTGGCGCACGGCCGATCGTGGCCAGCCGGCGGCGGCTTAGCAGCGCGGCCACGCCGCCGGCCAGCAGCAGCGCGCTGGCCGGCTCGGGCACAGCAGTGACGGTCAGGGGCAACTCGGTCGACGATTGCCCACCCAGATCGACAATGTAGGCGCCCGGCAAGCCCGACGAACCGACGCCACTGAGCAATGCGACATCGCCAACGCTGACCAGCAGGCCTTCACCCGGGGCATCGCTGTCATCGCCCAGCAGCCCACCGTCCAGACGGTAGGTCAGCCCGTACAGATCGGCGAGCCCGAAGGCCGCCGGGGCGACCAGCACATCCCCGGCGAAAGCAGCCTGGAAGGCGCTGACCTCGCCGTCGAACGAGCTCAACCAGCCATCGCCGTTGCCATCGGCCCCGGCAAAGTTGCCACTGAAGCTGCCGCCACCGCTGTAGCCCCCTTGCTGAAACAACCAGCTGCCCGCCATGGCGGGGGTGGCGGCCACGGCCAGCGCCAGGCTGGTCAGGCGCAAGATCTTGGCAAGGGGGTTCATCGCGGTACTCCTGGAGTCGATGGGGAACAAGGGCGAAAAAATTCAACGCTCGCGCAGCGCACGCTGGAACTGGTCGGTCAGCGGCTTGAGCAGGTAGCTGAGGATGGAGCGATCGCCGGTGCGCAGGAACACCTCGACCGGCATGCCCGGCACCACGCTGTAGGCCTGGAGCCGGGCCAGGTCGTCGGCGGCGATGCGCAGCTCGACCCGGTAGAAGGCCGCGCCGCTGCGCTCGTCGACCACGCTGGTGGGCGAGATGGTGTGCACCCGGGCCGGCAGCTCGGGCGTGATGTCGCGGCTCAGCGCCGGAAAGCGCACCGTGGCCGGCTGGTCGCGTGCCAGCTGGTCGATGAACTGCGGCTCGATGCCTGCATCCACCACCAGCCCCTGCTCGGCCGAGATCACCTGCATCAGCGTGGCGCCAGGGGCGATCACACCGCCGACGGTGGCCACGCTGATCTCGTGCACCACGCCCGATGCGGGCGCGCGGATCTCCACCCGGCGCAGCTGCTCGGTGGTGGCGCGGTACTGCTGGGCCAGGTCGTTGGTCTCGGCGGTCACCTGGCGCAGCTCGGACAGCAGGTTCTCCTGGAACTCACGCTCGTTCTGCAGCAGGCCGATGCGGGTCTCATCGATGCCGTTGGCCAGCCGCGCCAGCTCGCTGCGGTGCTCGGTCACCTGCCCGGCCAGCGAGGCCTGCTCACGCTCCAGCGACAGGATGCGCGTCGCCGGCACGTAGCCGCCCTTCTGCAGATCACGCAGGCCGGCCAGCTCGCCTTCGAGCGACGCGATCTGCTCGCCCTTGGCCTTGATCAGGCCACGGATGCCGAGGATCTGGTTTTCGATCTGCTTGACCTTCTCGCTGCGCTGCGACACCTGGCCGCCGCGCGCCGCCCGGCGCACCTCGAACAGCCGCTGCTGCACCGCGCGCTGCTCGGCCAGCGTGTCCACCCCGGGCAGGCCGGGCAGCGTGGCGGCTTGCCAGGCGATGGCCGCGCGGCCGTCGCGCTCGGCCTCCAGGCGCGCGCGCCGCGCCAGGCCTTCGCGCAGCCGGTTGAGCTGGATCTCGGCGGTGGCGCGCAGGTTGGTGTCGTCCAGCCGCAGCAGCAGGTCGCCCTTGGCCACCGCCGCACCGTTGCGCACGCGGATCTCGCGCACGATGCCGCCGTCCAGGTGCTGCACCGCCTGCGGCCGGCCCTGCACCGCGATCACGCCGTTGGCCACCACCGCGCCCGAGATGTCGACCAGCGCGATGCCGCCGCCCACGCCCAACACCAGCAGGGCCGCGGCCAGCAGGCCGGCCAACATGGGCCGGCGCACGTCGGTGCGCGGGCGCGGGCCGGCGGCCGGGGCCGGCACCGCGACGCTGGCCAGGTGCAGGGCCGGACCTGTCATGCCGAAGCCACCCGCGCCACCTTGCGCAGCACCTCGGCCTTGGGGCCGAAGGCCGTCTGGCGGCCGTTGTCGAGCATCAGGATCAGGTCGACCGCAGCGATGGCGCTGGGCCGGTGCGCCATCACCACCACGGTGCTGCCACCCTCACGCAGCTGGTGGATGGCCTGGGTGAGCCGGTCATCGCCCTCGGCGTCGAGGTTGGCATTGGGCTCGTCCAGCACCACCAGCGCCGGGCGGCGGAACACCGCGCGCGCCAGGCCGATGCGCTGCACCTGCCCGCCCGACAGCACCGTGCCGCCCGGCCCCAGCCGGGTGGCGTAGCCCTCGGGCAGCGCCAGGATCATCGGGTGCACGCCCGCCAGCTGGGCGGCGGCGATGACCTCGTCGTCGGTGGCCTGGGCATCGAAGCGGGCGATGTTGTCGCGCAGCGTGCCGGCCATCAGCTCGACCGTCTGCGGCAGGTAGCCGATGTGGCGGCCGACCTGGTCGGGTGCCCATTGCTCGAAGGTGGCGCCGTCCAGCCGCACGGTGCCGGCGTCGGGCCGCCACACGCCGGTGAGCAAACGCGCCAGCGAGGTCTTGCCGCAGGCGCTGGGGCCGATCACGCCCAGACCGCTGCCGGGCTCGAGCGCGAAGTTCAGGCCTTCGAGCAGGGGCCGCCGGTTCTCGCCAGGGCGCGCCAGCGGCGAGCGCTTGGCCACCCCCTGCACCTGCAGCGCGCCGACGGGCGCCGGCAGCTGGATGGGCGGCGCCTCATGCCCGGCGCCACGCAGGTGCAAGGTCAGGCGCCGGTGCGCGCTGCGCGCCCGCACCATGCCGCGCCAGCCGCCGATGAGCTGGTCGATCGGCGCCAGCGCCCGCCCGGCGATGATGGACGCGGCCACGATGGCGCCGGCCGACAGCTGCTGGCGGATCGCCAGGTAACCACCCAGCCCCAGGATGGCCGATTGCAGCAGCAGGCGGAAAGCGCGCGACAGCGACGACAGCCATTCCACCCGCTCGGCCGCGGCCTGGCTGCTGGCCGATGCGGCGTCGTGCAGCGATTGCCAGTGCGCGGTGGTGGCGCCCACCATGCCCATGGCCAGCAGCGTCTCGACGTTACGCTGGCTCTGCTCGGCGAACACCGCATCGTGGTGATCGGCTGCCGCCGCTATCGCCGCCGGCCGGCGCGTCAGCGCCTCGGTCAGCAGCGCCAGCACCACGGCCACCAGCGCACCGCCGGCGGCCAGCGCGCCCAGGCTCCAGTGCAGGCCGAACACCAGCAGCAGGTACAGCGGCATCCAGGGCAGGTCCATCAACGCGTTGACCGCCGGCGTGGTGAGGAAGTTGCGCAACACCGCCAGCTCGGCCAGCGGGCGCGTGGGGCCGCCTTCAGCCGCCCCCGCCCCCACACCCGCGCCCGCACCGCCCTGCCCCATCCAGCGCCGCAGGGTGAGGCTGCCCAGCCGCGCATCCAGCCCCTGTGCCAGCCGCGACATCACCCGCGCGCGCAGGAAGTCGAACACGCCGAGAAAGGCGTACATCAGCGCGGCAAAGGCCATCAGCGCCACCAGCGTGGGCACCGAGCGGCTGGTGAGCACACGGTCGTAGACCTGCAGCATGAACACCGGACCGGTGAGCATCAGCAGGTTGACCACGCAGGCAAAGGCAAAGGCCGCCAGCAGCGCGCCGCGCGCGGCCCGCAGGGCCAGCGCCAGCGCATCGGGTGGGGCCGGGCGCGCCGGCGAAGCCAGGGTTGAAGTCATCCGCCGAAGGTGAACCAGTCGTTCGTTACCTGCGGCAGCGCCGTGCCGCGCAGCAACAAGCTGTCGCCGCCGCCGAAATCGAACACCACGCCGGCGTCGGTCTGGTGGGCATATTGCAGCACATCGTTGAAGCCGGCCACCCCCGGAACGTGCAGGTCGATGTGGTCGTTGCCGGCCAGCGAGTTGCTGCTGAAATCGAGCACCGTGTCGCGCCCGTCGCCCTGGCGGAAGACGAAGCGGTCGGCGCCCCAGCCGCCGCTCAGCTGGTCGTCGCCGCGCCCGCCG
>MESD01000115.1:34753-44081 GCA_001770815.1 Burkholderiales bacterium RIFCSPHIGHO2_12_FULL_69_20
CATACACCCGGTTGTCGGCCAGCATCGGCGAGGCCAGCACGTCGCCACCCGCCGTGCCCTGGCGCCAGTCGGCATACGGGTCGGTGATCACCAGGGCCACCGTGGCCTGGCCGGTCAGCGAGCCATCACCCGCGGTGTAGCGGAACTGGTCGGTGCCGACGAAGCCGTCGTCGGGCACGTAGACGATGCGGCCATCGGCGTCCTGGCTGATCTGGCCATGCGCGGCGCCCTCGGCGGCCAGCAGCAGCAGCGCGTCGCCATCGGCATCACGGTCGTTGGCCAGCAGCGTGGCCGGGTTGATCAGCAGCCGGTCGTCGCGCGCCAGCGCCAGCGGGCCGTCGTCCTGCGGCTGCGGCGCGTCGTTGATCGAGGCCACATCGACCGCCACCGTGGTCGACGCACTGGCGCCGGCCAGATCGGCGATGGTGTAGCCGAAGCCCGCCGGCCCGTGGTACTCGGCGTCGGGCGTGAAGACCACGTTGCCCAGCCCGTCCAGCAGCACCTGGCCATGCTCGGCATCGTGCACCGCCACCAGCTGGAACGAGCCGCGGTCGACGTCGCGGTCGTTGCCCAGCAGCGACAGGATGGGCAGGGTCAACGCTGCATCCTCGTCGGTGCTGACGCGGTCGGCCACCGCCACCGGCGCATCGTTGACCGCGTGCACGCTGATCACCACCGCGGCTTCGCCGCTGCGCCCGCCGGCATCGGTGATGCGGTAGCGGAATGAGGCGTCGCCGTTGAAATCAGCCGCGCCGGTGAAGCGGATCTGGCCGTCGGGCAGCAGCGCCACCGTGCCGCCGAAGTCACTGCCCACCCAGGTCAACGTGAACGCATCACCGTCGTCGTCGCGGTCGTTGGCCAGCAGCGTGGCCGGGTCAATATCGAGGCTGCCGTCCTCGTCGAAGGCGAAGCCGAAGTCGCCCACCGCCACCGGCGGGTGGTTCAGCGGCTCGACGTGGATCGCCACCTGCGCGCGGCCCTCGGCGCCGTGCACGTCGTGCACGACATAGGTGAAAGCCGCGCCGCCGTAGAAGCCGGCATCGGGCGTGAAGCGCAGGATGCCGCCGTCGATCACCACGCTGCCGTTGATCAGATCGTCGACACCGACCAGGCTGAAGGCATCGCCCTCCACGTCGCGGTCGTTGGCCAGCAGGCCGGCCGCGGTGATCGCCAGCGTGTCGCCCTCCAGCACCGTGAAGCCGGTGTCGTCCACCGCGTCCGGTCCGTCGTTGACCGGCGTGAGTTCAATCTCGACCGTGCCGTTCACCGGCACCCCCAGTCCGTCGCTGATCTGGTA
This sequence comes from Burkholderiales bacterium RIFCSPHIGHO2_12_FULL_69_20, assembly GCA_001770815.1. Taxonomy (GTDB): domain Bacteria; phylum Pseudomonadota; class Gammaproteobacteria; order Burkholderiales; family Burkholderiaceae_C; genus Pseudaquabacterium. Next base: position 36,051 of record MESD01000115.1, read on the forward strand.
GCTGAACTCGATCAGCCCGGTCACGTCCTCGTCAGGCGTGAACACCAACCGCCCGCCGGGCAGCACGGTGGCGCGCCCGTGCTCGGCGTCGGCTTGCACCGACACGAATTGCAGCGGGTCGCCGTCGGGGTCGCTGTCGTTGGCCAGCAGCTCGGTGATGGCCACGGTCAGCGGCGTGTCTTCCAGCGCCGTGAAGCGGTCGGTGTTGGCCGTGGGCTGGTTGTTGTCGGAGGTGAAGTGGATGGTCACCTCGCCAGTGGCCTCGCCATCGATGTCGTCGGTGATGGCGTAGCTGAAACCAGCGCTGCCGACAAAGCCGGCCTCGGGCACGAAGTGGATGCTGCCGTCGGCCAGTTGCGCCACGCTGCCGTGCGTGGCGGCGCTCACCCCCAGCAGGCGGATCGGATCGCCGTCGCCGTCGAAGTCGTTGGCCAGCAGTTGCGCCGGCTGCAGCAGCAGCGGCCGGTCCTGGCGCAGCGTGAAGCGGTCGGCCACCGCGGTGGGCACGTCGGCCAGGGCCGACACCTCGATGCTGAAGCTGGCCCAGGTGGGCGAGATGCCGCCCTTGTCGTCGGCCAGCCGGTACTGGCCGGTGGCGGTGCCGACGAAGTCGCGCTGGGGCGTGAACAGCAGGCCGTCGGCCTGGATCGACAACGTGCCGTTCTCGGCATCGGTGCCGACGAAGTGCAGCACGTCGCCGTCGGGGTCGCCATCGTTGGCCAGCAGCTCGGCGGTGGCGATCAGCAGCGGTTCATCCTCGCCGGTGTGGAACAGGCCGTCGTCATTGACGTAGGGCGGGTCGTTGTCGGGCAGGATGGAGATCAGCACGTTGCCCTGGTCTTCGCCGCCTCGGCCGTCGCTGACCCAGTAGTAGAACGAGGCGTCGCCGTTGTAATTGGGCTTGGGCGTGAAGACGATGCTGCCGTCGGGTGCAAAGTCCACCGAACCCTTCTCGGGGTAGAGGTCGAGCCGGCTGATCACCAGCAGGTCGCCGTTCGGATCGCTGTCGTTGGCCAGCAGCTGCGCCGGCGTCACGATCAGCGGCTGGTCTTCCACCAGATCAAAACGGTCGTCGCCGGCGCGCGGCGGGTCGTTCAGCGGGATCACCGTGATCTCGACCCAGCCGCTGCCCTCGGCGCCGCGGCCGTCGCCCGCGTCGTAGGCAAAACCGGCGCTGCCCAGGTGACCGGCCTCGGGCGTGAAGATCACGCTGCCGGTCTCGTCCATCGTCACGCTGCCGTGCTGCGCATCGTGCACCCGCAGCAGCGTGATCGGATCGCCTTCCACCTCGATGTCGTTGCCGGTGAGGTGGGCCGCGGTCAGCGTGATGGCGCTGTCGATGCGGGTGGTGAAGGCATCGTCCTTGGGCCGCGGGCCATCATTGACCGCGACGAACTGCAGCTCGACATTGGTCGATGACGTGCCGCCGGCACCATCCGACACGGTGTAGCTGAAGCCGGCCGCGCCGTAGTAGTCGCCCGAGGGGATGAACAGCACGTTGGGCCCGAACAGATCGAACATCGCCGTGCCGTGCGTGCCGGCAAAGGCGAAGCCGATGCCTGCCACGGGCCCCGTCGGCTGGCCATCGGCATCGAGCAGCGGGCCGAAGCCGGAGATGTGCAGGGTGTCGCCATCGATGTCGCTGTCGTTGGCCAGCAGCGTGGCGATGGGGATGGACAGCACCACGTCCTCGATGCCGTCATAGGGGCCTTCGGGCCGCGCCACCGGCGCGTCGTTGACCGGCCGCACGATCACCCGCACGGTGGCGGTGGATTCGCGACCGGTGCCATCGGCGGCGGTGTAGTCGAAGTAGGCATCGCCGTTGAAGTCGGCATCGCCCACAAAATTCACCGAGCCGTCCTCCAGCAAGATGGCCGTGCCGTTGCGGGCGTTGCCGACCGACACCAGGTGCACTGCCGGATCAGGCGTTGCTACATCGTTGCCCAGCAGTCGCGCCGCGGCGATGGCGTAGGGAACGTCCTCGTCGGCCCAGCGGATCAGGTCGTTCACCGCATTGAAGCGGTCGTCGCGGGTGCGCGCGGCGATGTCGTCGCGGCTCCAGGCCGTGCCGTCGCCGAAGACGATCAGCTCGACGCCGGTGGCCTCGCCATCGAAGTGGCCGGGCACGGTGATGGTGTCGATCAGGAAGCCCTCGCCCTTCTCCAGCTCGATCACCAGATCGCTGCCACGGCGCAGCAGGCCGGCATCGGCTGGCCGCACGGCGGCGTCGAGCAGGATGCGGTCGAGGTCGGTGGCTTCGCCCAGCTCGACCAGGCTGTCGTCGGTGGCGCCGAAGCCGACGTGGTAGTCGTCCGATCCGGCGGCACCGGCCAGCAGGTCGGCGCCGAAGCCGCCCGTCAAGACGTTGGCGCCGGCATCACCACGCAGCTCGTCGTCATAGGGCGAGCCCAGCAGGCCGGCGATGCCCTGCAGCACATCGCCCTGGGCATCACCGCCCAGGCCGGTGCCGGCTGCCAGATCGACGGTCACCGCCGTTGCCGAGGCGCGGTAGTCGGCGGTGTCGACGCCGCCGCCGCCCACCAGCCGGTCGGCACCTTCGCCGCCCTCGAGCCGGTTGTCGGTGGCATCGCCGATCAGGGTGTCGTCGTGGAACGAGCCCCGCAGGTTCTCGACGCCGCTGAACGTGTCGCCCTCGGCGTCACCACCACCGGCGGTCTGGCCCGACAGGTCGACGCTGACGCCGGCCAGCGAGGCGGCGTAGTCGGCGGTGTCGCTGCCCTCGCCGCCCTCGAAGGCATCGCCGTCGCGGCCGCCATCCAGCCAATCGTCACCACCGCCGCCGATCAAGCGGTCGGCACCCCGCCCGCCGGCCAGCCGGTTGGCGACATCGTCGCCTTCGAGCACGTCACCCGCCAGTGAGCCGATCAGCTGCTCGATGCGCTGCAGCCGGTCGCCTTCGGCATCACCGCCCGAGCCGATGCCGGTGCGCAGCGACACGTTCACCGCCAGCGGTGAATCGCCGTAGTCGGCGCTGTCGTCGCCGTCGCCGCCGTCCTGCGCATCGGCGCCGGCAGCGCCCACCAGCGTGTCGTGGCCGGCATCACCAAACAAAGCATCGTCGCCCTGGCGGCCGTCGAGCCAGTCGTTGCCACCGGCCCCGGCCAGCGCATTCATGCCACCGTCGCCATACAGCTGGTCGTTGAAGCCCGAGCCGGCCAGGTTCTCGATCGACACGTAGCGGTCGCCCTGTGCATGGCCACCCTGGCCGATGCGCACCTGCAGGTCGGCGCGCACGCCGATGTTCGAGCCGTCGTAGGCGGCGGTGTCGCGGCCCTCGCCGCCGTCGAGCAGGTCGGCATCGTCGCCGCCGGCCAGCACGTCGTCGCCTTGGCGGCCGAACAGGTCGTCAGCGCCCTCGCGGCCCTCGAAACGCTCGGCCAGCGCGGTGCCGATCAGCAGGTCACGCCGCGCGCTGCCGCTGATCACCGCGGCACGCTCGGCCGCCACCTGGCCCCACACCCGGCCGTCGTCGCGGCCGTCGGCCTCGTCGGCCAGCGTGTAGTGGAAGTCGAGCGCACCACTGAAACCCTCGGGCGCCTCCAGCACCGCGAACTCGTCCTGGTAGACCCACAGGCTGCCGACGCTGGGCGATTGCACCGAGGCCACGTGCAGCACCGCGCGTGCGTCTTCGGGTTGGTCGAAATCGAGGTCGTCGTCGTTGAGTGGCAGGTCGGACAGGCGCACCACCAGCGGCGCGTCCAGGCTGGTGGCGGCGGTGTCGTCGCTGGCCTCGGGGTCGTCGTTGACCGGCACGATGGTGACGGTGACCCAGGCCGAATCGGTGCCGTCGAACTGGTCGTTGACCTGGTAGACCAGGGTGACGCGGCCGTTGACATTGGCGGTGGGCGCGATCACCAGATCACCCGCGGCGTTGTGCGACAGGCTGACCGCGGCCGCGTCGAGGTGGCTGAACGGCCGCACCCAATCCACGATCAGCGGGTCGTCATCGATGTCGGTGTCGTTGGCCAGCAGATGGGCCATCGGCACCAGGGTGGTGACGTCCTCGTACATGATCACTTCGTCGGCCATGGCCACCGGCGGCGCATCGGACACCGGCGCGATGTAGAGCGTGACCCGCGCATCGTCGACCGCGCCTTCGGCATCACGCAGCACGTAGCTGAACGAGGCCTCGCCCCAGTACTCGGGATCGGGCGTGAACACCACCTGGCCGTCGATCAACTCGACGCTGCCATGCTCGGCCGACGACACCGTGGCCAGTGCCACCGAGGCGCTGTCGCGGTCGCGGTCGTTGGCCAGCAGGTGGCCCACGGTGATGCTCAGCGGCTGGTCTTCGATGCCATCGAGCCAGTCCACGCCGGCATCGTCGTGGCCGTCATCGCGCGCTTCTGGGGCGTCGTTCAGCGGGTTGATCTGCACGGCCACGCGGGCGCTGGCCAGGCCGCCCTGGCCGTCGTCGACCTCGTAGCGGAAGCTGGCCTGGCCGAAATAGTTGTCGTTGGGCCGGAACAGCACCGTGCCGTTGGGGAACAGTTCTGCCTGCCCGCCCACGCCACCGAACACGCGCACCACCGACAGCGTGTCGAGCTCGGCGTCGGTGTCGTTGATCAGCAGGTCAGCCACCGGCAGGAACAAGGGCGTGTCCTCGTCGGTGACCAAGGCATCGTCGGCCGGCACCGGCACGTCGTTGACCGGCGTGACCAGCACGCTGGCGGTGGCCACCGACTGGCCGCCGAAGCCGTCGTCAATGGTGTAAGTGACCACCGCGTTGCCGAAGTAGTCGAGCAGCGGCTCCAGCTGCACATGGCCCAGCGGTGTCAGCGTGGCGCTGACATGCATATCGCCGATCACCGAGGTGATGGCGAGGCGGTCGCCGTCGATGTCGCTGTCGTTGCGCAGCAGCAGTTCAGAACGCAGCAGCAGCGGCGTGCCCTCAGGCGTGGTGATGCCCGCGTCGTTGCGCGCCACCGGCGCATCGTTGACGGGGGTGACGTCAACCGTCACCGTGGCCTCGGCGCGCCCACCATCGGGCGTGTTGGCCACGTAGCGGAACGAGGCCAGGCCGTTGAAATCACGCGCCGGCACGAAGCTGATGTCGCCGCTGCTGGCCAGCGACACCGTGCCGTGCACCGCATCGAGCACCTGCGACACCACCATCAGGTCGCCGTCGAAATCGTTGGCCAGCAAGCGCTCGACGCGGATCGGCAGCAGCGCGTCCTCGGCCACGCTCAAGCCGGCATCGTCGGTGGCGCTGGCGGGCGGGCGCACCCGCAGCGTGACGGTCTGCGTGGCCAGGCCGTTGTGGCCGTCGGCCACGGTGTAGTCGAAGCGGGTGGCACCGACGAAGCTGTCGTCGGCCGTGTAGACCACCGTGCCATCGACCATCAGCTGCACGCTGCCATGCTCGGCACCGCCCACGGCCACGATGCTCAGCGCATCGCCGTTGGGGTCGAAGTCGTTGGCCAGCAGATCGGCCGGCTGCAGCACCAGGCTGCGGCCACGCACCGCGCTGAAGAAGCCGTCGGGGCCGGCCACCGGCGCATCGTTGTACAGCGCCGCCAGCACCTCGGTCATGGTCCAGACCACGCCGTCGCCGAAGACGATCTGCTCGATGCCGTCTTCGGCACCACCGCCCAGCGTGTTGAAGACGATCAGCTGGTCATCGCCACCGGCAAAGCGCAGCACGATGCCGTCGTCGGCCTTGTACAGCCGGCTCACCGCCACCTGGGCCGAGGTGTAGCCGCTGATCTCAATGCGGTCGGTCTCGCCGCCGTTGCCGGCCACGCCGTTGTCCTCGATGCGGTCCTGGCCGTCGCCAGCGGCGAAGAGGTAGGTGTCCGAACCATCGCCGCCGTGCAGCACATCGTTGCCGCGGCCACCGCCCAGCCGGTCGTCGCCGGCAAAGCCCCAAATCGTCTCGTCGCCATCGGTGGCCGCGTCTTGCAGCACGCGCTCGCGCAGCTGCGGCACGGTCCAGAGGCTGTCATCGGCAAAGCGCACACGCTCGATGCCGGCGGCGGCGTCGCTGAGCGTGTCGCGCAGCACCACGCGGTCGCCCGATTCGAAGTTCAGCACCAGGTCGAGCCCGGCCGGCGGGCTGCGCCGCATCGACACCAGATCGGCCGGGTTGAAGTCGGGCAGCTGCAGCTCGTCGCCGGTCGAGCTGCCGGTGTCCTCGATGCGGTCGTCGCCGTCACCGTGATGGAAGCGGTAGACGTCATCGCCGCCGGCGCCGTCCAGCACGTCGGGGCCGGCGCCGCCACTCAGCACGTCGGCCGCGCCGGTGCCGGTGATCAGGTCGGCACCGGCGGTGCGCGCGTCCAGCACCAGGCGCTCGGCGATCTGCGCCAGCGTGAAGCTGGCAGTCACCGCGCCGCTGTCGACGTCGACGAAGTCGAAGCGCTCCACCGCATCGGCCGTGGTGCCGGCCAGCCCGTTGATCACGGTGACCGTGTCGCCGCTGTCGGCAAAGCGGATCAGCAGGTCGCTGGAGCCCGACTCCACCCGCGTGAACAAGGCCTGATCGGCGCTGCGGCCGCGGATCTCGATGACATCGGTGTCGCCATCGCCGTTGTCGTCGATGGTGTCGCGGCCGTCACCGGGGCGCAGCACGTAGGTATCGCTGCCATCGGCGCCCTGCAACAGGTCGTTGCCCAGCCGGCCCAGCAGGCGGTCGTCGAGGCTGCTGCCGGTGATCCGGTCGTCGCCGTCGGTGGCCGCCGAGACCAGCGCCTGGCCGACGAAGCCGGCTTGCGTCCACAACGTGCCGTCGTCGAACACGATGGCCTCGATGCCACGCTCGAAGTAGGGCGAGGCCGAGGCCTTGAGCACCAGGCGCGCACCGTCGCCGGCGCCGGGGCTGCTGGGGGCGATCACCAGCACCAGATCGTTGCCCTCGCCCTGCTGCAGCGCCGCATCGTCGGCCAGCACGCCGTGCAGCACCACCTGGTCGGCGCTGCCGCCGAAGCTGCTGCTGTCATCGATCACGTCGTCACCGTCGCCGCGCCGCCAGATGTAGCGGTCGTTGCCGTCGCCACCGGCCAGCAGGTCGGCGCCGCCGCCGCCTTCGAGCGCATCGTTGCCCGAGAAGCCGTAGACGCTGCGGCCCTCGGGGCCGATTTCAGCCTGCAGCAGCTGGGTGCGCAGATCGGCCTGCGACCAGCGGGTGCCGTCGTCGAACAGCACCTGCTCGATGCCCCGCTCGAAGTACGGGTCCAGCGTCTGGCGCACCAGCAGGCGGCCGGCATCACCGGCACCCGGCGCCGATTCGGCAACCACCAGCACGGCATCGTTGCCCGAGCGTTGCACCGTGACCGCGGCCGGGGCGACGCCGTGCAGCACGATCGCATCGGCCGTGCCGCCGAAGGTGCCCGAGTCGTCGATCAGGTCGAAGCCGTCGCCGCGGGTGTAGACGTAGGTGTCGTCGCCGTCGCCGCCGGCGATGCTGTCGTTGCCCGCGCCAGCCGTGAAGGTATCGGCGGTGACGAAGCCACCCAGCCGGTCGTCCCCCGCCGTCTGCGCGTCGGCGATCAGCTGCGTGCGCAGCGTGGCCGGCGTCCAGACCGTGCCGTCGTCGAAGACGATGGTCTCGATGCCGCGCTCGAAGTACGGGTCGAGCGATGCGCGCACCACGATCCGCCCGCCATCACCCGCGCCCGCGGCGCTCTCGGCGATGTGCAGCAGCACGTCGTTGCCCGAGCGCTGCAGTGCCACGCTGGCCGGGGTGATGCCCTGCAGCAGCAGCCGGTCGGCAGTGCCGCCGAAGGTGCCCGAATCGTCGACGATGTCGTTGCCGTCGCCACGGCGGTAGACATAGCTGTCGTTGCCCTCGCCGCCGTAGCTGGTGTCGTCGCCCAGGCCTGGCTGAATCGTCTCGGCGTTGGCGAAGCCGATGACCAGGTCGTCGCCATCGCTCAGCTGATCGGCCAGGATCATCGAGCGCAGCGTTGCAGGCGTCCACAGCGTGCCGTCGTCGAAGACGATGGATTCGAGCCCACGCTCGTAGTACGGATCGAGCGAGGCGCGCGCCAGGATGCGGCCACCATCGCCCGC
>MESD01000115.1:44105-44354 GCA_001770815.1 Burkholderiales bacterium RIFCSPHIGHO2_12_FULL_69_20
GTCACGGTGTCGGGGTGGATGCCGTGCAGCACCAGCCGATCGGCACTGCCGCCGAAGGTGCCCGATTCGTCGACGGTGTCGATGCCGTCGCCGCGGGTGTGGACGTAACTGTCGTCGCCTTCGCCACCAGCCAGGTGGTCGTCGCCCAGCCCGCCTTCCAGCGTCTCGCTGGCGGAGAAGCCGCTCACCGCGTCATCACCGGCGGTCTGCTGCGCGGCCAGCAAGGCCGCGCGCAACGTGGCAGGGGTC
>MESD01000115.1:44379-44518 GCA_001770815.1 Burkholderiales bacterium RIFCSPHIGHO2_12_FULL_69_20
TACGCTCCAGCCCACGCTCGTAGTACGGATCAAGGCTCTGGCGCACGACAATGCGCCCGCCATCGCCCACGCCCGGGGCAGATTCGGCGATGTCCAGCCACAGGTCGTTGCCAGCGCGGGTGAGGCCTACCGCCGCCGG
>MESD01000116.1 GCA_001770815.1 Burkholderiales bacterium RIFCSPHIGHO2_12_FULL_69_20
TCGGCACTCGCTTGCGAACATTGGCAAAGCGAATCATCTGCTGGGTTACCTGCCCAGTCATGACATCCGAAGTGGCTTGGGTGCGACTTGCGATTGGTTGGCGCGACTCCGGTGACGCAACCCTGGCGTCCGCATGCCAGCGTGCCAGGCGCCAATTTGGTCGGCCGCTAGAATTGGATGCCTTGGATACGAGCAGTTGATCCGGGCAGTGTTGTCGAAATTTTGCCGATCCCCTTCACTCCAACGACCAGCCCACCTCGGACTGCTTGTGATAACGCGTACCGCATGAATCGACATACCCCAATTAATAAGTGCCGTGACCTTATTCTCAGGCTGATGGCTGGCTCATTGGCATTGCTGCTGTCGCTCGGCCTAACGATGACCGCAGCCGCACAGATCACGAGTGCCACGGCGCCCGCGGACATCGGTACAACCGCGGGTGGACCGGTGCGGTTGCGACAGCCGAATGTGCCCAGCAGCGACGGCGCCTCAGCGAACAAAGACGGCAAATCGCAGGCAAAGGCAGAAGCACAGGCCTATCAACCTGGCGAATTTGAGGTCTATGTACAAAGCTTGGCAGGAATGGCCGGGCCTCAAAAGGTTGAGGTACGCCGCTTCGGCGCAGAACTGTTGACCGGTACGGCGACTTCGCTGGCCGCGGCCGACTACAGCCCGTTGGTGCCGGCCAGCTACGTGCTGCAAGCCGGGGACGAACTTGTGTTGACGTTCTGGGGATCGGTGGATGCCGACTTGCGACTCCAAGTTGACAGGTCCGGTCGCATCAACGTGCCTCGTGTCGGGCCGATTATGGTTTCAGGGGTGAGGTATGGCGACCTGACTGACGTCATTTCGCGCCGTGTGGCCATGGTCTTCAAGAACTTTCAGATCAGCGTATCGCTGGGCCAACTGCGTGGCCTCAGGGTTTATGTGACGGGGTTTGTCCAGCAACCTGGCGTCCAAGTTGTTAGTAGCTTGTCCACATTGATGCAGACTGTGATGCGTTCCGGCGGCCCTTCGGCGGCTGGAAGTTTTCGCAATGTGCAGTTGCGGCGCGGCAGCGAGCTGGTTGCGAAGTTCGATCTGTATGACTTGTTGCTCAAGGGTGATCGCAGCGCCGACCGTTTGGTGCAAGCCGATGATGTCATTCATATCGGTCCTGTCGGCCCTCAGGTCGGCATGATTGGCAGCGTGAATCGACCCGCGGTGTTTGAGCTCAAACCCGGCGAGACCGTCGATGACCTGCTTCAGATGGCGGGGGGGTTTGCCGCGGTGGCGGATACCTCGCGCATGGCCATCGAGCGCCTGGATGAACGCGCCAGTGTGCGGGTCACGCAAATCAATTTGCCATCCGCCACCCCGGTGGTCTTACGCAGCGGCGACGTGCTGCGCGCCTTCAACGCCGTTAGTGTGGCCGCACCCATTCAAAGGCAGAACAAGCGCGTGCGTATCGAGGGCGAGGTGGTCAAACCTGGGGACTATGTGCTGGCAGCAGACAGCAGCATCAACGATGCCCTGCGTCTGGCCGGCGGACTGACGTCGGCTGCGTTTTTGTTTGGTGCCGAGTTCACGCGTGAAACGGTGCGCATCACTCAGCAGCAAAACTATGAGCGCGCGCTGCGTGACCTGGAAGTCAACATGACTCGGGCAAACACGACACAACGGCTAGCCAGTACCGACGATGCGGCCGTGCAAGCGGCGGTCGCCCAATCGTCCAAGCAGTTGGCAGAGCGGCTGCGGGGTCTTCGCCCGACTGGCCGCGTAGTACTGCAGCTACCGCCAGACGGAGGTCAGTTGCCCGACTTGGCATTGGAGGACGGTGATCGCCTATACATACCACCGCGCCCGACGGCTGTTGGGGTATTCGGCAGCGTTTTCAACGCGGGCAGCTATCTGTACTTGCCTGGCCGCGGAGTGATGGATTACTTGCGACTGGCTGGTGGGCCAACCCGGGGTGCGGATGACGGTAGCGCATTCGTCGTGCGCGCGAACGGCAGCGTGGTCAGCAGCCTGTCAAAGGGCAGTTGGTTCAACCGGACGGGCGAGTTGAGCGCACTTCCAGCCGAGCCAGGCGACACCATCTTCGTGCCCGAGGAATTGAACAAAACCACTTTCGTACAGTCGGCTAAGGACTGGACCCAGATCGTGTACCAGTTCGGCTTGGGCATTGCCGGGCTGAAGGCGGCGCTCAGGTGATCGAGATGGCGCCGATGCAGGGCAATCAGAGCGCTACCGGCTCAACGATGGATGCGGACGACACCGCCGTCATGTTGACCGAAATTGCCTGCGCGTTGCGACAGCGGGCAGTCCTGCTGACGGTGGGGCCGGTCGCCGCTGCAGTGCTGGGCTTCGGGATCGCGTCGGCGCTGCCCCCCACGTTTACTGCCACAAGTACCTTCATGCCGCCGCAGCAAGCGCAAAGTGGAGCGGCCTCCGCGCTGGCGTCGCTGGGCTCGTTGGCCAGCCTGACTGGCGGCGCGGTCGGCATGCGCAGTTCCGGCGACCAGTACGTGGCCTTGATGCAAAGCGTGACGGTTGCAGACCGGCTGGTTGAGCAGTTCAAGCTGCAGGCGGTCTATGAGGTCGACTTCCGCGTAGATGCGCGAAAAGAACTTGCCAAGAACGTACGCATTGGCCTGGGCAAGAAAGATGGCCTTATCAGCGTCGCAGTGGACGACAAGGATCCACAACGTGCAGCCGACATGGCGAATCAGTATGTGGAAGAGTTGCGTCGCATAACGGCTTCAATGGCCGTGACCGAAGCGCAACAGCGTCGCGTGTTTTTCGAGAAACAACTTCAGTCCAGCCGTGATCGCCTGGTTCGAGCTCAGCAAGCTTTGCAGGCCAGCGGCTTCAATGCGGGTGCGCTCAAGGCCGAACCCAAGGCTGCTGCAGATGCATATGCACGGCTGAAGGCCGAGGCAACCAGTGCTGAGATTCGGTTGCAAATCCTGCGTGGCAACTTAGCCGATGGTACGCCTGAAGTGCAGCAGCAACAGACCACTCTGGGGGCATTGCGTGGTCAACTGGCGCGAAGCGAACGCCCGAGCGACAACATAGGCGGCCCTGATTACGTGAGCAAGTACCGTGAGTTCAAGTACCAGGAAACGCTCTTCGAAATGTACGCACGCCAGTTCGAACTGGCGCGGGTGGATGAAAGCCGGGAAGGTGCATTGATCCAAGTGCTGGATCCAGCCACCCGGCCTGAGAAGAAGAGCAAGCCCAATCGTGCAGTCCTCACCATCACCGCAGCGCTAGCGACCTTGATTGCGCTGGTGCTGTTCACGATCCTGCGTGGCATCGGATTGCGCAAAGGCCGGAGCTTGCGCAACAGCAGCGGTCAGGACTAGGTTCGCCCCTGCGAGCTGATCATGGCTAGCTGAGGCATCCCAATCGGCAAGCAAGATTGCTAAAACCCCTTTGAGTTAGCTGCCTGGCTCAATTCAAGCGTAAGCGTGGCCTCAAGGCCCCATTGCGCCGAAGTTTGGACCTGAGCACGATCAGGTGACGGCACGCACGCTTGGATGTGTGCACGTAGCCCGACAGATGCACACATGGACAAACGAGTCACGAAGGGCCAGGACACCCGGCGCCGGCACTCCGATGCCTTGAAGCGCGCGCTGGTCGAACGCAGCCTGGAGCCCGGCGCATCGGTGGCGGCCATTGCACAGGAAGCCGGCGTCAACGCCAACCTGCTGTTCAACTGGCGACGGCTGCACCTGCAGGCCCAGGTGCCAGCCGTCGGCGCCGCTGCGGCTGCGGTACTTCTGCCGGTCACCGTGGTGGCGGAAGTCGATCGCGCGGCGCCGCTGGTGCCGACACCACCAGGAACACCGCCTCGCGTCGCGCCGGCCGGCACCATCGAGATTGACATCAACGGCGCTCGTGTTCGCCTGCGCGGAGCGGTCGACGAGGCCACCGGAGTTCGACACCAACCGCGCCAAGCGCTTGATTTGTATAGAGGCACCCCTTTCGGCTGCCACTACAACAGGGACATTTGAGGGTCTAGGCTGGGTTTCTTGATGTTTAGTGCATCCAGGGTGTCAGCCTGGTCCTGGTGGATGGTGGAGATGCCTGCAAGGGGCTCGGCGCCGTCGATGCGCACCCGGTGGTGCTGGATTCGCCGCAACTGTCGCAGCGCGGCCTCGGGTGACAGGGCACTGCCGGCCAGCTTCAAGCGTTGCCGCATCACCCGGTGCAACACCAGCGCCATGAAGCAGATGCTGGCGTGCGCGCGGATGCGCTCGGGCAACCGGTGGAACACCGGCGCGATCTCGATCTCGGACTTCAGCACGTGGAAGCCGCGCTCGATGTCGGCCAGACTCTTGTAGCGCGTCACGATCTGCTCGGCGCTCAGGTCGGGCACGTTGCTCACCAGCAGCAACTTGCCGTCCATCACCTCGGCCCGCTGTTGTGCCGCCTGGTCGATGTCATAGGTGAACAGCTCGGACTTCAGGTCCACCCGGATGATGTTGGCCAGGTGCGCCTCGCACGCCTCGTGGAAGAAGCGCGCCTTGGCGCCGCTGTCAGACAGCTTGCGTCCGCGCTGGGTCTGGCCGTCATCCTGCGCGTCAAGCTTGCCGCTCAACGCCTGGGCGCGTGCTTGCAAGGCCGCGATGCGATCACGCCGGCGCTGGGTGAGTTCGTGCGCCTTCTCTGGGTTGTGCGCCACCACCAGGCGATGGCCTTGCCAGCGCAGTTCCTCGATCACCTCGGCCGTGGCGGATTGCGCCCTGGCCTGCAGCGGCGCGAGCAACTCGACGAAGTCGCCATGCCGGCGCCCGGGCACGGCCAGGATGAACTCCAGCGTGCGCGCATCCGGCAGCTTGAGCTCGCTGAGCATCTGCAGGTTGTCCAGCGACAGCAGCCCCCGATCGGCCACCACCACCAGCCGGCGCACATGCGGGTAGCGCTGCAGCACGCGCTCCAGCGTCGGCTTGAGCGTGGGGCCCTCGCTGGCATTGCCGTCGAACACCTCGTGGTAGATCGGCAGACCGTCGGCCGTTTGCACCACGCCCAGCATGAACTGCCGTGCGACCACGCCCTCCTTGGACATGCCGAACTTGCGCACGTCACCACTTTGCTGGCTCAGGCCCTCGACTCGGATGGTCGTCAGGTCATAGAACACCACCGACAACTGCTCGTCGATCAACGGGCGCAGCAACTGGGCCACGCAGTCGTCCACCGCACCCTGATGGTCCATCAGCGCGTCCATGCTGCGCAGCAAGTGCTGGTGGGTGATCTGCTCGGGCTGCACGTCGGGCAGCGCCACGGTCTGCAGCCAGCGCAGCGCGCCGAGCTTGGAGTCGGCGTCGCACAGCCGGTTGAACACCATCACGCGAATGGCCTGCTCCACCGGGGTGGTGAAGCGCGCGCGGCGAAACACTGCGTGCAGCCGATCGAAGCCCAGCTCGTGCCAGAGTTGGTGCAGCGCCCAGACGTCGCCCAGGGCGAGCGCGGACTCGAACTGCACCTGGGGCGGCGACACCAGCGAGGCCGGCCGGCCCTTCACACGCAGCAGGCCCTGCAGCAAGGCATCGACCTGGCCGCCGCTCTCGTCGGTGCGACCCAGGGTGGCCAGGGTGCGCTGGCGGGGGCGGCCGGCTTCATCACGGAACGACTCGACCAGTTGCGCGTAGCTGCGACCGCCGGACCGGGTGAGCTTGATAAACATGGTCGGAAAGTGTAGCCGACCAGCAAGATAGTGCCAATACCTGCCAGTTACAAACGTGCCACTACAAGAATTCGGTCAGAGCAGCGCTAAGTGGTTGTCAGGCTTGAGATCGAACGCGCCGAAAGGCTCTAAAGTGTCGAACTTCGGTTACCAGTGGACCGCATCGTGCCCACGATGTATCGTTCTTCCTGGGAGAGTTGGTGGTATCCCATGTTGCAACCCCTTCTTGC
>MESD01000117.1 GCA_001770815.1 Burkholderiales bacterium RIFCSPHIGHO2_12_FULL_69_20
TCGTCGTCGAGCCGGGCATTGACCTGCGGAAACTCGGCCACCGCCAGCACGATGGCGCGCATCAGCAGTGGCAGCAGCGTCAGCCGCCCGCGCTCGACACCCCACTTCGCATTCAGCGCGGCGCGCAGCGCCTCGACCTCGGTGACGTCGATCTCTTCGACATAGCTGAAGTGCGGGATGCGGCGTTTGGATTCGAGCATCTGCACGGCGATGCGCCGGCGCAGGCCGATCACCGGGATGGCCTGTTCGTCGTGGCGCTTGACGCCCACGGCGGGCGTGGACGCGGGCGCGCTGGCGCTTCGTGCGCCGCCGGCGACGACGAAGGCGTCCAGGTCGGCCTGCAGGATGCGGCCGCCGGGGCCGCTGGGGGTGACGTTCTTCAGTTCGATGCCCAGCTCCCAGGCCCGCCGGCGCAGCGCGGGCGAGGCGATCGGGCGATCGGCCGAGGTGCGCGCCGGCGGTGCATCGGCGCGGGCCAGCGGCGCCGCGGTCGCCACCACGGCAGCCGGTGGTGCAACCAGGGTGGCCGCCTGTGCGGGTGCCGTTGCCTGCGGTGCGCTGGCCATCGGTGCCGGTGCCGGTGCCGCGTCAGCCGTCTCGATGCGGATCAGCTCGGCCCCCACCGCCAGCATCTGCCCGACCGCACCGCCCAGCGCCAGCACGCGGCCGGCCACCGGCGACGGGATCTCGACGCTGGCCTTGTCGGTCATCACGTCGGCCAGGGCCTGGTCTTCGGCCACGGCGTCGCCGGGCTGCACAAACCAGGCCACCAGCTCGACCTCGGCGATGCCTTCGCCGACATCGGGCACCTTGATCACGCGGGTGCTGCTCATCTAGTTCTCCGTCGCACGCCGAAGCGCGGCGGCCACGCGCGCCGGGCCGGGGAAGTAGGCCCATTCCAGCGCGTGGGGGTAGGGCGTGTCCCAGCCGGTCACGCGTTCGATCGGTGCCTCCAGGTGGTAGAAGCAGTGCTCCTGCACCAGCGCCGCCAGCTCGGCGCCGAAGCCGCTGGTGCGCGTAGCCTCGTGCACGATGACGCAGCGCCCGGTTTTCTTCACCGAGGTCACGATCGAATCCAGGTCCAGCGGCCACAGGCAACGCAGGTCGATGATCTCGGCATCGATGCCGGTCTCGGCCGCCGCCGCCTCGCTGACGTAGACCATCGTGCCGTAGGTCAGCACCGTCACCGCGGCGCCGGGGAGGAACAGCGCCGCGCTGTCCAGCGGCACGCTGTAGTGGCCCTCGGGCACCTCGCCCAGCGCATGCTGCGACCAGGGCACCACCGGCCGCTCGTGGTGGCCGTCGAAGGGGCCGTTGTACAGGCGCTTGGGCTCGAGAAAGATCACCGGATCGTCGTTCTCGATCGACGCGATCAGCAGGCCCTTGGCGTCGTAGGGGTTGCTGGGCATCACCGTGCGCAGCCCGCACACATGGGTGAACAGCGCCTCGGGGCTCTGGCTGTGCGTCTGCCCGCCGTAGATGCCGCCGCCGCAGGGCATGCGGATGGTGATCGGCGCGGTGAAGTCGCCGGCCGAGCGGTAGCGCAGCCGCGCCGCCTCGGACACGATCTGGTCGGACGCGGGGTAGAAGTAGTCGGCGAACTGCACCTCCACCACCGGGCGCAGGCCGTAGGCGGCCATGCCGATGGCCGAGCCGACGATGCCGCCTTCGGAGATCGGCGCGTCGAACACGCGGTGCTTGCCGTATCGGGCCTGCAGTCCCTCGGTGCAGCGGAACACGCCGCCGAAGTAGCCGACGTCCTGGCCGTAGATCACGACGTCGGGGTCGCGCTCGAGCATCACGTCCATCGCCGAGCGCAGGGCCTGGATCATGGTCATGCGGGCCATGTCAGGCCTCCTTACCGGCTTGGCGCAGCTGCTCGACCAGATGCGCGGGCATGTCCTTGTAGACGCCCTCGAACATGGTCTCCAGCGGCGGCACATGGCCGTCGATCAGGGTGCCGCCGTATTGCTCGGCCTCCTTCAGCGCCGCAGCCACCTCGGCGTCGAGCTCGGCCTGCACCTGCCGGTGTTCATCGTCCGACCAGGCGCCTTGTTGCACCAGGTGCTGTTTCAGTCGGGTGATGGGGTCGCCCAAGGGGTAGTGCTGCCAGTCGTCGGCCGGCCGGTAACGGCTGGGGTCGTCGGCGGTGGAGTGCGCGCCGCCCCGGTAGGTCAGCCATTCGATCAGCGTGGGCCCCAGGTTGGCGCGCGCACGCTCGGCGGCCCAGCGCGAGGCCGCCAGCACCGCGAGGAAGTCGTTGCCGTCGACCCGCAGCGAGGCGATGCCGCTGCCCACGCCGCGCGCGGCGAAGGTGGTGGACTCGCCGCCGGCGATCGCCTGGAAGGTGGAGATCGCCCACTGGTTGTTGACGACATTGAGGATCACCGGCGCGCGGTAGACATGGGCGAAGGTCAGCGCGGTGTGGAAGTCGCTCTCGGCGGTGGCGCCGTCGCCGATCCAGGCCGAGGCGATCCTGGTGTCGCCCTTGATCGCCGAGGCCATCGCCCAGCCCACCGCCTGGATGGTCTGCGTGGCCAGGTTGCCGGAAATCGAGAAGAAGCCGGCGCGCTGGTACGAATACATCACCGGCAGCTGCCGGCCCTTCATAGGATCACGCGGGTTGCTCATCAACTGGCAGATCATCTCGGCCATCGCGACGTCGTCGCGCGCCAGCAGCAGCCCCTGCTGGCGGTAGGTGGGAAAGCACATGTCGCCGGGCGCGATGGCCAGCGCGTGCGCGCAGGCGATGGCTTCCTCGCCCAGGCACTGCATGTAGAACGAGATCTTCTTCTGCCGCTGCGCGATCAGCATCCTGGCGTCGAAGGCGCGCGTCTTCATCATCGCGCGCAGGCCGCGCCGCAGCAGCGGCAGGTCCTCGGGCGGCGCCCAGGGGCCGACGGCCTGGCCCTCGTCGTCGAGCACCCGCACCAGCGTGAAGGCGAGGTCGGCGGTGCTGGCCGGCGTGACATCGATCGCCGGGCGCCGCACCGCGCCGGCGGGCGACAGGTGCAGGTAGGAGAAATCGGTGGCGTGCCCGGGTCGCCCCGTGGGCTCGGGCACATGCAGGCGCAGCGGTGGTGCGCTGGGGTCCAGGTCCATCTCCGGTCTCCCATGCGCGATGCAGGCCGCGCATGCGGCGGATCGTACGCCCGCGGCTGCGCTACCGGACAGGCTGGATCAAGGTCGCGCTACCAGTGGTTCCAGCGCGGCCACACCGTGGCGCTGCCGTCGGCGCCCAGCGCGTGGTAATGGTCGAACTGCGCGGCCGTGGCGCAGGCATGGTTGGGCAGCAAACGCAGCAAGGTGCCGACCGGGAACTGCGTGGTCAGATCGCCCAAAGTGCCGGCCGCCGTGGCGGCTTCGTTCGACAGGATGCCGTGCTCCTGGTTGGCGCCGCTCATGGTCCAGCCCGGCAGCATGCGGCCTGCGGCGTCGCAGACCTGGCCGTAGCCGTAGTCGTGCGCCTGGGCCTGCGTGCCGCGGTCGCGGCTCATCGCCATCCAGCCGGCATCCACCAGCACCCAGCCCTTGTCGAGCTGGTGGCCGATCACCGTGGCCAGCACGCTCAGCGCCACGTCGTTGGTGCTGCACACGCCCACGTTGCACATCACCAGGTCCATGAAGACGTAGACGCCGGCGCGCACCTCGGTCACGCCGTCCAGCTGCCGCGCCGACAAGGCGGTGGGCGTGGAGCCGACGCTGACCACGGGGCAGGGCAGGCCGGCTTCGCGCAGGCGCTGGGCGGCGCGCACGCACAGCGCACGCTCCTGCTCGGCGATGGCCGCCAGCGCCTCGGGCGTGCTGCACTGGTAGCTGGCACCGGCATGCGTCAGCACGCCGGTCAGCACCTGGCCGCCTTCGTGCAGCGCACGACCCACGGCCAGCAACTCGTCCGATTCGGGCGGGATGCCCGAGCGGTGGCCGTCGGTGTCGATCTCGATCAGCACCTCGAAGGCCTCGCCCTGTGCGCGGCCAAACTCGGCGATCGCCCGCGCGCTGGTGCTGTTGTCGGTCAGGATCTTCAGCGCGCAGCCCTGGCGGCGCAGCGCCAGCACCTGGGCCAGCTTGGCCGGCGCAATGCCCACCGCGTAGGTGATGTCGGTGATGCCGGTGGCAAAGCACTGCGCTGCTTCCTTCAGCGTGGACACCGTCACCCCGCGTGCGCCGGCGGCGATCTGCGCGGCCACCACCGGCGCGCACTTGCTGGTCTTGATGTGCGGTCGCAGCGCCACGCCCAGCGCCGTCAGCCGCTGCTGCATGTGCGCGATGTTGTGCTGCAGGCGCGCCAGGTCGACCAGCGCGGCAGGGGTTTCCAGGGTGGCCAGGGGGGAGGCGGTCGACATGATGGTGGGGTGCGGGGTGTCGGATCGAAGCCGTGATTGTGACCATCGCGCCTCACAATGCCGAGGTCTGCCGCGCTGCCCTACCGAACCCGCCCGCCCATGGCCGTTGCCCCCCGCGCCCGCCCCGAAGACTTCTTCACGCCCGCCCAGTGGACGGCGCTGACCGCGCGTTCGCCCTGGCGCGGCCTGTGGCTGGTGGCGCATGCCTGGGGCGTGATCGCGCTGGCGATGGCCGTCGGTGTGCGCTGGCCGCTGCTGATCCCGTTGTGCGTGATGGTGATCGGCACGCGTCAGCTGGGCCTGTTCATCCTGATGCACGACGCCGCGCATGGCCTGCTGCACCCGAACCGGCGACTCAACGACGTGGTGGCTTACTGGCTGTGCTCGTCCACGCTGCGCGACTACCGGCCCTACCACCTGCAGCACCACCGTTACGTGCAGCAGGCCGAAGACCCGGACCTGGTGCTGTCGGCGCCGTTCCCGATCAGCCGGGCGTCGCTGTGGCGCAAGCTGGTGCGTGACCTGTCGGGGCAGACCTTCTTCAAGCAGCGGCTTGCACCGCTGCTGGCCCGGTGGAAGTCCGGGGCCGCCGGGGCTACCACCGCCGGTGCGCTGCAGCGCAATACGCAAGAGGTGGCGCGCGACCGGCGTTTCTGGATCGGCAATGCGCTGGGCCTGGCGGTGTTCACCGCGGCGGGGTTCTGGTGGGTGTGGCTGACCCTGTGGCTGCTGCCGATGGTGTGCTGGTTGCCCATGGTCTTTCGCATCCGCAACATCGCCGAGCATGCGCTGGTGGGGGTGAACCAGGCCGATCCGCTGCGACAGGCGCGCACCACGTTGGCCGGCTGGGTCGAGCGTGCGCTGCTGGCGCCGTACTGGGTCAACTTCCACAACGAGCACCATTTGTTCACCCAGCTGCCCTGCTGGCAGCTGCCGCGCGCGCATGCGCTGCTGCGCGCGGCCGGCACCACCCGGCGCATGGAGGTGCAGCCGGGCTACCTCAGCGTGCTGCGGTTGGCCACGGCGGGCTGAGCCGCGCCCGGGCTGTCCGACAGCGGCACGATGGCCTGCCGCACCAGGCCCGGTATCAGACCGGCCACGGTTCTGGCCGCCAGCGTGAACGGGTGCTGGCTGCTGGTGGCCAGCACCACCTGCTGGCGCAGCGCGCGCTCGGCCAGCGGCACGGCCGCCAGGGTGCCGGCGGCCAGTTCGTCGGCCACCGCATGGCGCGGCAACAGGCTGGCGCAGTCGTGGTCCTGCAGCAGGCGCTTGATGATCCCCGACGAGCCGGCCTCGACCATCAGCTGCAAGCGCAGGCCGGCGCGTTGGGCCTGCTCGTCGAGCACGGTGCGCAGCGCATTGGGCGGCAGCGGCAGCACCAGCGGCAAGCCGTCCAGCGCGGCCAGCCGGGTGCCAAAGGGTGGCCGGCCCGACCCGTTGCCCAACGCGCGCGCCAGCACCGCGGGCCGACCCACCACGCACATCGGCGTGTCGAACAGCGTGCGGTAGTGGTTGGGCCCCTGCGTCCGGTAGCGATTGACGACGGCCAGGTCGACCCGGCCCTCGGCCAGCGCGGTTTCCAGGTCGCCGCTGTAGCCTTCACGCACCCGCAGCTGCAGCGTCGGTCGCTGTGGCGCCAGCGCCGTCCACAGCGCGCTGGCCAGGCGGCCCGCCAGTGACGGCACCAGCCCCAGCGTGACCGGCCCGCCCGGTGCGCCGGCGCGCTCGCGCGTGGTCTGGGTCAGCATGTCGGCGTCGGCCAGCAGGGCCTGCAGCCGCGGCAGTGCGTCGGCCGCCAGTTCGGTGGGCGACACCCCGCGGCCGGTGCGGTGAAACAGCGCGCCCCCCAGCGCGGCCTCCACTTCAGCCAGGTGCCGGCTGGCAGCCGACTGGGCGATGCCCAGTGCCACCGCGGCGCGGCTGAGGCTGCCGCTGCGCGCCACCGCGACGACGGTGCGCAGCGCGCGCAGGTTGAGATCGGTCATGCGATTCCTGGATAACTGTTATCCGACATCAGCGTAACGCCTGCGGCGACTTCTGACTACAGTGGACCGGCAGGCGCCCACCAGCAGGTGCCGCAGGAGACCAAGCCGATGGCCGGACCCCTCACCGGGCTGCGTGTGCTCGACATCGCCACCATCATCGCCGGGCCTTCGGCCGCGTCGTTGCTGGCCGACTACGGCGCCGACGTGCTCAAGGTCGAACTGCCCGGTGCCGGTGATGGTGCGCGCGGCTTTCCGCCGCACAAGGACGGCAAGCCGCTGTGGTGGAAGGTGACCAACCGGGGCAAGCGCTTCATCACGCTCGACCTGCGCCGCCCCGAGGGCGCGGCCCTGCTGCTGCGGCTGCTGCCGCGCTTTGACGTGCTGGTGGAGAACTTCCGCCCCGGCACGCTGGATGGCTGGGGGCTGGACCGCGACACGCTGTGGCAGGCCCGCCCGCGGCTGGTGATCCTGCGGGTCAGCGGCTTCGGCCAGACCGGGCCCTACCGCGATCGCCCCGGCTTTGCGCGGGTGTTCGAGGCCATGGGCGGGCTGACCCACCTTACCGGCGAGCCGGACGGCGAGCCCATGCATGCCGGCTACCCGGTGGCCGACAACGTGGGCGGGCTGTTCGGTGCGCTGGGCGTGATGGCCGCGCTGTGGAAGCGGGCCCGGGAGCCCGACGCACCGGGCGAGGAGATCGACCTGTCGCTGGTCGAATCCACCTTCAAGCTGCTGGAGTTCCTGCCCATCGAATACCAGCAGCTGGGCCGGGTGCGCCAGCGCTCGGGCAATGCCAGCCAGTACTCGGCGCCGTCGGCGCTGTTCATCACGCAGGACGGGCACTGGGTGTCGCTGGCCGGCAGCACCGCCGCGCTGTTCGCCGCCAACTGCCGCGCCGTCGGTCGGCCCGAGCTGGGCGATGACCCGCGCTTTGCCAACAACACGCTGCGGGTGCAGCACGCCGCCGAGCTGAACGCGCTGTTCGGCCACTGGATCGCGCAGCGTCCGCTGGCCCAGGTGCTGGCCAGCTTCGACGCGGCCGGGGGCACCATCGCCCCGGTCTATGGCATCGACCAGATCGCCGCCGATCCGCAGATGGTGGCCCGCGGCGCGATCTGCGACGTGCCCGATGATGATTTCGGCAGCGTTCAGATGGCCACCGTGGTGCCCCGCTTTGCCAACGACCCCTGCGCCATCCGCCACAGCGGCGGCGCACTGGGCCAGGACAACGACCGCGTCTACCGCGACGAGCTGGGGCTGGACGAGGCCGAGTTGCAGCGCCTGCGCGAACGCGGCACGGTCTGATCCGCGCACCGCACCACCGCACCACCGCCCGGAGACCCGCATGCCCTTGACCGCCGACGCCCACCCCCTCGTTCAGCTGGTGCCGACCGAGCAGGCGCTGCTGCAGCGTGTGCGCCAACTGGTGGCCGAGCAGATCGGCCCCGACGCCGACCGCGTGGCGCAGCAAGACGAGTTCGCCTGGGACACCTTCCGCCTGCTGGCGCGCGAAGGCGTGATCGCCACCGCCTTTCCCCGTGCCTGGGGCGGCAGCGATGCCACGACGCTGCTGCGCGTGCGCATCATCGAGGAGCTGGCCAGCGTTTGCAGCACCGCAGCGTCGATCATCACTGGCACCGACCTGTCGTCGCGGCCCATCGTCGCTGGCGGCAGCGCGGCGCTGAAGGACGCGCTGCTGCCCGATCTGGCCTCGGGCGCGAAGCAGGCGGCCTTTGCGCTGACCGAGCCCGGCGCCGGCAGCGACGTGGCGCGCCTGGCCTGCCATTACCGCGATGCGCCCGACGGCGGCGTGCTGATCAGTGGCCGGAAGAAGTTCATCACCCGCGCCAGCACGGCCGACGTGTTCGTGGCCGTGGCCCGGCGCGAGGGCGGGCCCGCCGGCGCCAAGGGCCTGACCGCCTTCGTGGTGCCGCGCCACGCAGCGGGCGTGTCGGTGTCGGCCCACATCCCCAAGCTGGGCTGGAACGGCGTGCCGATCTCGATGGTGGATTTCGACGGCGTGGCCGTGCCCGCCGATCACCGCCTGGGCGACGAAGGCCGCGGCATGGCGCTGGCGCAGGACACGCTGCTGCGCGCGCGCATCGGCCATGCCGCCATCGCCCTGGGCCGCATGCGCGGCGCGCTGCAGATCGCCACGCAGTACGCCAATCAGCGCCAGGTGTTCGGCCAGGCGGTGGGCGCGCATCAGGGCATCCAGTGGATGGTTGGCAGCATGGCCGCCACGCTGGAGGCCAGCCGCTGCCTGGTCTACGCCACCGCGATGCGCTACGACGCCGCGATGGCCGACCCGGCCGGCCCACCGGTGGGCGCTGCGCTGGCCAGCCTGGCCACCCATGCGTCGATCGCCAAGATGCAGGTCACCGACCAATGCATGCGCATGGTGGTGGATTGCCTGCAGCTGATGGGCGGCAACGGCTACCTGAAGGCCTTCCCGATGGAGCGCTTCCTGCGCGACGCCAAGATGAACCAGATCGGCGAGGGCACCAGCGAGATCCACAAGGGTCTGATCGGTCGCCATGTGCTGGGTCAGGCCGCGGCGATGGCCCGCCACCCCTGCCTGGACTTCGAGCCCGATCTGTTCTGCGGCGAAGGGGCCGGCGCATGAGCGGCGACGCGCTGTGCAATGCGCTGTGCCGGCGCCTGGGCATCCGGGTGCCGATCTTCGGCCTGGCGCACCGCATCGAGGTGGCCGCGGCGATCTCGCGCGCCGGCGGCCTGGGCGTGTACGCCGCCGCGCGCGACGGCCCGGATGAGTTGGCCGGCAAGCTGAAGGCGCTGCGTGCGCTGTGCCCCGATCGCCCGGTGGGTGTCGATCTGCTGCTGCCCACGGCGCTGCCCGAGCACAGCAGCGCCGAGGCCGTGGCCGCCGCGGTGCCCGAAGGCCATCGCCAATGGGTGCAGGCGCTGGCCGAGCGCCACGCCGTGCCGCCGGCCACCCGGGGCAACTTCTTCTCGATGTACGTGCGCTCGCAGGCGCTGTTCAACGAGCAGGTGGAGGCCGCGGTGGCCAGCGGCGTCGAGGTGTTTGCCGCCGGCGTGGGCACGCCGCCCGCCGTGCTGGCACGCGCCAAGGCCGCCGGCCAGCACACCATCGCGCTGGTGGGCCACCCGCGGCATGCGCAGAAGGCGATCGCCGCCGGCGCCGACATCCTGGTGGCCCAAGGCTACGACGCCGGCGGCCACACCGGCCCGATCGGCACCTACACGCTGGTGCCGCAGATCGTGGCGGCGGCGGGCGGGCGGCCGGTGATCGCCGCTGGCGGCATCGGTTGCGGTGCGCAGGTGGCCGCCGCGCTGGCGCTGGGTGCGCAGGGCGCCTGGCTGGGCACGCTGTGGCTGGGCACGCGCGAGCACGAACTGCCCGCCGCGCTGCAGGCCAAGCTGATCGCCGCGGCCAGCGACGACACCGTGATCACCCGCGCCCACAGTGGCAAGCCCTGCCGCGTGGTGCGCAGCGCCTTCAGCGACGCCTGGGACGAAGTCGGCGCGCCCGATCCCCTGCCCATGCCCTACCAGCAGGCGCTGACCGGCGCGCTGCTGGCGGCCGTCGAAGAACACGAAGTCGCGCCGCTGCTCTACGAGGCCGCCGGCCAGAGCGTGGCCTGGCTGCAGCAGATCGAGCCGGTGGCCTCGGTGATGGACCGGCTGCTGCGCGAAACCCGTCAGGCCCTCGAATCGATGCGGCCCTACCTGGCCTGAACCCTGCCCCCCACGACCAGCGCCACCCGAAGGAGACCACCATGATCAATCGACGCCAGTTCCAGGCCCGCAGCCTTGCCCTGCTGGGCGCTACCGCCTTGCCCTGGGCCGCCCATGGCCTGGCACGACCAGCCGGGCCCGACGGCTTCCCGACCAAGCCCATCAAGCTGATCGTGCCCTACCCGGCGGGTGGCATCGTCGACGTGGTGATGCGCGCCGTATCCGACCCGCTGTCGGCCGAACTGCCGCAGCGCGTCGTCGTCGAGAACCGCTCCGGTGCCGACGGTCGCATCGGCATCACGGCGGTAGTGCAGTCGCCGGCCGACGGCTACACGCTGCTGTCGGCCACGCCCATCGTCGCGGTGGGTGAGCACCTGATGGCCGACATGGCCGGCCGCAGCAAGGCGTTCGCAGGTGTCTGCGCGATCGCTGCGCCGCCGTCGGTGTTCGTGGCCTGGAGCGGGCTGCCGGTCAAGACGATGAAAGAGCTGATCGCGCTGGCCACCAGCAAGCCGGGTGAACTCAACGTGCCCAATCCGGGCACCGGCAGCTCGCACCACCTGGGGCAGGAGATGCTGTTCGAGCGCACCGGCATCAAGGTGGCCAACATCAACTACCGCGGCCAGCCGCCGTCATTGATCGACATGGCCGAAGGCCGGCTGCACTTCGGCCTGATCTCGCAGAGCCTGGCACTGCCGTTGATCCAATCGGGCAAGCTGCGGGCGCTGGCGGCCAATACCGTCAAGCGCACGCGCTCGCTGCCCGACCTGCCCACCATCGCCGAGGCCGGGTATCCGGACGTGCTGGTGCAGTCCTGGTACGGCGTGGCCGCGCCGGTCAAGACGCCGGCGCCGGTGCTGGCCTACCTGGGCGATCAGTTCCTGCAGACCCTGGCGCAACCCAGCACCCGCGCCAGGCTCGAGGCCATCGACGCCGAGGTCATGGCGCTGGGTGGCGCCGCCTTTGATGCGCTGATCGCCAGCGAGACCCTGCGCTGGGGCGAACTGATCAAGAGGCGCGGCATCAAGGTGGGCTGAGCCCGGACTGACGACAGGCCCTGCGGCCTGACGGCAGCCTGGCGAAGCGGCCGAGCTCTGCGAGGCCGTGGGGTGCGCCTGCACAGCCCGGACTGACGACAGGCCCTGCGGCCTGACGGCAGCCTGGCGAAGCGGCCGAGCTCTGCGCGGCCGTGGGGTGCGCCTGCACAGCCCGGACTGACGACAGGCCCAGCGGCCTGCTGCGACGGGTTGGCGACATCGCCGGCGCCGCTTTGTCGGCAAACTGCCGGGCATGAGCCAACTCTTCTCCCCCCTTGTGCTGGGCCCGCTGACGCTGCCCAACCGCATCGTCATCGCGCCGATGTGCCAGTACAGCGCGCAAGACGGTCGCGCCACCGACTGGCACCTGATCCACCTCGGTCAGCTGTCGCTCTCGGGCGCCGGGCTGCTGATCCTGGAGGCCACCGCGGTCACGCCTGAGGGCCGCATCACCCCCGGCTGCCTGGGCTTGTACGACGACGCCTGCGAGGCCGCACTGGCGCGGGTGCTGCAGGCGGTGCGCGCGTACTCGCCGATGCCGCTGGCGATCCAGCTCAGCCACGCCGGGCGCAAGGCCAGCAGCCACGCACCCTGGGACGGCGGCCAGCTGATCGCGTTGACCGAAGGCGGCTGGCCCACGCTGGCACCCTCGGCGCTGCCGCATGCCGAGGGCGAGACGCCGCCCGAAGCGCTGGACGAAGCCGGCCTGCAGCGGGTGCTGGCCGGTTTTGTCGATGCCGCGCGGCGCGCCCACCGCCTGGGCCTGCAGGCCATCGAGCTGCATGCCGCGCATGGTTACCTGCTGCACCAGTTCCTCTCACCGATCGCCAACCAGCGCAGCGATGACTTCGGTGGCTCGCCGGCCAACCGCATGCGCTTTCCACTGGCAGTGTTCGACGCGGTGCGCGCGGCGGTGCCGGCCAGCGTGGCGCTGGGCCTGCGCCTGTCGGCCACCGACTGGGTCGACGGCGGCTGGGACGTAGCGCAGAGCGTGGTGCTGGCCCAGGCGCTGCGCGCGCGGGGCGCCGACTTCATCCACGTCAGCAGTGGCGGTGTGTCGCCGCGCCAGCAGATCCCCATAGCCCCGGGCTACCAGGTGGTGCTGGCCGAGCGCATCAAGCGTGAGAGTGGCCTGCCCACGCTGGCCGTGGGCATGATCACCGAAGCCCGGCAGGCCGAGGCCATCGTCGCCAGCGGCCAGGCCGATGCGGTGGCGCTGGCGCGCGGCATCCTCTACGACCCGCACTGGCCCTGGCATGCTGCCGCCGAGCTGGGCGCGCAGGTGCAGGCGCCGCGGCAGTACTGGCGCAGCCAGCCGCGCGGCATGAGCACGCTGTTCGGCGACACGCACATCGGCATGCGCTGACCGGCGCCGCGCCTTTCAAACCCAAGCTCATCGAGGACGCGCATGCTCCCTGTTATCAACACCGAGGCCCAGCCGGTCGACCTGCTGATCGTCGGTGCCGGCTTCGGCGGCCTGTACATGCTGCACCGGGCGCGCCAGCAGGGGCTGAGTGCGCTGGTGATCGACGCCGCCGGTGGCGTGGGCGGCACCTGGTACCACAACCGCTACCCCGGCGCGCGGGTCGACATCCAGAGCCTGGAGTACTCGTTCGGCTTCGACGAGGCGCTGCAGCAGGATTGGCACTGGACCGAGCGCTATGCCGGCCAGCCCGAGCTGCTGCGCTACGCCAACCACGTGGCCGACCGCTTCGGGCTGCGCAGCGGCATCCTGCTCGACACCCGGCTGACGGGCGCGCACTTCGACGAGGCCACGCAGGGCTGGATGGCCTTTACCGCCGATGGCCGGCGCTGGCAGGCGCGCTTTCTGGTGATGGCCACCGGGCCGCTGTCCACGCCCAACCAGCCCGACTTTCCGGGCCTGTCCGACTTCAAGGGGCAGGTGCTGCACACGGCGGCCTGGCCGCATCAGCCGGTGGACCTGGCCGGGCTGCGGGTGGGCGTGATCGGCACCGGCTCGTCGGGCGTGCAGACCATCACCACGCTGGCGGGCGAGGTGGCGCAGCTCACGGTATTCCAGCGCACCGCCAGCTACGCGGTGCCGGCGCACAACGGCCCGCTCGATGCGGCGCTGGAGGCGCAGGTCAAGGCCGACTACCCGGGGTTCCGCG
Organism: Burkholderiales bacterium RIFCSPHIGHO2_12_FULL_69_20; assembly: GCA_001770815.1. GTDB lineage: Bacteria > Pseudomonadota > Gammaproteobacteria > Burkholderiales > Burkholderiaceae_C > Pseudaquabacterium. Next base: position 13,221 of record MESD01000117.1, read on the forward strand.
AGCGCAACCGCCGCATGATGGGGGGTTTCGGCTCGATGCTGCCGCCCAACCGGGCCTCGGCCCTGTCGGTGACGCCCGAAGAGCGCCAGGCCATTTTCGAGGAGCGCTGGCAGATCGGCGGCTTCGGCCTGCTGGGCAGCTTCAGCGACCTGATCGTCAACCCGGTGGCCAACGAGATGGCGGCCGAGTTCGTGCGCGGCAAGATCCGGTCCATCGTGCACGACCCGGCCACCGCCGCGGCGCTGTGCCCCAGCCACCCGATCGGCTGCAAGCGCCTGTGCGTGGACACCGGCTACTACGCCAGCTTCAACCGCCCCAACGTGCGGCTGGTCGATCTGCAGGCCGCGCCCATCGAGGGTTTCACCGCCACCGGCCTGGTGACTGGCGGCGAGGCCCACACGCTGGACGCACTGGTGCTGGCCACCGGTTTCGACGCGATGACCGGCACCCTGCTGCGGCTGGACCTGCGCGGGCGCGGCGGCCTGCGCCTGCAGGACAAGTGGGAGGCCGGCCCGATCAACTACCTGGGCCTGACGGTGGCGGGATTCCCCAACCTGTTCAACATCTCGGGGCCGGGCGCCACGGCGGCCTTCACCAACGTGATCGTCGCCATCGAGCACCAGGTGCAGTGGATCGCCGACACCGTCAGCGATCTCGCCGCGCGTGGCGTGCGCACCATCGAGGCCACGCCCGAGGCCGAGGCCGACTGGGTGGCGCATGTCAATGCCGTGGCCGCGCGCACCATCTACCTGAACTGCAACTCCTGGTACCTGGGCGCCAACATCCCGGGCAAGCCACGCATGTTCATGCCGCTGTTCGGCTTTCCGGCCTATGTGGCGCGCTGCGCCGAGGTGGTCCAGCAGGGCTATGCGGGCTTCGTGCTGGGCTGATCCGGCACGGTCGCGGTCAGGGCGGGTCTGCCGCGCCATCGCCCGATGGCCGGCTGGGCCCAAGGGGGCATGGCATTGGGCAGAATGGGGCCTCGCGTGCCGCGCCCGGCACGCCCATCCGAGCGGGACTGACCATGAAGCGACTCATTCCCACCGCCGCGCTGGCGGCCCTGGCCATCGTCGGCACGGCCAGCCAGGCGCAGACCGCCAAGTTTGCGGTCGATCCCACGCACACCTTCGTGATGTACGAGATGGGCCACTACGGCACCAGCACCAACCGCGGGCGCTTTAGCACCAAGGACGGCAGCATCGCGCTCGACGTGGCGGCGCGCACCGGCAAGGTCGACATCACGATGGACATGAGCTCGATCAACACCGGTGTCGACCAGCTCAACCGCCATGTGCAGAGCAAGGATTTCTTCAACGTCGCCGACTTTCCCACCGCGCGTTTCGTGGGCGACAAGCTGGAGTTCAACGGCGACAAGGTGACCGCGGTGCTGGGCACGCTCACGCTGATGGGCAAGACCCACCCGGTGACGCTGCGCGCGCTGCGCTTCAACTGCTACCAGAGCCCGATGCTCAAGCGCCAGATCTGCGGCGGTGACTTCGAGACCACGGTGGCGCGCAGCCTGTGGGGCCTGACCTGGGGGCTGAACTTCGGCTTCGAGGACAACGTGCGGCTGGTGATCCAGGTCGAGGCGATCAACCTGCCGAACTGACAAGCCGTGCGCCCCGGCGCCGCCCGGCACGGGCCGCCTACAGCAGGCTCTCGGGCACCATTGGCGACAGGATGTTGAGCATCAGCCGGTCCCAGAACGACGAGTCGGGCTCTTCGTTGAGCACCGTGGTGCCGTCCTGATCCTTGCTGATCCACTCCAGACGCCTGCCGTCGCTTGCCAGCCGCAGCGTGTAGGCGCCCTGGCTCTTGAGGGTGTCGATCAGCTTGAGCACCTGCTGGGCCATCTCGGGGCTGTCGATGAACAGGCCGATCTCGGTGTTGTGGATGCTCGAGCGCGGGTCGAAGTTCATCGAGCCGATGAACAGCCTGCTGCGGTCGTACACCGCTGTCTTCATGTGCAGCCGGCCGATGGTGGTGCCGAACACGCCCAGGCGCACGCTGCGCCGGGCACGGTCGGAGCTCAGCTCGTACAGCCCCACGCCCGCCTGCAGCATCTCGTCGCGGTAGCGGCGGTAGCCGGTGTGCACCAGCGGCTCGTCGGTGGCGGCCAGCGAGTTGGTGACCAGGCTGACCTTGACGCCGCGCCGGCGCGCCTCATGCATCACCGCCAGGCCCGCCTCGCCGGGGATCAGGTAGGGCGAGGCGATGGCCACCTCGCTGCGGGCACGGCGCAGGTTCTCCACCACGTTGTAGCGCACGCTGTCCACGTCCAGCAGCGGGATGCCGTTGTACGACGCGGTCTTGCCGATGGCCCGTTCGGGTGAATCGGCATAGGCCGTGGCGGTGGCCCACACCAGGTTCAGCCGGCCGGCGTTCAAATCGTCGGCCATCGGGCCGTAGCCCAGCGGGTCGTTGGGCGGTGGCGGTGCGGGTGATGGCGTGCTGGCCTGCGAGGTCAGCGCGTCAAAGCGCTGCTGCAGCGCCTGCACCGACAGCGCGGTGGGCGCCACGGCCTGCACCGGCAGCACATGCGGGCTGTTCCAGAACTGGTCGAACAGGCGCTGCAGCCGCGGCACGATGGCGCCGGTGACGAAGGTGTCCAGGTCGATGAAGTTCGCGCCGTTGGTGCGGCCGAAATACTCGTTGCCGATGTTGCGCCCGCCGGCCACCGCCATCGCGCCGTCAGCGATGAACAGCTTGTTGTGCATGCGCCGGTTGACGCGGTCGAACTCGGCCAGCGAGTACAGGAAGCGCGTCGCCACCCGGCCGCGCCCGGCGGGGAACGGGTTGTACAGCCGCAGCTCGATGTTGGGAAACGCGGCAAAACCGCGCAGCAACTCGTCGTCGCCGGCGGTGTACATGTCGTCCATCAACACCCGCACGCGCACGCCGCGCTGCGCTGCATCACGCAGCGTGCGCAGCAGGTAGCGGCCGGTCTCGTCGTTGTGGATCTGGTAGTACTGCACGTCGAGCGAGGCTTGCGCCCGCCGCGCCAGCTGGATGCGGGTGTCGAAGGCCGAACGGCCGTCGGGCATCAACCTGAAGCCGCTGAGGTCCGGGTCGGGTGAGGCCGACGCGGCCAGCCGGCCCAGCGTGGTGGCGGTGGTGGCCGGCAGGGCGGTGGTGGCGGGGCCCTGCAGGCCGGGCGCCAGGCTGGCGCAGCCGGTGATCAGCGCCACGGCGGCCCCGGTCAGGGCGATGACCAGGCGTCGAACCGCGTGGCCCCATGAAACAGACGCTGGGTTTTCGGCGGGCATGGGCATGCTGCAAATGTAGCGGCGGCACCCGCAGGCCCGAAGCCGCGCCGGGCTGTCAGGGCTGGCCGGCGCCGACGCGGGCGGACAGCGCAGCGCCGGCGCTGCGTGGTGGCTTCAGGCGCCCGCGGGGCGGTAGAACGCCTCCACCTTGCCCTTGAGCTTGATCAGCAGCGGCTGGCCCTTGCGGTCGACCGCCTTGCCGGCCGGCACCTTGATCCAGCCCTCGCTGATGCAGTACTCCGAGACGTCGAAGCGCTCCTTGTCATTGAAGCGGATGCCGATGTCCTGCTCGAACACCGCGGCGATGTGGTGCGGGCTGCGTGGGTCGGTGGACAGCCGGTCGGGCAGGTCTGGCAGGGCGGGCGTCGGCGTGGTGTCGGGCATGGGCAGGGCTTTCGGGATCGCGGGATGGCGCGGATTATGGGCGTCGCCGCCGGCTCCTTAGTTGACATAATCAATATCGGCGCGGTTGTGGGTGGGCGGATGTGGATGGCTGTCGAGACGCGGCGAGCCATGCGAGGCGCGGCGCTACAGTGAGCGTCCACCAAGGAGCCCCCATGCGCTACCGCCACCTGGGCAAGAGCCCGCTGCGTGTCTCTGAACTCTGCCTGGGCACGATGATGTTTGCCGACCAGACCGATCTGGCCGAAGCCCGGCGCATCACCGACCATGCACACGCGCACGGCGTCAACTTCATCGACACCGCCGACGTCTACTCGAGCGGCGCGTCGGAGACGATGGTCGGTGAGCTGCTGCAGGGTGCGCGCCACGACTGGGTGCTGGCCACCAAGGTGGGCAACAAGATGTCCGAGCGGCCGAACGAGTCGCACTACTCACGCAGTTGGCTGCTGCGCGCCTGCGAAGCCAGCCTGCAGCGGTTGGGATGCGACCACATCGATCTCTACTACCTGCACCGCGACTACAACGGCATGGACCTGGAAGAGCCGCTGCGGGCGATCGACATGCTGCTGCGCGCCGGCAAGATCCGCTACTGGGGCGTGTCCAACTTCCGCGGCTGGCGCATTGCCGAGCTGGTGCACCTGGCGCGCCAACTCAACATGCCCGGGCCGGTGGTCTGCCAGCCGTACTACAACCTGCTGAACCGCCAGCCCGAGGTCGAGGTGCTGGCCGCCTGCCGCCACCACGGCATCGGCGTGGTGCCCTACAGCCCGATCGCCCGCGGCGTGCTGGCCGGCAAGTACCTGCCGGGCCAGCCGCCGGCCGAAGGCAGCCGCGCCGGCCGCGGCGACAAGCGCATGCTGCAGACCGAGTTCCGCGCCGAGTCGCTGCAGATCGCCCAGCAACTGCGCGCGCATTGCGAGACCAAGGGCGTGTCGCTGGCGCATTTCGCCACCGCCTGGGTGCTGGCGCACCGGGCCGTCAGCGCGGTGATCGCCGGCCCGCGCACGCTGGCGCAGTGGACCGACTACCTGGGTGCACTGGATTGCCCCATCACCGCCGACGACGAGGCCGCAGTCGATGCCCTGGTCGCGCCTGGCCACCCATCCACGCCCGGCTACAACGACCCGGCCTATCCGCTGGACGGCCGCTGAGCGCGTCGGCCCGGGCCGCCCGGCTCAGGCCAGCTGCTGGCGAATCTGTGAGGCCGCTTGTTCCAGCCACTGGCGCAGGCGGTCGTCGTCATAGGGTTGCAGCTGCTCGGCGGTGCCCACCAACGCGAGTGCGGCCACCATGTCGCCGTCGGCATTGAACACCGGCACCACCGCGGCGCCGATGCCGGGCTCCAGCTCGCCCACCGAGCGGTAGAAGGCCTGTTTGCGCACGGCGCTGAGGTAGGCGCGAAACTCGGCCCAGCTGCGGCCCATGCCGCGCGCGGCGATCTCGGCGGCCTGGGCTTCGTAGAGCCTGACCAGCGGCGCGCGGGCCAGGCCCGAGAGCAGCACCTTGGGCGCGCCCGACTGGAACAGCGGCCTGGGCCGGCCACGGCCGTAGGTGAGCTTCAGTGACTGCTGCACGCTGGCGCGGTGAATGTCGATCACCTGCGGGCCGCCGAACAGCACGCTCAGCACCGCGTCGAAGCCGGTTGCCGCGGCCAGCGTCGCCATCACCGGCATCGCCGCCAGCAGCACCGGATCACTCTGCCGCAGTTGGTAGTCCAGCGCGATGATGCGGCCGCCCAGCGCGTAGCGGCCGGCCGACACCTTCTGCAGGAAGCCGGCCTCAACCAGGTCCTTGACATAGCGGTAGCCGGTGGCGCGGGTGTAGCCCAGCGCCTCGTTGATCTCGTCAGGCTGCCAGACCGGCCGCTCGCGCGAGAACAGGTCCAGCACCGCCAGCGTCCGCGCCGGGCTCGTCATCCTGCCTGTTCGCCACCTGCCACTGCGCCTCCGGAGCTGTCATGCCGTCAATCCAGGCCCATGCGGCGGGCCATCTCAGCGCGCCATTCTGCCCGCGGCCGGAAGCCCGGCAGGCTGCGTGCATGCGCTTCCAGCTGCGCCATCAGTGTCGCGTCGTCGGGCGCCAGATCCACCGGCAGGCGCAGCGGCTGGGACACGTACCAGGGCAGGTCGACATACAGCTCCAGCCGGTTGCCCTCGGGGTCGGGCACGTAGATCGACACCGCGTTGCCGTGGGTCACGGGCGTGATGCCGGGCAGGCCTTCGCGCTGCAGCGTGTGCAGCATGTCGCGCAGCGTGCCCAGCGTTTCGGTCTTCAGCGAGATCTGGTTGATCGGGTTGAAGCCCAGCGTCTCGGGCCGGCCGGTGATCAGCACGATCTGGTGATGCTCGTCCGGATCGCGGCTGAGGAAGACCAGGTCCATCGGCCCGGTGGGCCCGCTGAGCTGGCCACGGTCGGTCACCGTGAACTCGAGCAGGCGGGTGTAGAAGTCCTCCATCTTCGCGATGTCGTGGACAAACATGCCGAAGTGGCTGAAGCGGAAGCCGGGTCTCATGGTTTTCCCCTTGATGGGCCGAGAAGCGCGTTGCGCGGGTTGACATGTCTCAATCGTTGTCATTAAATCGCATTTATTGAGATTTAACAACCTGCAGAAAGCGACTTCCCATGAAACTGGTCAGTTTTGAGCGCAACGGGCGCGCCGGCTTTGGTGCCGTGATCGATGGCGGCGTGGTCGACCTCGGCGCCGCGCTGAACGGGCGTCATGCCGACCTGATGGCGCTGCTGGCCGCCGATGCGCTGGGCGAGGCGCGCACCGCGCTGGCCGACCGCGCAGCCGACTTTGCGCTCGACAGCGTGGTGCTGCTGCCGGTGATCCCCGCGCCCGGCAAGATCTGGTGCTGCGGCCTGAACTACGGCGAGCATGTGCGCGAGACGAATCGCGAGATCACCGAGCAGCCCACCTTCTTCCTGCGGGTGGCCGACTCGCAGGTGGGCCATGGCCAGGCCATCGTGCGGCCGCCCGAATCGGTGCAGCTCGACTACGAGGCCGAGATCGCGGTGATCATCGGCAAGCCGGGCCGGCGCATTGCCGAGGCCGACGTGTGGGACCACATCGCCGGCTACAGCTGCTACAACGACGGCAGCGTGCGCGACTGGCAGCGCCACACCTCGCAGTGGGGGCCGGGCAAGAACTTCTGGCGCACCGGCGGCTTCGGCCCCTGGATGGTGACCACCGATCAGATCCCGGCGCGCACCGTGATGACCCTGGTCACCCGGCTCAACGGCCAGGAGATGCAGCGCGCCACCACCGAGATGATGATCCACAGCATCGAGCGCCAGATCGCCTACGTCTCGACCATCGCGCCGCTGCAGGCGGGCGACGTGATCGTCACCGGCACGCCCGGTGGTGTGGGTGCCCGCCGCACCCCGCCGGTGTGGATGAAGCCGGGCGACGTGGTCGAGATCGAGGTCGACCGGGTGGGCGTGCTGCGCAACACCATTGCCGACGACGCTTGAGCGCCTGACCCCCCCGGGCGCGGCCCGCGCCCTGCCCTGTTCACTGCACACGCCGCCCGGGACCGGGCGGTGCGGCCGGTTTCGCCCTGTGCGCAGGGCCTTTCCCCACGGAGACATCACCATGACCCTTGCCCCCACCCGCCGCCGCACCCTGGCCGCCCTGCTCGCCAGCGCGCTGGCCACCTTGATGAGCCCGCCGTTGGCGGCCGCAGACGCGGTGAAGCTGAAGTTCTCCAGCTTCGAGCCGCCGATGGCCAACATCACCGCCAACGTGCTGACGCCCTTCGCCAAGGCCGCGTCGGCTGGCTCAGGCGGCACCTTGCAAATCGACATGTTCGCCGGCGGCACGCTGGGCCGCAACCCGACCCAGCAGCTCAAGCTGGTGACCGACGGTGTGGCCGACATCGCCTGGGTGGTGCTGCCCTACACGCCGGGCCGCTTCGACGACACCGAGATCGTCGGCCTGCCCTTCATGACGACCAACGCGGTCGAGGCCAGCGTGGCCTTGCACCGGTTGTACGCGGCCGACAAGCTGGTCGGCTTCAAGGGCCTGAAGATGCTGGCGCTGGCCGCCACGCCGCCGGTGGGTGTGCACGGCAATATCACCGTGCGCCAGCCGGGTGATCTGAAGGGCAAGCGGGTGCGCGTCTCGGGTGATCACCTCACCAAGGTGGTCGAGGCGCTGGGCGGCGCGCCGGTGCAGCTGGCCGGCGGCCAGATCGCCGAATCGCTGTCGCGCGGCGTGGTCGACATGACGCTCAACAACTGGGGCTTCGTCGGCGACTTCAAGGTCACCGAGGTGACCAGGCAGCACTTCACCGTGCCGCTGGGCTCGGTGGCGGTGGCGGTGGTGATGACGCAGGCCAAGTTCGACGCGCTGCCGCCCGCCGCCCGCGCGGCCATCACCAAGCTCAGCGGCGAGCTGCTGGCGCGCCAGGTGGGCGAGGCCTTCGACCGCCAGGAGATCGAGGTGCGCGAGCGCACCGCCCAAGCCGGAAAGGTCTCGGGCAAGAACCAGGTGGTGGCGCCCTCGGCCGCCGAGCTGGCCGAATGGCAGCGCCAGATCGCCCCGGTCAACGAGGCCTGGCGCACCGCCAAGCCGCGCAACCTGGCCACCCACGCCGCGTTCGTCGACGAGCTCCAGCGCGTGCGCGCCGGCAAGTGAAGTCTGCCGTGGCGCTGCGATCACACGCCTGCCGGCTGGCCGACCGCATCGCCACGGCCGCGGTGCTGGGCCTGCTCGCGCTGGCCCTGCTCACCGTGGCCGACGTGACCGGGCGCTACCTCTTTGCCACGCCGATCCGCGGCTTCAACGACATCGTGCCGCTGGCCGGCGCGGTGCTGCTGTCGGCCTGCATGCCGCACGTGGTGGCGCGCCGCGCCAACATCGCAGTCGAGCTGGTCGGCCAGCGCCTGGGCGCGGCCGCCAGCCGCCGGCTCGACGGCTTTGGCGCCGTGCTGTGCACCGCCTTCTTCGCGCTGATGGCCTGGCAGTACATCCGCTACGCGATCGAGCTGCAGCAGACCGGCGATGTCATGCCCATCCTGCGCTGGCCGGTGTGGCCGTGGTGGAGCGCGGTGGCGCTGTTCATCAGCATCGCCGCGGGCGTGGGCCTGCTCACGCTGGGCGCTGGCACGCCGACCGAGGAAGCCGCATGACCGACCCGGTGATGCTCACCGTCTGGGGCCTGTTGGCCACCTTCGTGCTGATCCTGCTGCACGTGCCGGTGGGCGTGGCGATGGGCCTGACCGGCATCGTCGGCTTCGGCCTGCTGCAGGGCTTTGGGCCGGCGCTGTCGATGATCGCCTCGGAGACCTCGAACGCGCTGGCTTCGCTCGATCTGGCGACGATCCCGCTGTTCGTGCTGATGGGCTCGTTCGCCAGCCTGGGCGGGCTGTCGGAAGACCTGTACCGGCTGGCCTACGCGGTGGTGGGCCACCGGCGCGGTGGCCTGGCGATGGCCACCATCGGCGGCTGCGCGGGCTTCGGCGCGGTGTGCGGCAGCTCGGTGGCCACGGCGGCCACCTTCGGCCGGGCGTCGCTGCCGTCCATGCTGTCGCGGGGTTATGCACCCGGCTTTGCGGCCGGCACGGTGGCCTCGGGCGGCACGCTGGGCATATTGATCCCGCCCTCGTCGATCATGGTGATCTACGCCGTGCTGTCGCAGGAGCTGATCATCACCCTCTACATCGCGGCGCTGGTGCCGGCGCTGATCGCGATCACGCTGCACCTGGGCACGATCATGGTCTACGCCCGCTGGCGCCCGGCCGACACACCGGTGGGCCCACGCGCCAGCGCCGCCGAACGCTGGCGCGCGCTGCGCGAAAGTTGGCAGGTGGTCGTGCTGGCGGTCACGGTGATCGGCGGCATGGCCGCCGGTGTGTTCACCGCCACCGAGAGCGCGGCCGTCGGCGCGGTGATGGCCTTCGCCTTTGCCGCGATGCGCCGGCGCATCCGCCGCGCCAGCCTGCAGGCCGCGCTGATCAGCACCGCCAGCACCGCGGCGATGATCTACGTGCTGATCATCGGCGCCTCGCTGTTTGGCTACTTCGCCACCGTCACCCAGGCCCCGCAGGCGCTGGTGGCCTCGGTGCAGGCCTCGGGCTGGCCGATCTGGGCCGCGGTGGCGGTGCTGATGTTGATGTTCATCGTCGCCGGCGCGGTGTTCGACGAGGTGGCCGCGATGGTGGTGACCATGCCCTTCGTGCTGCCGCTGATCAAGAGCTGGGGGTTCGATCCGGTCTGGTGGGGCGTGATCAACGTCGTGATCATCGAGCTGGGCATGCTGATCCCGCCGCTGGGCATGAACGTCTTCGTGCTCAAGGGCATCGCGCCCAGCATTCCGCTGGCCGCCATCTACCGCGGCGTGGCGCCTTATGTGGCCTCCAACCTCGTGCGGCTGGCCTTGCTGCTGTCCTTTCCGGCGCTGACCCTGTGGCTGCCGGCCGTCCTCAAGGGATGAACCCATGACCCTGTCCAACGCCAACGCCCCCGCCTTGCACGACGTCGCCATCATCGGCTGCGGCCCCGCCGGCGCCACGCTGGCCAACCTGCTGGCCCAGCGTGGCCTGTCGGTGCTGGTGCTCGAGCGCGAGGCTGAGATCTACTCCCTGCCACGCGCGATCCACTTCGACGGCGAATGCATGCGCGTGTTCCAGGCCATCGGCGTGGCCGAGACGCTGCGCCCGCAGCTGCTGGTCTCGCCCGGCATGAAGTTCGTCGATGCCGAAGGCCATGTGCTGATCGACTGGTCGCGGCCGCAGCAGGTGGGCCCGCAGGGCTGGCATGTCAGCTACCGCTTCCACCAGCCGGTGTTCGAGGGCGTGCTGCGCCAGCGTTTGGCGACCCATCCGAACATCGATCTGCGCCTGCGCCACGACGTGTTCTCGATCGAGCCGCAGGCCGATGGCGTGCGTCTGCGGGTCGAAGACATGCGCAGCGGCCGCCTCTATCACACGGCGGCGCGCTACGTGGTCGGCTGCGACGGCGCTCGCTCGCTGGTGCGCCGCTTCATGGGCACCGAGCTCGACGACCTGCAATCGCACGAGCGCTGGCTGGTGCTGGACGTGCTGCTCAAGCGCCCCCGGCCCGACCTGGGCGATCACAGCATCCAGTTCTGCGACCCGCGCCGGCCCAGCACCTATGTGCGCGGCGTCGGTGAGCGCCGGCGCTGGGAGCTGATGCTGATGCCCGGCGACGACCCGGCCACCATCACCCGGCCCGAGCACGTGTGGCCGCTGCTGGCGCGCTGGGTGACGCCCGACGACGCCACGCTGGAGCGGCCGGCGGTCTACACCTTCCACTCGGTGGTGGCGCGCGGTTGGCGCAACGGCCGGCTGCTGATCGCCGGCGACGCGGCGCACCAGACCCCGCCCTTCATGGGCCAGGGCATGTGTGCCGGCGTGCGCGACGTGGCCAACCTGGCCTGGAAGCTGGCCGACGTGGTGCAGGGCGTGGCGCCCGATTCGCTGCTCGACAGCTACGAGCGCGAACGCTCGCCGCATGTGCGCGAGTTCATCGAGACGGCGGTGCGGCTGGGCGGCGTCATCCAGGCCACCGACCCGGCCCAGGTGGCGCGGCGCAATGCCGAGATGACCGCCAACCCGCAGGTCTTCCACACGCCGCAGCCGGCACTGGGCCCGGGCGCGCATGACGGCGGCGCCTTTGGCGGCCGCATCGCGCCGCAACCGGTGTTCGACGACGGCAGCCGCTTCGACGATGCGATCGGCGACCGCTTTGCGCTGGTGGTGCGGCCCGATCTGCAGGCTGCGGCGACGGCGCTGGCCGGCAGCCGCGCGGTGGTCGTGCCCGCGACCAACGCGGTGCTGCAAGCCTGGCTGGCCGGCTTCGATGCGGCGGCCGTGCTGGTGCGGCCTGACCGCTATATCGCCGGCACCGCCACCGACGAGGCCACGCTGTGCTCGCTGCTGCAGAGGCAGCTCGGCCGGGTGGCGGCATGACAGCCGACGAGTGCATCGCCGAGGCGCGGCCGCCGAGCGCGCCCGTGCCGCGGCCGTTGGCGCTGTTCCAGTCCACCCACGTCGGTGCCTGACGGCGCGGCCCGTCGATCGCGCTATCGTGCCTCCTGTCTCCACGCTTTCCACATCCTTCCCATGATCGACAAACGCTTTCCCAGCGCCGATGCCGCGCTGGCCGACGTGGCCGACGGCGCCACCGTGCTGGTCAGCGGCTTCGGCACCGCCGGCATCCCCGAGCACCTGATAGCTGCGCTGGTGGCGCGTGCCCCGCGCGAGCTGACGCTGGTGTGCAACAACGCCGGCTCGGGCGAAACCGGCCTGGCCGCGCTGCTCAAGGCCGGTTGCGTGCGCAAGATCATCTGCTCGTTCCCGCGGCAGGCCGACTCGCACCACTTCGACGCGCTGTACCGCGCCGGCAAGGTTGAGCTGGAGCTGGTGCCGCAGGGCAACCTGGCCGAACGCATCCGCGCCGCCGGGGCCGGCATCGGCGCCTTCTTCACGCCCACCGGCCACGGCACGGCCTTGGCCGACGGCAAGGAGACCCGCGAGATCAACGGCCGCTGGCAGGTGCTGGAGTACCCGATCCACGCCGACTTCGCGCTGATCCAGGCCGAGCGTGCCGACCGCTGGGGCAACCTGGTCTACCGCAAGGCGGCGCGCAACTTCGGCCCGGTGATGGCCACCGCGGCACGCTGCACCGTGGTGGAAGTGGCGCAGATCGTCGAGCTGGGCTCGCTCGACCCCGAGGCCGTGGTCACGCCCGGCCTCTTCGTGCACCGCGTGGTGCAGGTCGATCGTGGCGCCACCCGGCCGGGTGGCTTTCGCGCCGCTGCGGCGCAGAAGGAGGCGGCATGAAGCGGGCCGAGCGCCGGGCCGCTCCCAAGCCGGCCCGTATCCCCTCGGGGGATCGACCGACGTACCCGTCGGACGAGGGGCAGGCATGATCCAGCCGTGGACGAGAGACCAGATGGCGGCCCGCGTGGCGCGCGACATCGAAGAGGGCATGGTCGTCAACCTCGGCATCGGCCTGCCCACGCTGGTGGCCAACCACCTGCCCAAGCCCGGCGCGCCCGACTTCCGTGAGGTCATCCTGCAAAGCGAGAACGGCATCCTGGGCATGGGCCCAGCGCCGGCCGCCGGCGAAGAAGATTTCGACCTGATCAACGCCGGCAAGCAGCCGGTGACGCTGCTGCCCGGTGGCTGTTTTTTCCACCACGCCGACAGCTTCGCTATGATGCGCGGTGGCCATCTGGACGTGTGCGTGCTGGGCGCCTTTCAGGTGTCGGCTGCGGGTGATCTGGCCAACTGGCACACCGGCGCGCCCGGCGCCATTCCGGCGGTGGGCGGTGCGATGGACCTGGCCATCGGCGCCAAACGCACCTTCGTGATGATGGAGCACCAGACCAAGGACGGGCACAGCAAGCTGGTGCCCGAATGCAGTTACCCGCTGACCGCGCGCGGCTGCGTCAGCCGCGTCTACACCGACCTGGCGGTGATCGAGTTGAGGCCGCAGGGCGCGGTGGTGATCGATCGCTGCCCGGGGCTGGACCTCACCACGCTGCAGGCGCGCACCGCCATCGCGCTGCGGGCGCCCGACCTGCGCGGGCCCTGATCAGGGCCGCGCCAGCACTGCCGCGCGCAGGGTCTGCAGGTGGCGGTTCAGGTCGGCGGACTGCAGGTGATCGTTCAAGCGCACCAGTGCCGGTGCCGCCAGGTGGCCGCGCGGGTGGAAGAAGTCGGCGCCGGTCTCGCTGTCCAGGTCGTAGCCGGTCAGGTCGGCCGGGGCGGTGCCATCGGTCTGGGCCAGCCGTTCACCGAGCCGGGCGCAAAGGTAGGCCACCGCTAGGCGCTGGCTGCGCTGCGGCGGCAATGTGAGCGCGGGCGTGACCAGCAGGCGGTCGATGCTGCGCACTTCGTCGACGATGGCGCTGGGCAGGCCCCATTCCTGCAACAGCAGGCCACCGATCTCGCCCGCGCCCAGGTCCAGCTGGTCCTGCGCCCAGCGGGTGCGCGCCAGCAGGTCGGCGGCCGGCACCGCCGCGCCGGGCTGCTGCAGCATCAGCTGGGCGGTGGCCAGGTGCCCCAGGAAGGACAGCAGCACCTGCGCCACCAGCGCGCCCGAGTCCGGGATCGACAGCCGCGTGCTCAGCTGCGCGCACAGCTCGCTGGCCAGTGCGCTGGCGGCCCAGATCTGGTCGTAGGCCTGTTTGAGTTGCGGATTGCCCGGCTTGAACGAGTCGTCCAGCAGGTATTGCAGGCAGATGCCGCGCACGGTGTTCAGCCCCAGAAAGGTGACCGCCTGGCCGATGCCCGACACCGGCTGCTTGAGCCCGTAGTACGGTGAATTGACGGTGGCCAGCACCTTGGCGGCGATGCGCACCTCGCCGGTGATCAGGTCGGCCAGCTCGTTGGAGTTGGCACGCTCCAGGAACTGCGGCGACAGCAACTGGTGCAGCGCGGCGGGTGGCCGCGGGAGGCTGCGGATCGCGTCCACCAAGGCCTGTTGGCGCGCGGTCGACAGCGTCTCGGGCCCGGCCCAGCGGAATGCGGCCAGGTCGTCGGGCATCGGCGTGGGGGCCGGCTGGGGCGTGATGGTGGCCATGCCCGCCTTTGGTGTGCCTGGCACCGAGACGGCCTGGGGCACCCGGGCAGCCAGGGCGGCGGCGCGTGCCAGCGGCGGTGCCGGCGTGCGCGCGGCCGTTCGGGCCCTGAGGAGCAGGATGCCCGCCGCGGCGAGGGTGGCCAGCAGCGCCAATCCGATCAGGGCATAGGTCATGTGTGGTACTTCCAAGGAATGCAGCGATCGCCCCGCGGTCGGCCGTGGGTGGTCAGGCCGTTATTTCGCCCGGAACGGGCCCGACTTGAGGGCGCGATGCAGCCCGCGCGCCGCCGCGCTGCGGGTTCAGCCCTGGGGCGGCGACTTCGTCACGCCGGCCGGGTGCGCTGGGGTGCCGCACAGCAGCCCCTGCAGCGCCGGTCGGGTGTAGCGCTGCGTGACGTTGTCGGGCGCGATGCCCGGCACCCAGCGGTGCAACTCGGCGGCGGCGTTGATGGCCGACGACAGCAGTTGCGCGGCGATGGCCGGATCCATCGGCCGGATGCTGCCGTCGACCAGTCCGTCGACCAGCACGCTGGTGATGCGCTCGGTCAGGCGCTGCAGCGTGTGGCGCACCTGATCGCGCTGGGCATCGTCGGGCAAGGCGCTGGTGGCGGTGCTGCGCAGCAGCGGCCCGTGGTCGCTGAGCTGGAAGCGCACCAGCGCCGCGGCCGCCGCGCAGGCGCGCAGCCAGCCCGGGCCAGCCGCCTGCTCGGCCGCACGCAGCGTGTGGCGCAGCACGCCGAAGCTGCGCTCGAAGCAGGCGGTGATGAGATCCAGCTTGGTCTCGTTGTGGTGGTAGAACGAGCCCTTGGTGACGTGCAGCCGCGCCGAGATCTTGTCGACCGAGGCACCGCGGTAGCCTTGCTCGTTGACCAGCTCGGTGGCGGCGCGCAGAAAGGCATCGGCCGTCTCGTCCAGGCCACTGGCGCGCGCGCCGGGGGCCGCCAGTTGCAGCGCGGCCATCACGTCGTCGGCCGGCCAGGCCTGGCCTGGGGCTTCCAGCCCGTTCAGCAGCAGCTGGGCGATGCGCTGCGCCACGTGCGGGTACTCGTCGACCTCGTAGCGGTGGATCCAGGCGCGCGCCCAGTTGGCAGCCGACAGCAGCAGGTGCGCGCGCGCGTTCAGGTCGTCGCGCTCCAGCGCCGCGGTCTCGGGCCCGGCCAGCAGCGCACGCACGCGTCGGAACATGTCGGTGTAGGCGGCGAACACCGTGGCCGCCTGCGCCTCGGGCAGTGCCCGGATGTCGGAGAACATGATCAGCGGCGGCTGCTCACCGCGCTCGATGCCCGCCAGCATGTGCGCGTGCAGGTCGAAGAAGCGCATCACCCGCGCGGCCACGCTGGCTTCGGTGGCGGCTTGCAGCGCCAGGGATTCATGCGCGACGATGGCGCGCAGGAAACAGGCGGTGGCCAGGTCTTCCTTCTTGCGGTAGTAGTAGGTGATGCTGGTGGTGACCAGGCCCACGCTGGCCGCGATCTCGCCCAGCGTGGCGCCCTTGACCCCTTGCGCGTTGAACTGCCGCGCGGCGGCGGCCAGGAGGGTGTCGCGCTTCTCCTGGAAGCGCGCGGTCTTGGGCGCGTTGCGGCGGGGCATCAGCACGTCGACACGTCAAACCATCGGGGGCAAGGGCGTCCGCAGTTCGTCGCGGCCGCGCCGGCGTTCATGCCGGCTCGAGTTCAGCCCGGACGATCGGGATCACCGCCGTGTGCAGGTGGCAGGCCACCGCCCGGCCGCCGCCCAGATCGGCCAGCGGCGGGTCGTCGCTGCTGCAGCGCGGCATGGCCTGGGCGCAGCGGGTGTGGAAGCGGCAGCCCGAGGGCGGGCGCAGCGCGCTGGGCACCTCGCCCTGCACCACCACACGCAGGCGTGCGCGCTCGACCACCGGATCGGCCACCGGCACCGCCGACATCAGGGCTTGTGTATACGGGTGCAACGGCGCGCGGTACAGGTCGTCGCGCGAGGCGATCTCGACGATGCGGCCCAGGTACATCACCGCCACGCGGTGGCTCAGGTGGCGCACCACCGCCAGATCATGCGCGATGAACAAATAGGCCAGACCGAGCCGCTCCTGCAGCTCTTGCAGCACGTTGACCACCTGCGCCTGGATCGACACGTCGAGTGCCGAGACCGGTTCGTCGCAGATGATCAGGCTGGGCTCCAGCGCCAGCGCGCGGGCGATGCCGATGCGCTGGCGCTGGCCGCCCGAGAACTCGTGCGGATAGCGGTCGGCCATGTCGGGCAACAGGCCCACGGTGCGCATCAGCTCGGCAATGCGCTCGTCGTAAGCTTTGCGGTCGTCGGCCAGGCCATGCACCACCAGTGGTTCGCCGACGATGTCGCTGACCTTCATGCGCGGGTTCAGCGAGCCGTAGGGGTCTTGATAGACCATCTGCAGGCGCTGGCGGATCGGCCGCATGCGGGCCTTGTCGTGGTGCGTGATGTCCTGGCCTTCGAACTCGATGCGCCCCGAGGTGACGTCCTGCATGCGCAGCACCGCCAGCCCGGTGGTGCTCTTGCCGCAACCGCTCTCGCCCACCAGGCCCAGCGTCTCGCCGCGGTCCAGCGTGAACGACACGCCGTCGACCGCGTGCACCGTGCCCACCTGGCGCTTGAGCACCACGCCGCGCATGACAGGGAAGTGCACCTTCAGGTTCTCGACGCGCAACAGGGGTTCGGTCATGCTCAACTTTCCAGGATGCACGCCACGTGGTGCCCCGCCTCGATCTCGCGCAGCGGCGGCTTGGCGCTGCGGCAGGCCTCGGTGGCCTGGCGGCAACGCGGCGCAAAGGCACAGCCCGGCGGGATGCGCGCCAGGTCGGGCGGCTGGCCCTCGATGGGCACCAGGCGTTCGCCGGTGTTGCCATCCAGCCGCGGCACCGAGGCCATCAGGCCGCGGGTGTAGGGGTGGCGCGGGTGGGCGTACAGCGCGCTGGCCGGGGCCGACTCGACCACCCGCCCGCCATACATCACCACCACCCGGTCGGCGTAGCGCGCCACCACGCCCAGGTCGTGGGTGATCAGCACCAGCGCCGAGCCGGTGCGGTCGGCCAGGTCTTTCAGCAGGTCGAGGATCTGCGCCTGCACCGTGACGTCGAGCGCGGTGGTGGGCTCGTCGGCGATGATCAGCTGCGGCTCGCAGGCCAGCGCCATCGCGATCATCGCGCGCTGGCGCATGCCGCCCGAGAACTGGTGCGGGTAGGCGCCCACACGCGACGCAGTGTCGGACATGCGCACCATGCCCAGCAGCTCACGCGCCTTCTCCAGCGCCACGCTCCACGGCGCATTGCGGTGCAGGTTGATCGGCTCGCCGACCTGCATGCCCACCGTCAGCGACGGGTTCAGCGAGCTCATCGGCTCCTGGAAGATCATCGCGATGCGGTCGCCGCGCACGGCCCGGATCTCGGCATCGCTGAGCTTGAGCAGGTCCTTGCCATCAAACAGGATCTCGCCGCTCTCGATGTGGCCGGGCGGGTCGGGAATCAGGCGCAGGATGGACAGCGCGGTGACGCTCTTGCCCGAGCCCGATTCACCGACGATGGCCACCGTCTCGCCGGCGGCCACGTCGAACGAGACATGGTCGACCGCGGTGACCGTGCCGCGCCCGGTGCGAAAGCGCGTGACCAGGTTGCGCACGCTGAGCAGCGGTTGACCCATGACGTGGCCTGACTCAGAAGCCCAGCTTCTTCTTCATCGCCTGGTCGATCCACATGCGTGCATGGATCGGACCGGGGCGCTCGGAGCCGGCGCGCAGCTCGCCGTCGTAGTTGCGCACCCACGGCCACCAGGCCGAGTACGCCGCCGGCGTGGGCAGCCAGATGTAGGGCGCCTGCTCGACGACCTCACGCGTCATCAGCTTGATCAGCAGCTGCCGCTTGCTCTCGTCGGGTTCGAGGTAGGTGGCGGCCATGCGCTTGTCGAGCTCGGGGTCCGAGTACATGGACGGGTTCCAGGTCTGCTTCGAGACGAAGCTCTTGCGGATGCTGGTGGTCGGGTTGGTATGGCCGTTGCGCATCATGTAGCCCGATGCGTGCTTCTTGGTCGTCATGGCCGACAGGAAGGCGCCGTACTCCATGGGCTGGATCTCGATCTTCACGCCCACCTTGTCGAGGTAGGCGGCCACCAGCGGCAGCAGATCCATGTGGTCGGGGCTGCACGAGCACACCTGCACCTTGAAACTGAAGCCCTTGGGGAAGCCCGCCTCGGCCAGCAGGGCGCGGGCCTTGTCGGGGTTGTAGACAAACAGCTCCTGCGCGGCCACCGGCATCTTGTCCAGCGGCTCGTAATAGCCGGTGTAGTCGGGGTGCATCGGGTAGCCGAACAGCTCGGCATTGCCGCCGTAGTAGGCCTTGACGATCTCCTGCTTGTTGACGGCCATGTTCAGCGCGCGGCGCACGCGGATGTCATCGAACGGCTTGGTATCGAGCCGCATGGCCAGGAAGGTGCCGCCGGTGTCGACCCGGCGCTTCCACTTCAGCGCCGGTGCGTTCTTCTTCAGCTCCTCGACCGCGCTCCAGCGGATGCCCTCGAGCACGTCGAGCTTGGCGGTGCGCAGCGCGGTGAGAAAGCTGGCCTCGTCCTTGATGGTGCGATAGACCACCTTGTCGACGAAGGGCAGCTTGTAGGCCTGGCCGCCCACCGCCTCCTTGTCCCAATAGACCGGATTCTTGGCATAGGTGATCGCATTGCCCTTGACGTAGTCGGCCAGCAGGAAGGGGCCGGTGCCGTTGGCGTTTTTCCAGTCGCCGGCGCCGGCGTCCGACACCTCCTTGGGCACGATGCCGGAGAAATAGCCCCAGCCGAAGCGGTAGTCCCACTCGGCGTTGTAGGCCTTGAGTGCGAACACCACCGTGTGTTTGTCGGCGGCCGTCACCTTGTCGATGTGATCGAAGTAGGTGGGGATCTTCTTCTTGCTGCCGTCGAGCCGGTAGAAGCTGTGCACGATGTCGTCGGCCACCAGCTCGCGCGACTTCATCACGCCGGGCTTGTCGGGAAACATGATGCCCTTGCGCAGCTTGACCTCGACCCGCAGCGGCTTGTCCAGCATCTTCCAGCTCTCGGCCAGCTCACCGCGAATGGCGTCGGAGGGCAGCCAGGCATCGGCCACGAAGGCATGCTTGCCGCCGTTGCGAATGGCCTTGGACAGGTCTGCGGCAAACAGCTGTTCGTACATCAGCCCGGTGTCCTGGCCAAACTTCCAGGCCCAGTCGGCCGGGTCCCAGGACAGGGGCGACAAGGTCACGTAGACGTTGCCGATGTTGAGCGTGCCGCCGTATTGCGGCTTGGCGGCCTGGGCCTGGGCCTGGCTAACCACGCCGCCTGCGCCGAACGCCAGCGCGCTGGCAAGCGCAAGGGCGCGCAGGGTTCTGGGAGTCGTCGGATGGATCATGGCAAGGTCTCCTGGTTGAAGTGGGCAGCTGGGGTGCTGCCCGTGAGCGGTCGGTCTGGGCCGATTCGGGGGATCTATTTCGAGCCGCGCATGCGCGGGTCCAGCAGGTCGCGCAGGGCATCGCCGAACACGTTGGTGGCGTAGACCACCACGGTGAGGCACAGGCCGGGCGCCAGCGCCAGCCACGGGCCCTGGAACATGTAGGTGCGCCCGCTGCCCGACAGCAGCCCGCCCCAGGTGGGCGCCGGCGGTGGCACGCCCAGCCCCAGGAACGACAGGCCGGATTCGATCAGGATCACCGCGCCCACCCGGGTGGTGAACAGCACGATGATCGGCGGCATGATGTTGGGCAGCAGGTGGCGCCACAGCACGCGGCCGGTGGACGCGCCGATCGACTGCGCGGCATGCACGTACATGTTCTCGCGCGCCGATACCACCGCGCTGCGGATGATGCGCGAGCCGCCGATGCCCAGCACCAGGCTTAGCACGCCGATGATCTGCAGCATGCCCGGGCCCACCACCGACACCACGGCGATCAGGATCACCAGCTCGGGGAACGACATGTAGGCGTCGACGATGCGCTGCACGATCATGTCGACCTTGCCGCCCAGGTAGCCGCTGAGCAGGCCGATCAGCACCGAGATGATGGTGGCCAACGCGGCCGCCGACAGGCCGATGATCACCGACAGCTGCGCACCGTACAGGCAGCGCGAGAGCATGTCGCGCCCCAGGTTGTCAGTGCCGAACGGATGCGCCCACGAGGGCGCCTTGAGCCGCTCGAGCATGTTGATCTCGTTGTAGCCGTAGGGCGCCAGCACCTCGGCGAACACCCCGCAGAACACGAACAACAGGAACAGCAGCGCGGCGGCGGCGCCGACCGGCTTTTCGCGCACCAGCCGCGAGAAGAACACCCGCACCGGCCCGCGCGCGGGCGGCGCGGCGGCGGAGACGGGGGTGGTGGTGCTGGCGGTGCCGCTCATTGGTGCCTCACCCTCGGGTCGAGCAGGCCGTAGCTCAGGTCGACCAGCAAATTGATCAGCATCACCGACACCCCCACCACCAGGAACACGCCGGTGATCACCGGGTAATCACGCTGGTTCACCGCGTCCAGCATCATCAGGCCCATGCCCGGCAGCACGAAGATCTGCTCGATGATCACCGCACCACCGATCAGCAGCGGCGCCTGCAGTCCGATCAGCGTGACCACCGGAATCAGCGCGTTGCGCACCGCGTGGCGCATCACCACCACCCGCTCCTGCAGGCCCTTGGCCCAGGCAGTGCGGATGTAGTCCTGGCGCAGCACCTCCAGCATCATCGTGCGGGTCATGCGCATCGTCACCGCCGACAGCGAGGTGCCCAGCACCAGCGCTGGCACCAGCATCTGCTTCATGTTCTGCAGCGGGTCGTCGCTGAACTTGACGTAGTTGACCTCGGGCGACCAGCCCCACCAGATCGACGGGAACACCATCACCATGGTGCCCACCCAGAAGCTGGGCACCGCCAGCAGCAGGATCGAAAACGAGCGGGCGATCAGGTCACCCGGCGTGTCTTGCCGCATGGCCGAGTACACGCCGATGGGCAGTGCGATCGCCAGGCCGATGGCCATGGCCATGGCGCCCAGCTCCAGCGTGACCGGCAGACGATCGAGCACCTCCTGCAACACCGGCGTGGAGTGCCAGAGCGAGGTGCCCAGGTCACCCTGCAGCACGGCGCCCATCCAGCGCAGGTACTGCTCGGCCATCGGCTTGTCCAGGCCCAGCGCGCTGATCAACTGATCGCGGCTGAGCTTGTCGGCGCCGATGTCGTTCTGGCTGAGCATCAGGTCGATCACATCGCCCGGAATCATCCGGATCGTGACGAAGACGATGATGCTGGCGAGGATCAGCGTGGGCACCAGCGCCAGCAGCCGGCGCAGGACATACGCCCCCATCAGGCAGGACCCCGGCGGGCACCGGCGCAATGCGGGGTCTGACGGGCGCCGCGCTCGGGCGGCAACGGCGGCATGGGCACAGGCAAATGCATGGAGGTCCTCTCGGCCGGTCAAGCAATCGGGGCGGCTGGCGCGGACCGATATTGCGCCGAAATAGAAGCTCAGGTATGTTCTCGTTTTCCCTGGTTTACACAGGTGACGCCGATCAATGTCGACGTTTTAGAAAACAGGGTTTGCACTCAGAGGGTGCTGTCTGCTAACCTTGCGCCGCGCTGCGGCGCGCCACCCTTGGAGAGCCCCATGAACTTCACGATGTCGGATCGGCAGGTCCATTGGCGCGATCGCGTCATCGCCTTCATGGACGATCACATCGCCCCGGCGGTGCCGGTGTACGAGGCGCAGATGAAGGCCTTCGGCGCCGACCGCTGGCAGATCGCCCCGGTGCTCGAGGACCTGAAAGCCAAGGCCCGCCCGGCCGGGTTGTGGAACCTGTTCCTGCCGGTGGATTCACTGCCCGAGGACAGCCCCTGGCGCGGCGCCGGCCTGACCAACCTCGAGTACGCGCTGTGCGCCGAGGAGATGGGCAAGATCGGCATCGCCGCCGAAGTCTTCAACTGCTCGGCGCCCGACACCGGCAACATGGAGGTGCTGGCGCGCTACGGCACACCCGAGCAGCAGGCACAGTGGCTGCAGCCGTTGCTGGCCGGGCAGATCCGCTCGGCCTTCCTGATGACCGAACCCGAGGTGGCCTCGTCGGACGCCACCAACATCCAGACCTCGATCGTGCGCGACGGTGATCACTACGTCATCAACGGCCGCAAGTGGTGGTCGTCGGGCGTGGGTGATCCCCGCTGCAAGATCGCCATCGTGATGGGCAAGACCAACCCCGATGCGCCCAGGCATTCACAGCAGTCGCAGATCCTGGTGCCGCTGGATGCCCCGGGCGTCGAGGTCGAGCGCATGCTGCCGGTGTTCGGCTACGACGACGCACCGCACGGCCATGCCCAGGTGCTGCTGCACAACGTGCGCGTGCCGGCCAGCAACCTGCTGCTGGGCGAAGGCCGCGGCTTCGAGATCGCCCAGGGCCGGCTCGGGCCGGGCCGCATCCACCACTGCATGCGCAGCATCGGAAGCGCCGAGGTGGCCCTGTCGCAGATGGTGCAGCGGCTGCAGTCGCGGGTGGCCTTCGGCAAGCGCATCGCCGATCAATCGGTGTGGGAGCAGCGTGTGGCCGAAGCCCGCATCGACATCGACATGACCCGCCTGCTGTGCCTGAAGGCCGCCGACATGATGGACAAGGTCGGCAACAAGGTGGCGCAGGCCGAGATCGCGATGATCAAGGTGGCCGCGCCGCGCATGGCGCTCAAGGTCATCGACATGGCCATCCAGGCCTTTGGCGGGGCCGGCGTCAGCAGCGATGCCGGCCTGGCCTTGCGCTACGCCCACCAGCGCACGCTGCGTCTGGCCGACGGCCCCGACGAGGTGCACAACCGCACCATCGCCAAGATCGAGTACGGCAAGTACAAGGCGCCGAAGGCGCCGGGCCACGCCTGACCTCGCCAGATTCCCCTGCGGAGCAACGCACCATGACCTCAGCGGCCATCGCCGACCCAACCCCTGAACTGAGCGCCTTCCGCGCCGATACCCGCGCCTGGCTGGAGGCCAACTGCCCGCCCGAAATGCGCCAGCCCATGACCAGCGAAGACGACGTCTGCTGGGGCGGGCGCCGCTGCCAGTTCAGCTCGCCGGCGCAGAAGCGGTGGCTGGACGTGATGGCCGCACGCGGCTGGACCGTGCCCACCTGGCCCCAGGCCTACGGTGGCGCCGGCCTGTCCAGCCTGGAGGCCAAGGTGCTGGCGCAGGAGATGCGCGCGCTGAACTGCCGCTCGCCGCTCAACAGCTTCGGCATCTGGATGCTGGGCCCGGCGCTGCTGAAGTTCGGCAACGAGGAACAGAAGCTCGAGCACCTGCCGAAGATCGCCCGGGGCGAGATCCGTTGGTGCCAGGGCTACAGCGAGCCCAACGCCGGCAGCGACCTGGCCTCGCTGGCCACCAAGGCCGAAGACAAAGGCGACCACTTCATCGTCAACGGCCAGAAGATCTGGACCAGCTACGCCGACAAGGCCGACTGGATCTTTTGCCTGGTGCGCACCGACACCACCAGCAAGCACAACGGCATCAGCTTCGTGCTGTTCGACATGGCCAGCCCGGGCGTCAGCACCAAGCCCATCCTGCTGATCTCGGGCGCCAGCCCGTTCTGCGAGACCTTCTTCGACAACGTGCGGGTCGAGAAGAGAAACCTGGTCGGGGCACTGAACCGCGGCTGGGACGTCGCCAAATACCTGCTGGGCCACGAGCGCGAGATGATCGGCAGCATCGGCGACCGCGCCGCGGCCAAGCCGATGGGCCAGCAGGCGGTGGCGGCCATCGGCCTCGATCAGACCGGCCGACTGGCCGATCCGGTGCTGCGGGCGCAGGTGGCCGAGTTCGAGGCCGACGAAGCCGCCTTCCGCCTGACGATGGAGCGTGCCGGTGATCTGGCCCGCGCCAAACAGGCCCACCCGGCGCTGCCGTCGATGCTGAAGTACTACGGCGCCGAGCTGAACAAGCGCCGCTGGGAGCTGGTGATGGCCATTCACGGCAGTGACGCGCTGGAGTGGGAGGGTGAGCGCTCCCGGCAAGGCGACCGCGCGCGCACCTGGCTGCGCACCAAGGCCAACTCGATCGAGGGCGGCACCAGCGAGGTGCAGCTCAACATCGTCAGCAAGCGCATCCTCGAGTTACCCGGAGCCTGAACATGCCGCTGATCCTGAGCGAAGAACAAACCATGCTGCGCGACAGCGCACGCGACTTTCTGGCCGAACAGGCGCCGGTGTCGCAGTTGCGCGGCTTGCGTGACAGCAACGACGCCACCGGCTTCTCGCGCTCCTTGTGGCAGCAGTTTGCCGAGATGGGCTTCACCGGCGTGCTGGTGCCCGAGGCGCAAGGCGGGCTGGGCCTGGGCCATGTCGAGGCCGGCGTGGTGATGGAGCAGATCGGCCACCAGCTGTGCGCGTCGCCGTTGCTGGCCTCGGGCATCGTCGCGGCCACGGCCTTGCGGCAAGCCGGCAGTGGCGCGCAGCAGGCCGCCTGGCTGCCGAAGATTGCTTCGGGGCAGGCCATCGCCACGCTGGCGGTCGACGAGGCCGCCAAGCACCGCCCGCAACGCCTGGCCACGCAGGCGCGTGCCGAGGGTGGCGGCTGGGTGCTCGATGGCGCCAAGACGCTGGTGCTCGACGGCCATGTGGCCGATCTGCTGATCGTCGCGGCCCGCGTGGGCGAGGCTGGCACCGGGCTGTTCCTGGTCGACCCGAAGGCGAGCGGCGTCACGGTCGAGCGCACCGTGATGGTCGACGCGCATAACGCGGCACGCGTGCGGCTGCAAGGCCTCAAGCTGGCGGCCGATGCGTTGCTGGGCACGCCCGAGACCGGCGCCGCCGCGCTGGATGCCACGCTGGACGCCGGCCGCTGCGCCGCCGCGGCCGAGCTGATCGGCCTGGCCGACGAGGTGTTCGAGCGCACCGTGGCCTACATCAAGGAGCGCAAGCAGTTCGGCAAGCTGATCGGTGAATTCCAGGGCCTGCAGCACCGCGCGGCCACGCTGTACTGCGATCTGGAGATCAGCCGCGCCGCGCTGATCAAGGCCCAGCAGGCGCTGGATGCCGACATCGCCGGGGCCACGAATCACGCCAGCTCGGCCGTGGCCATCGCCAAGGCCCGCGCCGGCCGCAGCGCCACCACCGCAGTGCAGGAAGGTGTGCAGATGCACGGCGGCATGGGCATGACCGACGCCTTCGAGATCGGTTTCTTCATGAAGCGTGCCCGCGTGCTGCAGGAGCTGTGGGGCGACAGCAATTTCCACTTCGACGCGCTGGCCCAGCGGCGCGGGTACTGAACAGGCGCCACGCCACCGGCCCGCCCGCTGGCCGCGGCGGGCCATCCCTCCTTACCCAACCTGAGAGATCCCCATGAGCAATACCGTCACTATCAGCGTGCGTGGCCCGGTGGCCGTGCTGGCCATGGACCGGCCGCCGGTCAACAGCCTGGGTTACGACCTGCGTGTGGGCATCGCCGATGCGCTGGACGAGGCCAATGCCAACCCGGCGGTGCAGGCCATCGTGCTCACCGGCACTGCACGCGCCTTCTCGGCCGGTGCCGATGTCACCGAGTTCGGCACGCCCAAGGGCGCCAAGGAGCCCAACCTGCGCGTGGTGATCACCATGCTCGAGGACAACCCCAAGCCGGTGATCGGCGCGATCGCCGGCCAGTGCCTGGGCGGCGGGCTGGAGCTGGCGCTGGGCTGCCACTTCCGCGTGGCCGCGCCCGATGCGCAGCTGGGCCTGCCCGAGGTGAAGATCGGTCTGCTGCCCGGTGCCGGTGGCACGCAGCGCCTGCCCCGGCTGATCGGCCTGGAGGCGGCGCTGAACATGATCGTCGGTGGTGCGCCGGTGGCGGCGGCCAAGTTTGCCGGCTCGCCGTTGGTCGACCGCGTGATCGAGGGTGACCTGATCGACGGCGCGGTGGCCTTTGCCAACGAGGTGCTCGAAAAGAAGCTGCCGGCACGCCGCGCCCGCGACCTGAAGGTCAAAGACCCGCAGGGCGAGGCCTTCCTGCAGTTCGCCCGCAACACGGTGGGCGCGATGAGCAAGAACTTCCCCGCGCCGATGAAATGCCTGGAGGCGGTGGCCGCCAGCTACGGCAAGACCTTCGAGCAGGGAGTGGCCGTTGAACGTGAGGGCTTTTTGTCGCTGATGGCCAGCCCTGAGTCACGCGCGATGCGGCATGCGTTCACTGCCGAGCGGGCGGCCGCCAAGATCCCCGGCATCCCCGAGGGCACGGCGCTGCGCGACATCAAGAAGGTGGGCGTGATCGGTGCCGGCACCATGGGTGGCGGCATCACGATGAACTTCCTGAACGCCGGCATTCCGGTGGTGCTGCTGGAGATGAAGCAGGAGGCGCTGGACAAGGGCCTGGGCATCATCCGCCGCAACTACGAGAACACCATGAAGAAGGGCAAGTTGAAGCCCGAGCAGGTGGAAGAGCGTTTGGCCGCCGTCACCGGCACGTTGAGCTACGACGATTTTGCCGATGTCGACCTGGTGATCGAGGCGGTGTTCGAGAACATGGACGTCAAGCAGACCGTGTTTCAGACGCTGGACAAGGTGTGCAAGCCGGGCGCGATCCTGGCGTCGAACACCAGCTACCTCAACATCGACAAGATCGCCGGCTTCACCCAGCGCCCGGCCGACGTGCTGGGCCTGCACTTCTTCAGCCCGGCCAACGTGATGCGCCTGCTGGAGGTGGTGCGCGGCGCCAAGACCGCGCCCGACGTGCTGGCCACCAGCATGGCCATCGCCAAGAAGATCAAGAAGATCGCGGTGGTCTCGGGCGTGTGCGATGGCTTCATCGGCAACCGCATGCTGGCGCGTTATGGCGCGGCGGCACAGGGCCTGCTGAACGCCGGCGCGCTGCCGCAGCAGATCGACGGTGCGCTGCAGAAGTTCGGCATGGCGATGGGCCCGTTCCGCATGGGCGATCTGGCCGGCCTGGACATCGGCTGGGCCACGCGCAAGCGCAAGGCCGCCGAAGCCGGCGTGCCGTTGAAGCCCAGCGTGGCCGACATGCTGGCCGAGGCCGGCCGCTTCGGCCAGAAGACCGGCGCGGGCTACTACCGCTACGAGGCCGGCAAACGCGATCCGATCCCTGATCCGGTGACCGAAAAGATGATCGACGAGTACCGCGCGGCCAACGGCATCACGCCGCGCAAGATCAGTGACGACGAGGTGGTGCAGCGCTGCATGTTCGCGCTGGTCAACGAGGGGGCGCGCATCCTCGACGAAGGCATCGCCGCCCGCGCCTCGGATATCGACGTCGTCTACCTCAACGGCTACGGCTACCCACTGCACCGCGGCGGCCCGATGCTGTATGCCGACATGGTGGGCCTGCCCAACGTGGTGCGCGCACTGCGCCGCTTTGCCGCCGAGCCGGGGGCCGATGCCTCGTGGCAGCCGGCGCCCTTGCTGGTCAAGCTGGCCGAAGACGGCAAGAACTTCAACTGATCCGGAAAGCACACACCATGATCGACGCTGTCATTGTTTCCACCGCGCGCACCGGCCTGGCCAAGAGCTGGAAGGGCGCCTTCAACATGACCTATGGCGCCACGCTGGGCGGCCATGCGGTGCAGCACGCCGTGGCCCGCTCGGGCCTGGACCCGGCCGAGATCGAAGACTGCATCATGGGCGGCACCTTCGGCGAAGGCACCACCGGCGGCAACATCGCGCGCGCCATCGCGCTGCGCGCCGGCCTGCCGGTCACCACTGCCGGCATGACCATCAACCGCTTTTGCTCGTCGGGCCTGCAGAGCATCGCGCTGGCCGCGCAACGGGTGATGACCGAAGGCTGCCCGGCCATCGTCGCCGGCGGCGTCGAGAGCATCAGCTGCGTGCAGAACGAGGCCAACAAGCACATGCGGGTTGACCCATGGCTGATGGAGCACAAGCCCGAGCTGTACTGGAACATGCTGCAGACCGCCGAGCAGGTGATCAAGCGCTACAACATCCCCAAGCTGGCGCAAGATGAATACGGCGTGCGCAGCCAGCAGCGGGCGTTTGCCGCAGCGGCGGCCGGCAAGTTCGACGCCGAGATCGTGCCGATGACCACCCTCATGGGCGTGGTCGACAAGGCCACCGGACGCATCACCCGCAAGGAAGTGACCATCTCGTCGGACGAGGGCATCCGCGGCGACACCACGCTGGAAGCGGTGAGCGCGCTGCGCTCGGCGCTGCCCGGCGGTATCGTCACCGCCGGCAACGCCAGCCAGTTCAGCGATGGCGCGTCGGCCTGCGTGGTGATGAACGGCAAGCGGGCCGAGCAGCTGGGCATCCAGCCGCTGGGCATCTTCCGCGGCTTTGCGGTGGCCGGTTGTGAGCCCGATGAAATGGGCATCGGCCCGGTGTTTGCGGTGCCGCGGCTGTTGCAGCGCGCCGGCCTGAAGGTCAGCGACATCGGCCTGTGGGAGTTGAACGAGGCCTTCGCCTGCCAGGTGATCTACAGCCGCGACACGCTGGGCATCCCGGATGAACTGCTGAATGTGAACGGCGGCGCCATCGCGGTGGGCCACCCCTATGGCGTCAGCGGCTCGCGGCTGACCGGCCATGCGCTGATCGAAGGCAAGCGCCGCGGCGCCAAGTACGTGGTGGTGACCATGTGCATCGGCGGCGGCCAGGGCGCAGCCGGATTGTTCGAGGTGTGCTGAGGCAGCGGTCGTGACGATGCAGACCCTGATCGCCCGCCACGGCGGGCCGGCGTGGGGCGTGATGCCGCCCCCGCCGCTGTCGGGCGCCACCTTGCGCCCGATGCATCAACACCCGCCCGGGTTGCGCCCGGTGGAAAGCCAGCGCATCGAGGCCGGGCCGTGGTTTGCGGGGCTGCCGCCGGGCCTGCGCCAGGCCATCCTGGGCCAGGCCCGGGTGCAGCATGTCAAGCGCGGCGCCTGCCTGCTGCGGCGCGGCGAGGCGGCCACCGACTGGGTGGGCGTGGCCAGCGGCGCGCTGGGCCTGGCCACCAGCTGGCGCGACGGTCGGGCCTTCACGCTTGAACTGCTGGGCCCGGGCGACTGGTACGGCGACATCGCGCTGATCGACGGCAGCGCGGTCGATCTGGACATCGTGGCCCAGGCCCACAGCACCGTGCTGATGGTGTCGCAGGCCGGGCTGCAGCAGTTGTTGCAGACGCAGCCCGATCTGCGCCATGCATTGCTGCAGCTGGATTGCCGGCGGCTGCGGCACATGTTTCGCCGGCTCGAAGAGCTGCAGACGCTGCCGCTGGCGCAGCGCGTGGCGATCAAGCTGCAGCGGCTGCTGCGCCAGTTCGGCCGCCCGCCGGTGACCGGCATGGCGCCGGCCTCGGCCCGCCTGATCGAGCTGACGCTGACCCAGGGTGACCTGGCCGGCCTGCTGTGCGCCAGCCGCCAGCGCATCAACGGCGTGCTGCGCCAGCTGCAGGCGCAGGGCATCCTGGGCGGCAGTCATGGCCGCATCGAGGTGCTGCAGCCGCTGCGCCTGGCCGACGTGGCCCAAGGCCGGCTGGTGCTGGACGGCAGCAACCGCTGAGTAGGGCGGCCGCGCGGGTTGCGGCCGCCATATCCCTGCGGCGCGCTCGCCTTCGGCGCCTTGTGCGAGCATGGCCGCCATGCTGCCCGCCGCTCAAGCCTCCCAACCCCTGTCCGCCGTCAACCGGCGCGGCCGGGGCCTGCGTCGCGCTGGGTTGGCGGCCTTGGCGGTGGCCATCGGCTTCGGCCTGGTCAGCGGCTGCGCCACGCTGGACGAGAAGCAGCGTGCCTGGATCTTCCAGCCCAGCGACCGCACCTGGTCGGGTGGCCTGGCCGCGGCCCAGGGCATGGCCGACGTGTGGATCCCGTTCCGCTCGGCCGAGACCGGCGAGGCGGTGCGCCTGCACGGCCTGTGGCTGCCGCAACCGCGTGCCGATGCGCCGCTGCTGCTGTACCTGCACGGCGCGCGCTGGGACGTGCGTGGCAGCGCCCACCGCATGCGCCGCATGCACGAGCTGGGCTTCGCGGTGCTGGGGGTGGATTACCGCGGCTTCGGCCAGAGCAGCCCCGCCCTGCCCTCCGAATCGCTGGCCCATGAAGACGCGCTGGCCACGCAGCACCCGGGGCTGCCGCGCTACCTGTTCGGTCACTCGCTGGGCGGCGCCATCGCGGTGCGGCTGGCCGCCGAGGTGCCCGATCTGGCCGGGCTGATGGTCGAGGGCAGCTTCACCTCGATGCCCGAGCTGGTGGGCAGCTTCAAGTGGGGCTGGCTGCCGGTGTCGCCGCTGATCACCCAGCGCTTCGATGCGGGGGCGCGCATCGGCCAGGTGCGTGCGCCGGTGCTGGTGGTGCACGGCAGCAACGACAGCCTGATCCCGCAGGCGCTGGGCCGTGCGCTCTACGAGCGCGCACCCCAGCCCAAGCGCTGGGTGCTGGTCGACGGTGGCTCGCACCACAACACCAACACCCTGGGCCAGCCGCTGTACCGCGAGGCGGTGGCGGCGCTGTTCGGACTGGGCCGCGCTGCTGCCGAATAACCCGGCAGCGGCGCGGCCGGGCTTCAGCGGGTGATGAAGTCGGTGGTCTCGAAGTTGCTGGCCGGCAGGTAGCTGTAGCCGCTGCGCACCACGCTGTTGACCGTGAACCGGAAGGTGCCGCGGCTGCGGCTGCTGGGCGAGGTGAAACGTGCCACGCCAGCGCTGTCGGTGGTGACCTTGCTGCTGCGCGCCACCAGCCCGCTCCAGCTGCCGGACACGCTGGCGCCGGCCACCGGCAGGCCGTTGGCATCGAGCACCTTCACCGCGGCGGTGGCCGTGGCGCTGCCGTTCCTGGCCAGCTTCAGGGCCATGGCGATGTCGGCCACGCGCATGGACTGCACCACCACCGGCGCATCCACCGTGATGACCACGCTGCTGCTGGCGCTCAGGCCGCTGTTGTCGGTGACACGCAGCACGGCGCTGTAGCTGCCGGGCGTGCCGTAGGTGTGGGCGGTGGTGCTGCCGCTGGCGGTGGTGGCATCGCCGAAGGTCCAGTCGTAGGCCACCAGGCTGCCGTCGGCGTCGCTGGAGCCGGTGCCCGAGAAGTTCACCGCCAGCGGCGCGGTGCCACGCAGCGTGGACGCGCCGATCACCGCGGTGGGCGCCAGGCTGCCCGGGGTCGGGTAGCTGGCCGCCACGGCGTACTGCC